>NZ_CP166993.1:318561-637123 GCF_048319245.1 Litorimonas sp. RW-G-Af-16
CCGAAGCCGCGCTTCGATCACGTCCATCTCGTAGGGCATCTCGCCGAACCAGACGATGTCTGGCCTCACGACAGATTTATTGGGGCCTCCCGTTGTCTGACACGCGGGGCAGGGCATGTCGTGGGCCACATCATCCACCCAATCAAAGCGGTGATCGCAGGCGGAGCAGAATAGCGAGGTCAGGATGCCGTGCATGTGAATAACGCCGCGCGCGCCCGCTTGGCTGTGCAAATCATCGACGTTTTGCGTGATGATCGTCAGCGAGCCGCCCCGCGCTTCCAACCCCGTTTGCAGCTCTGCCAGCGCCAGATGCGCAGCGTTGGGTTCCACGACTTTTAGCGCGGCACGGCGCATATTATAGAAATGATGGACGAGGGCGGGGTCAGCCGCAAAGCCCTCGGGGGTCGCGACTTGCTCGATCGGATATTGCTCCCAGAGGCCGCCTTCACTGCGAAAGGTTTCTATCCCGCTTTCGGCGGAAATACCTGCGCCCGTTAAGATGACAATGTGGAGTGGGTCTGACATAACCCCTCTATGACATCTTTGCTTTTCGTTTGTCTTGGGAATATTTGTCGCTCTCCGACGGCGGAGGCGGTGTTCCGTGCGCGGTTGCCAGCGGATGTTGTCATTGAAAGCGCGGGGACAGGCGCGTGGCATGCGGGCAATCCGCCCGACCCTCGCGCGCGGGCCGCAGGACAATCGCGCGGCTATAGCTTTGCGGGGCAGACCGCGCGGGCGGTCCACAATGACGACTTCGCCAAGTTCGATCAAATTTACGCGATGGACGCGGCCAATCTGCGTGAGTTGCAACAGCGCTGCCCGCCAGAGCATGCGCATAAACTCCGCCGCTTGCTGGACCTATCGCCAGAGCAGACCGAGCGCAATGTACCTGACCCGTATTACGGCGGCGATCAGGGGTTTGAGCATGTGCTGGATTTGATTGAGGGCGCTGCGAACGCTTGGTTAGAGCAATTTGCTAGCGCAAAAGGTGCGGGCCGAAATAGCACATAGACAGCGCGGCGTGACTCGGCTAATTCTGCGCCCAAATTCAACACGGATAATTTCAATGAAAAACGGTTTGGTGACAGTCTTTGGCGGCTCAGGATTTCTGGGGCGTTATGTCGTGCGGGCTTTGGTGGCCAAGGGCTGGCGTGTGCGCGTCCCTGTGCGTCGTCCGCATACGGCCAATGACCTGAAAGTCATCGGCGGTGTCGGGCAAGTGCAGTTGATGCAAGCCAATCTGCGCTATGAAAATTCCGTGCGCCGCGCGATCGAAGGCTCCGACGCTGTGATCAACCTCGTCGCGGTTTTGTTCGAAGGCGGCAAGCAGTCTTTTGAGGCATTGCACGTCAAGGGAGCGGACACCGTCGCCCGTGCCGCCGCAGAGGCTGGCGTGACGAATTACGCGCATATCTCGGCAATTGGTGCGGACGAAGACTCCGATAGCGACTATGCCCGCACCAAAGGCGAAGGCGAAGACCTGACGCGCCAAGCCGTGCCAACGGCCGATATTTTCCGCCCCTCAATTATCTTTGGGGCCGAAGATCAGTTCTTCAATCGCTTCGCCAAGATGGCGACAATGCCGTCCCCAATCCCGCCGCCTTTACCGCTGATCGGTGGCGGAAATACGAAATTCCAGCCTGTCTTTGTCGAAGATGTGGCCGAAGCGATTGCGCTGCGCATTACTCAAGGCACATCAGGTCAGACATATGAGCTGGGCGGCCCGCGCGTCTATTCCTTCAAAGAGTTGATGAAGCTGATGCTGGCCGAGATTGACCGCAAGCGGCTTCTTATCCCTGTGCCCTGGGTCGCTGCCAATATGATGGGCTTTGCGGGTGAAATGTCTGGCATGCTGCCCTTTGTTGATCCGTTCCTGACGCGGGATCAGGTCACGAATTTGAAGAAAGACAATGTCGTCGCCCCCGATGCCCTCGGCTTCGACGCGCTCGGCATTAAACCCGAAACGGTTGAGGCGATCTTGCCGACTTACCTCGGCAAATACCGCAAATACGGCCAATTCCACGAACGGCAGGCGTAAGACAACGACCCTCATTCATCTCATAACGGGCGGCACGGGCGCGGGTAAGACGACGTATGCGCGGGCCTTAGCGGATGAGATTGGCGGCGTGCGCTATTCTATCGATGATTGGATGACGGCGCTGTTCTGGATGGACGCGCCAGAGCCGCCCGATTTTGATTGGGTCATGGAACGTATTGCGCGGGTCGAGGCGCAGATGTGGGCCAATACTCTGCAAATGATCGCCCTGAAGACGCCTGTGATTTTTGACCTCGGTTTCACGACAACTGACCATCGCGCCAAATTTATTGACCTCGCTAAGGGCGTCAACATAACCCCAAATCTTCACTGGATTGATATAGACGCTGAGGAGCGATGGCGGCGCGTACAGTCGCGCAATACGTCGCGGGGCGAAACATTTGCTATGGACGTTCCCCGCGATATGTTTGACTTCATGGAAGATCGCTGGGAAGCGCCAACAGATCATGACGCTATCGTGATCACCCGAGTTACAAAATGACGTCATCGTAATTCGCCATTAACCGAATCGTTGTGCAGGATAACGAGGACGTCGTTTTATCCTGCTGGAGATATACATGCCCTCAACCGCCAAGACTTGGTTTGCGCGCCTTGCGCCTTATCGCATTGCTGAAAACGGCCGCGCGGTCTTTGAGTTGCTCATCACGCTCGTGCCGTTTCTCGCGCTCTGGGCGGGGATGTGGGGCTTGCTTTATGCGGGGCAGTATTGGGCGCTGATCGGCGTTGTGCCAGCGGGTGCGCTCGTCGTGCGCCTGTTTATCGTGCAGCATGATTGCGGACACGGCTCTTATTTTTCGAACAAAAAAGCCAATGACTGGGTAGGGCGGTTTATCGGCATCTTGACCCTGACGCCCTATGATCATTGGAAACGAGGCCATGCGCTCCACCATGCGGGGTCAGGCAATCTGGATCGTCGCGGCATGGGCGATGATATTGTCACGCTGACCGTCGCGGAATATGAAGCGCTCTCGCGCTGGGGGAAGCTGAAATACCGTGCCTATCGCCATCCTGTCGTGATGTTCGGCGTCGGCCCAGCCTACGTTTTTATGCTCGCGCAACGCCTCCCGCTTGGCGAGATGAAACGCACAAAGCCTTGGATTAGCACGATGACGACGAACTTGGGTGTCGCGCTGCTTTATGGCCTCATGATTTGGGGCGTGGGATTGAAAGCGTTTCTGCTAATCCAAATTCCAACTATCTTGGTCGGCGCGTCGATCGGCGTTTGGATGTTCTATGTGCAGCACCAATTTGACGAAACCCATTGGTCGCGCACAGGCGATTGGTCCCGCGAAGAGGCGGCGCTCCACGGCAGCTCTTATTATGATCTGCCGAAATGGTTGATGTGGGTAACGGGCAATATCGGCGTCCATCACGTCCACCATCTGTCTTCGCGCATCCCGTTTTATCACCTGCCGAAAATTCTCAAAGCCCATCCCGAGCTCACGCAGGTCGGGCGGTTGACACTGTGGGATAGCTTCAAATGCGTCAAGCTCGCCCTGTGGTGCGAAACGCGGCAGAAAATGACATCGTTTAAGGCGCGTCACATGCCAGTGGCGGTGAGCGCCTAACCGCTTAAAATTCGGTTTTATCCGTGCAATTTGCGTTGCGGTCGCCTATATTTTAGACGATTCGTAAGGAAATATTTGCATGGCCGAACCCGCATCACCGCAGCCAGAATATGGCGCCGATTCTATCAAAGTTCTCAAAGGCTTAGACGCCGTCCGCAAACGTCCCGGCATGTATATCGGGGACACGGATGACGGCTCTGGCTTGCACCACATGGTCTATGAGGTTGTCGATAACTCGATTGATGAGAGTTTGGCAGGTCATGCGGACCGGGTTGAGGTGACTTTGCACACGGACGGCTCTTGCTCTGTGCGCGATAATGGGCGCGGAATCCCTGTCGCAATCCATACCGAAGAAAACATGTCTGCCGCCGAAGTGATCATGACGCAGCTCCATGCGGGCGGCAAATTTGATCAGAACTCCTACAAGGTCTCGGGCGGTCTGCACGGTGTGGGCGTGTCCGTGGTCAACGCTTTGTCGGTGTCGCTACAGCTCACGATCTGGCGCGACGGGAAAGAGCATTACATGGAATTTTCGCACGGTGACAGCTTAGCCCCGCTCAAGATTGTCGGTGATGCGCCGATTGATAATCGCCGCGACGGCACGACACGGACGCTGACGGGGACGCGTGTGCGCTTTCTGCCATCGGAAGAAACTTTCACCATGGTCGAATTTGATCGCGACACGTTGGAGCGGCGTCTGCGCGAATTGGCGTTCCTAAACTCTGGCGTGATGATCATTCTGACGGATGAGCGCCCCGAAGAAGACGTCGTGACCGAGCTGTATTACGAAGGCGGGATTGAGGCCTTTGTCCGTCATTTGGACGCCAATAAAGTCGGGCTTCTGGACAAGCCGATTTCTGTCATGCGCGAAGTTGACGGGATCACGGTAGAGGCTGCGCTGTGGTGGAATGACGGCTATCACGAAAATGTCCGCTGCTTCACGAATAACATTCCGCAACGCGATGGCGGCACGCATTTGGCGGGCTTCCGCGGGGCGCTGACTCGCACCGTCAATAAATACGCCGCCGCTTCTGGCGCCGCGAAAAAGAGAAAGTACAGATCAGCGGCGATGATGCGCGCGAGGGCTTGACCTGCGTGCTGTCCGTCAAAGTCCCTGACCCGAAATTTTCCAGCCAGACCAAAGACAAGCTCGTCTCCTCCGAAGTCCGCCCCGTCGTCGAAAGTGCGATGAACGAAGCCCTTGGCGAGTGGTTTGAAGAACATCCAGCAGAAGCCAAAGTCCTGATCCAAAAAATCGCCGAAGCTGCCGCCGCCCGTGAAGCCGCCCGCAAAGCGCGTGACCTGACCCGCCGCAAATCTGCGCTGGATATCGCGTCACTGCCAGGGAAGCTCGCCGATTGCCAAGAGCGCGATCCGGCGCTGTCTGAAATCTTCATCGTGGAGGGCGACTCTGCGGGGGGCTCTGCGAAACAGGCGCGGGACCGTCAGAACCAAGCGATCTTGCCGCTCAAGGGTAAAATCCTCAATGTCGAACGCGCCCGATTTGACCGCATGCTCTCTAGCCAAGAGATCGGCACGATGATTACGGCGCTCGGGACAGGCATTGGCCGTGACGACTTTGACGCTGACAAAGCCCGCTACCACAAGATCGTTATTATGACCGATGCCGATGTTGACGGCGCGCATATTCGGACGCTGCTGTTGACGTTTTTCTATCGCCAAATGCCAGAGCTGATTGAGCGCGGCTATCTTTATATCGCGCAACCTCCGCTCTATAAAGTTGAGCGCGGGAAAAGCACGCAATACCTCAAAGACCAATCTGAATTAGATGATTACCTGATCGATGCGGGCAGCAAAGACGCGACCTTGACGCTCGATAGCGGCGCGGTTGTGTCGGGCGAAGATCTGAAGCGGATCGCCAAAGAAGCCTTACAAGCGCAAGGCCTCGTCAAGCGCATGAAACACCGCTCGCCAGACTCTGTTATTTCGCAACTCGCCATTGCGGGCGCGCTGGATGTGGAAGAAAGCCAAGCCGCAATTGACCGCGCGATTGTGCGCCTCGACCTGATCGCCGATGAAGGTGAAGACGGTTGGGCAGGGCGGTATGACGATGATGGCGCGCTGGTGCTAGAACGCGATGTGCGCGGTGTCACGGATCGCGTGGTCTTGCGCCACGGCTTCCGCGACAGCTCTGATGCGCGGCGTCTGCACAAACTCGCGCCTGCTCTGGCCGAGACTTATTCTGGCACGGCGACTTTCCGTCGGGGCGATGATGACCCGATCTATGTGTCTGGCCCGTCGCAACTGCTGGAAGTGATCTTTGAAGGCGGTCGCAAGGGCTTTAAAATCCAACGCTATAAAGGCCTGGGCGAGATGAATCCTGATCAATTATGGGAAACCACACTCGACTCCAACGCCCGTTCCCTCCTGCAAGTGCGGGTCGAAGCGGCAGATGCAACGGACGATCTGTTCACCAAGTTAATGGGCGATGTTGTGGAGCCGCGCCGCGACTTCATTATCGCCAATGCGCTCGACGCAGAAGTGGATAGCTAGACGTGGCCCAAGATACAAAGCAAGTCGCAGAAGAGGCTATTGAAGCGACCGAAGCTGTCGCGCAACAATCCTTTCAAGACATGTTCGAGGCCGCACGAAGCTGGGTCGAAGCGGCGCTGGACCAGCTAATGTCTATATCTTCCGTCTGGCAAATCCTCGCGATTTTGGCGGCTGCCTTGCTCGCATGGGTCGCGTCTCGCCGCCCGAAAGCCCGCCTCAGAGCGCGGATAGACAAGCGCGAAACACAGGACATAATCTACAAAATCCTGCACGCTATTGAAGGCATTATCTGGCCAGCGATTACGGTGATCTTTCTCTGGATTGCCATGTTTATCTTCCGTGGTGTTGATCTGCCCAATGATATTTTACGCATTGCGGCGAGCTTGACCAATGCTGCGATTGTTGTGCGGCTGCTGACGCGGAATATGGAAGAAGGCCCGCTCAGGACACTCATCTCCTTGATCGCCTGGGGGATAGCGGCGCTTTACATCGTGAAATTATTGACGCCCGTGACAGCGGCTCTGGAGTCAGCGGCGGTGACGGTTGGCGGCACGCGGATTTCTGTCTTGCAAGTGATCACCAGCCTCGTCGTGGCGAGCTTTGCGCTCTGGTTTGGCCGCGTGGCGGGCAATGCGGTGCAAACGCAAGTGCGGTCTACGCCGCGCCTAACACCGTCTATGGCGGGCCTGCTAGGGCAAGTTGCGAAAATCGGCCTGATGATCTTGGCGGTTATGATTGCGCTGGGCTCTGTTGGTATTCCGCTCACGGCCTTCGCCTTCTTCTCCGGCGCGATTGCCTTCGGTGTGGGTTTCGGCCTGCAATCTATTTTCTCTAACTTTATCTCTGGCATCATTATCCTGTTTGAGAAATCGATCAAAGTCGGTGACTTTATCGAGCTTCAATCAGGGGTGCGCGGCCAAGTGCGAGAGATCAATATTCGCTCCACACTCGTCACCACGAATGACAGCGTCGACATCCTTGTTCCGAATGAAGAATTCATCAAAGCCCAGGTTATTAACTGGACACTCCGCGATCCGCGCCGCCGCTTGCGGATTGATTTCGGCGTTGCTTACGGCACCGACAAAGAGGTTGTGAAAAAGGCAGCGCTAGAAGCCGCCAAAGAGGTCGAGTGGACAGATTGGGAAGATCCCAATCATGCGCCCGATGTGTGGCTTGTGCAATTCGGCGATTCCAGCTTGAACTATCAATTAGTTGTTTGGCTCAAGCCCGAAGCCGTGTCCCGCCCTGGCGGCGTCAATGCAGCGTATAATTGGGCGTTGCATACGGCGCTTGAAAAATACGGTCTCGAAATTCCGTTCCCGCAGCGCGATATCAATATCCGCCAGCCCGCCGAAATCACGGTCAAGCTCGACCAAGGCACCAAGCCGAAACGCAGCAAATGATCGCCTACTCCGTGATCCGTGCCTGATATGAGCGAGACGCCAAAACCGCATCACGATCATCATGGCCATGATCACGGCCATAGCCATTCCCACGCTCCCAAAGTCGACGGGACCAATCGCCAACGGGTCGCTATTGCCGCCATTATAACTGGGCTGTTCATGCTGGTGGAAGTGGTGGGTGGGCTGATCTCTGGCTCCCTCGCTTTGCTAGCCGATGCGGGGCATATGCTCACAGATTTCGCCGCCTTAGCGATGGCGTGGGGTGCATTTATGATCGCCCGCCGCCCCGCGAACTCGCGCTACACATTTGGCTATGACCGCGTGTCGATTTTGGTCGCTTTCATCAACGGATTGACCCTATTTCTGGTCGCGGCATGGATCGTGTGGGAAGCCGTCCACCGCATCCAATCCCCCGTCAATATCCTCGCGGGGCCGATGTTTGCCGTGGCCGTGGGCGGGTTACTTGTGAACCTGATCGTGCTGTGGATTTTGCGCGGCGCGGATCAGCATAACCTCAATATTCGCGGGGCGGTTTTGCATGTGCTTGGTGATCTGCTCGGCTCGGCGGCCGCGATATTGGCGGCGATTATCATCTGGAAAACGGGATGGGTCATGGCTGACCCGATCCTCTCCGTGCTGGTCGCGCTGTTGATCTTGCGCTCCGCTTACAGTCTGGTCAAAGAGAGCGCCCACGTCCTCCTCGAAGGCGCCCCTGCAGCGCTTGACCGCCGCAAGATAGAAGCCGACCTCGCCGCCCATATCCCAGACCTTCAAGAGATCACAGAGATCCGAACTTGGTCTATTACCCCCGAACGCCCCGTGGTCACGGTGGTCGCCGTGGCGGGCGCGCGAGCGTCAGTCGGAGCCGTTCAAGGCGCGATTAAAGCGCGGCTGGCGGGCGAGTTCGGCGTGGAGGATGCAGTGGTTGAGGTGGGGGTAGAGTAGATGTCTTTTAGCCATAATCGGCTAAGCGAACGTAACCACCGAAAATTTATTTCAACTATCCCAACATCCCCCGGACCCCCGCGACGAAGCCGTCGCGCGTCACGGTTTCCTGTGCGGGTCTGGCTTCTTTCCACTCTTCATTGGACTCGATAGCTTTGGCCATTTCGGCGCCGAGGTAGAGGTCTTTGAGGGTGACTTCGCCCGCTTGTTTTTCGTCGCTGCCCATGAGGACGGCGATCTGCGCGCCGCGGCGATCGGCATATTTCATTTGCTTGGTGACATTGCCTGCGCCGATGAAGACTTCTGCTCGGATGCCAGCCGCGCGGAGTTCTGCCGCCATGTTGAAATACTCGCCCATGAGGGCTTTGTCGAAGGCGCAAATGATAACGGGCGGGCGGGTCTCGTCTTGCAGGGCGTCCATGCGTTCGAGTGCCTCAAGGAAGCGGGACACGCCGAAGGAAAATCCTGTCGCGGGGACTTGCTGGCCGCGGAAACGGCTGACCAAATCGTCATAGCGTCCGCCGCCGCCAATCGAGCCGATACGCACGGGGCGGCCTTTGCGGTCGCGAATATCAGCGAGGAGTTCCGCCTCAAAGACGGGCCCTGTGTAATAGCCGAGGCCGCGCACGATGGAGGTGTCATAGGACACGCGGTCATCGCCAAAGCCTGTCGCGTTGAGAATTGCGTCGATCTCAGATAATTCTTTGACGCCTGATGCGCCGCGCTCGCTTTGTCCGACCAGTTTTTCGAGCGAGCGGATAGTGGCCGCGCGGTCTTCCGACGGGGCGGTCGCGAAGCCCAACACAGCTTTGATCGCGGTGGTATCAAGCCCTGCGCCGTCCGTGTAGTCACCGCTCTCGTCCTCACGCCCCTCGCCGAGCAGGGCTTCGACGCCGTCCGCGCCAAGGCGGTCGAGTTTATCAATCGCGCGCAAGACTTTGAGCCGTTGCTCCGCGCCTGCGTCTGTATTGGGGACGCCCGCACTTTCTAGGATTCCATCGAGGAGTTTGCGGTTATTCACCCGCACGGCGTATTGCCCGTCTTTCAGGCCAGCGGCGCGCATGACTTCCGCGGCGAGCATGATCATCTCGGCGTCAGCGGCAGAACTGGCTGCGCCTACGCTGTCTGCGTCGCATTGCGTGAACTCGCGGAAGCGACCTGGGCCAGGCTTTTCATTGCGGAAGACGCTGCCCGCTTGGTAGCGGCGATAGGGCTTGGCGAGGGCGTCGTAATTCTCGGCGACATATCTGGCGAGCGGGGCGGTCAGATCATAGCGTAGGCTCATCCACTGCTCGTCATCATCGCGCAAGGCGAACACGCCGACATTCGGACGGTCTTCATCCGGCAGGAATTTGCCCAGCGCATCGGCATATTCAAAGGCGGGCGTCTGCAACGGCTCGAACCCGAAACTGTCATAGACAGAAAAGGCGGCATTGATCAGGCGGCGTTCCGCGCGAAGCGATTCTGCGCTGCGATCTTCAAACCCTCTGGGGCGGCGAGCTTTGGGACGTTGGATTTTGTTCTTTTTGGACATGGGCGAGGTCTAGGGCGTTTGGGCGGATTTTTAAAGTGTGTTTAACGCGCCACGCCGAAATAATTATAAGACAGGATTTTGGGGCCGGGAATATACATTTGGTCAAGCCGATCGAATGTCAGGTCGGCTTGCTTGAACAGGCGCGGAATGTCCCGCCCGCTATGGCAGCCCCCTGCAATGCGCTTCCAGACGGGATCAATGCGCGATTGCCATTTGGCGACGCTTGCATCTGGAGCTTTGCCGTGTTCCGAGAATAGGATATGTTCACCAGGCTTGAGGATGCGCCGCATCTCTCGCAAAGCTTTGACGGGGTCAGGAATGGTGCAAAGGCTATAGGTCACGACGACGGTGTCTGCGGCGTTGGTGTCCAGCGGAATGTCCTCGCCAGATAGTCCGATCCGCTCGACAGGAATAGGGCAGGCCGCGCGGGCGTCATTGCTGCGTTTCCAAATGTGGTCGTCGGGGTCCACGCCAATGATGCGAGTGACTTTATCAGGATTATAATGCGGCAGGTTCAGACCAGAGCCGATCCCGATTTCCAGCACGACACCCGTCGCATGCGGCACGACCTTCTGGCGCTGTTTCGTGATCGGGCCAATGCCGCAAGCTTTGTCGAGGCAGAGCGGCAGGATGTGTTTTGCGTAAAATCCCATGACTTTGCATAGGGCGCAAAGGTCAAATTTCAAAGGCTGAATTGTAGCGTTCAGGGAAAGTTCATTTTGCCGCACTTACACAGGATAGGCCAAACGCTGGGGGGTGTTTGGCAGGGTCGGTTGAGCGTCTTAGCTAGCTATTCGCTCCCGACCCACGCGCCCCCTAACCAATGCCCGATAAGCCTAATTGACGCGAAGTCCCTCATGCGGGCTGTCCAGAACGAAGGCTGGAATATCAACGTCAAAGCTTGTGCCAGAGGTGTTTTCAACGCGGTAAGTTCCGCGCATCATACCAGACGGTGCCGTGAGCGGTGCGCCAGATGTATAGCGAAACACTTCGCCCGCTTTGACCACTGGCTTCTCGCCAACCACGCCAGACCCGCGCACTTCTTGGACGTGACCGCGACTATCGGCGATCTGCCAAAAGCGGCCCGTGACTTGTAAGTCTTCATTGCTTTGATTGTCGATTTCGACGGTATAGGCCCAGATATAGCGGGAGTCGGTGTGGCTGGATTGCTCCGCCAGATATTCAGGTTCAACGCGGACGATAACGTCATTTGTGCGTTGCTCGAACATTGCGATGTGTGCGTGTAGATCCCCTGAATCGCTCATGACGATGTCCATTCTCTCAATGCGCTGATTCGACGTCAGCTTGTTTCTCTCGATCGCTTTGTGGCGCGTTCCCACGATGCCCGCAAGCGGTTTAGCCAGTTAGGACTCAGTTTTTGCACTTCATTCTTGTCTTAGGGGAGTTCCATCGCTAGTCGATTGTCATGTCTATTGGGATTTTACCACGTCAAGAAATTTTGGCTTTGACCAAGTCAGGCCACATCGCGGGTTTGCTCAAATCCAAAGGTCACCCCGCGCCGCAATTACAACCCGCTAGCCTCGACTTATCACTCGGGCAGACCGCTTACCGCATCCGCGCCAGCTTCTTGCCAGGTGAAGGGCGCACGGTCGAAGACGCATTGTCGTCTGTTACCGTGCATCAGTTTAAACTCAAAAAGGGTGCGGTGTTGGAAACGGGCTGCGTCTATTTGATCCCGATTGGGCAGAGCCTGAACTTACCTGACGACATTGCGGGCCTCGCCAACCCCAAAAGTTCGACGGGGCGGCTGGATGTATTTACGCGCGTGATCTGCGACGGGGCAGATCGGTTTGACGCGATCCCAGCAGGATATTCTGGCCCGCTTTATGTCGAGGTCGCGCCGCGCACATTTCCGATCTTGGTCAAGACGGGGCAGCGTTTGGTGCAGATGCGATTGCGCCGCGGTGAACATCAACAGCTCTCAACACAGACCGTCAGCATTGATTTGCACGGCGACGCACCGGGGGCCGTTATCGGATACCGCGCGAAACGTCATGCGGGGCTGGTCGATATTGGCGGGGTAGGCGCGCATAGTGCGGCACATTATTGGGAGCCGCTAACCGCACCGACAGGCGAATTAGTGCTAGACCCCGAAGAATTTTACATTTTGGCGAGCAAGGAAAGCGTCTCAATTCCCGAAGACCAAGCCGCAGAAATGGCCCCCATCGCGCCAGAAATTGGCGAGTTTCGCGCGCATTATGCCGGCTTCTTTGATCCCGGTTTTGGTGTGGCCGAAGCGGGCGGCGCGGGCTCTCGCGCTGTGCTGGAAGTGCGCGGACGGGACGTGCCGTTCCTGCTGCGTCACGGGCAGTCGATTGCAAAACTAATCTACGAACCGCTCGTCGCAAAACCCGACGCGCTCTACGGCTCTGAAGGCTCAAACTATCAAGCCCAAGGCTTGCGCCTATCCAAGCATTTTAAAGACTAAGCCGAGCAACTTGCGCCGCCGAGGACGCAGAATTTCGCGCAATGTGGGTGGTTAAGGGCGACAGGACCGAGGCTCTCCGTCAGGGTTTTCCCCATCTCGAATTGCGTGTCATCCCACAATAATGTGCAAGCCAAAACGCTGGCGCGATCTTCGCCCTTGCGCTTGACCACCATGCGCGAATTTGAACACATCATCGTGTCGGGCGAAATATCCAATATGCCCCAGCACGCGACTGTAATCTCTGGCACATCGACGCTTGCGTCCATTTCAGGGAAGAGAATTAATTGCGCGGGGTCCATGGCATCTATCGCCCAGTTATGGTCTGTAATTAATTTATCGTAGCCCGCGCGGGCCGTAGCTTCGTCCTCTGAAAACATGGCGCGACCCGCGATATTCATCGGCATGTTGTGATCAGAGAGCCAGCGCATGCCGCGCAGTGCCACCGCAAAGCTTCCCTCTCCACGCTCCGTATCATGCCCTGCTGCGCTGAAATGATCGAGACTCACGCGGAACGTCGTCTTGTCAGGGAAGCGCTTTGCCAGATCAAGTAAGCCTGCCTGCACACGGGGGCGCATCATCGGCTTCATCGCATTGGTTAGAACCAGCAGGGAATGTCCGCGCGCTAGCACAGCCTCCGAAATCGCAATCATATTGGGATTTAAATAAGGTTCGCCGCCCGTCACGCCAATCTCAATCGCGCCCAAGCCCATGGCATCTATTTCGTCCAGATAGGGCGTCACATCGTCAAGTGTGAGATAGACGAAATGGTCGGCGGTGGGACTGCTTTTTATATAGCAATTCGCGCATTCGATATTGCAAAGACTCCCCGTATTCAGCCACAGCGTGTCGAGGCGTTTAAAGAAGACTTGCGCGCGCTTCTCCCCCTTAGCGGTCGTCTGGGGATTGCGGAATTTTTGAGGATCAATCGGGGCGTTCATGGCGTCGCTCCTAACGCGTCTGACCGTGTTTGTCATACACATTTCCGTGAGGATTACAGCTCACGGGAGTTCAACTATTTTGGGATTATAGGGTTGGTCTGGACGGGCAGGCGGCGATAGACTTTGATTGGGTTCCAGCCCAAAGCCTGAACAATGTCGCGTCGCTTTGCTGTGCGCGGACTTTTGCGGATCAGAGCCTTTGCCGCGAACCCGTCCCGCATCCCGCGAAAGGTTGGGGCGAAGCGCCCTTTGCGAAACACTGACCACGTCAGCACGAACAGATTGGTCGCGAGAAAAAACGGGAAGAGCGGAATAGCGAGCGCGTGCGGCATGTTTTTCCGAAACGTCCAAATACGGTTGCGGGTGCCGTGATAGACGGAAAACTCGCTGGCCCGCCCTGAAATTCCGCTGCTGATATGATCGATTTTCGCCTCGGCTGACTGCACGCATATCCCCCCGTCTAGCCGCATGCGAAAGCCCAAATCAACATCTTCGTGATAGCAAAAAAAGCTTTCATCAAAGCCGCCAAGGCGGTGGAATGTCGGGGCATGATAGAAGGCTCCAGCGCCGCAGGGCGCAAAACATTCGCGCGTTGTTGCGTCGTAAATAGGGTGCCCAAACCCGGCCCGCCAAGCGAGGCCAAAGGCGTGATACTCATCGCCTAGCCCGTCAAACACACCGCCCGACGCCATATATTGCGTCGATCCGACCATCGTGACATTGGGCCTAATTCTGGTGGCTGCCAGCAATTTTTCTAGCCAATCTTGATAGGCAAATGCGTCAGGATTTAATAGAGCCAGCCATTCGCCCGCAGCCTGTTTCGCCGCCAGATTATTACCCTTCGCAAAGCCCAAATTCTCGCCCGCTTCAATAATTTTAAAGCGCGCATCGAGGGGAGGTAGGGTATCTAGCGAGCCGTCCGTGCTGCCATTATCGACGATAAAACACTCAAAATCAGCATAGGTTTGATCCACAACAGATTGCACAGAGCGCGCCAACCATTCGCCGCCGTTATAATTGACTATGATGACTGAAATATGCGGGATGGCGCGGGCCTCTACATTAAAAACTCTGTCTTCGGACGTAGCGCTAAGCCCGTCCATTGTCACCCCTGCATTGCCAAAAGCTAACGGTGTTGGGTCTAGGCGTTATCTCCGAACTCTGGCATAGGAACTGCGATACACTGAATGAACTAGGACGACACAATGCGAATAACCATGGTGGGTACAGGATATGTCGGCTTAGTCTCCGGCGTATGTTTTGCAGATTTTGGACACGATGTAGTTTGCGTCGATAAGGACGCGAAAAAAGTCGAAACTCTGAAAGCTGGCGGCATCCCGATTTTCGAACCGGGGCTAGAAGACCTTGTGCGCAAAAACGTCAAATCTGGCCGTCTGAATTTCACGACAGATCTCGCCGAAGCTATGGAGGGGGCGGACGCAGTATTCATCGCAGTCGGCACACCCATGCGGCGCGGCGACGGATTTGCAGACCTGACCTACGTCTATGCGGCGACCAAGGAAATCGCAGCGCTGATCAAGGGCTATACTGTGGTTGTCACCAAATCGACCGTGCCCGTCGGGACAGGGGATCGCGTCGAAGAAATCATACGCGAAGTCAATCCGAGCGCGAAATTTGATGTGGTATCTAATCCAGAGTTTTTGCGCGAAGGCGCAGCGATCAATGACTTTAAACGCCCAGACCGTGTTGTCGTCGGCACAGACTCAGCGCCCGCCAAAGCGGTGATGCGAGAGCTATACCGCCCTTTATTTATAAACGAAACGCCGATCATGTTCACATCGCGCCGCACGTCTGAATTGACGAAATATGCGGCCAATGCATTCCTCGCGATGAAGATCACTTTCATCAACGAAATGGCCGATCTTTGCGAAGCCGTGGGCGCGAATGTGCAGGAGGTCGCCCGGGGCATTGGGCTAGACAAACGCATTGGCTCGAAGTTCTTACATGCTGGGCCTGGCTATGGTGGCTCATGCTTTCCCAAAGACACGCTCGCCATTATTCATACAGCCGAAGAATATGATGTGCCGCTGCGATTGATCAGCACAACAGCGGACGTCAACGAGGCGCGTAAGACCTCCATGGCGAGCAAAGTCGTGGCGGCGTGCGGCGGCTCTGTCGACGGAAAAACGATCGCTGTTTTAGGGCTAGCGTTCAAACCCAATACGGACGATATGCGCGATAGTCCGTCCATCGCCATCATCGAAACCCTGCAAGCCCAAGGCGCCATTATCCGCGCCACAGACCCCGAAGCCGTCCATGAAGCCAAAGAGATTTTCAAGGACGTGACCTATTGCGAAGACGCTTATACTTGTGCGAAAAATGCGGATGCATTGGTCATCGTGACAGAGTGGGATCAGTTTCGCGCGCTGGATTTTGCGCGTTTAAAATCTGTTATGCAGACGCCTGTGATGGTTGATTTGCGCAATGTTTATCAGCCCGATGACCCGCGCTTAGCAGAGTTTAAATATGACAGTGTCGGGCGCGGCGCGAATTAAATAATTGTTTTGAGGTATTGCGCGTAGCCACCTTCGCCGAGGCGGTCAATTTCCGCTTGGAACATCTCTTTGGTAATCCATTTTTTGGTATAGGCGATTTCTTCGAGGCTACAAATGCGCCGGCCTTGTCGCTCTTGGATAACGCTGACAAATTGCGCGGCTTGAAACAAGGATCGATGGGTGCCCGTGTCGAGCCAAGTTGTGCCGCGCGGCAAGCGCTGAACATCTAGCTCGCTCGCGTCCAGATACATCTGGTTCAGCGCCGTTATTTCTAATTCTCCACGCGCCGATGGAATTAATTTCCGCGCCATATCTGGAGCTTTATTGTCGTAGAAATAAAGCCCTGTCACAGCATATTGCGACTCGGCGACTTCGGGTTTTTCAACCAACGCCAAAGCCTGACCCGCACTGTTGAATTTAACGACACCGTAGCGTTCGGGATCATTGACGTAATAGGCAAAAATCGTTGCGCCCGAAGGCTTTGCATCTGCGATCAGGGCAGCTTTTTTGACGCTATCGCCAAAGAATAAATTATCGCCCAAGATCAGAGCGCATGGGGCACCGTCGAGGAAGTCTTCTGCTATAATTAAAGCCTGCGCGATCCCGTCTGGCGAGGCTTGTTCGGCATAGGAAATCGAAATACCCCATTGCGATCCATCGCGCAGGAGGGTTTGAAACGCGGCCTGATCATGCGGGGTGGTGATAACCAAAACATCGCGAATTCTACACTCCATCAGCGTGCTAAGCGGATAGTAAATCATTGGCTTATCATAGACTGGCATGAGTTGTTTGGACACAGCGATAGAGCTAGGATAAAGGCGTGTGCCTGTGCCGCCCGCTAGGATAATACCTTTACGCGACATGTTGCGCTTGTGAGTTTGACATAGCGGGCTTCCACCAGTTCTGATTATCTAAATACCACTGCACGGTCTGGCGCAGGCCGTCTGAAAAATCTGTCTCTGCTTCCCACCCAAGATCGCGTTTGATTTTGGCAGAGTTAATTGCATATCGCTGGTCATGCCCAGGGCGATCCGTCACGAATTTAATTAATTCACGATGGGGTTTATGAGCGGGCGACAATTCATCCATCAGGCGGCAAATCTCTTTGACCAAATCAATGTTTCTGCGCTCGCAATTCCCGCCAATATTATAGCTCTCGCCGATCACGCCGCGCGTGTAAACATCCAGTAAGGCTTTGGCGTGATCTTGCACAAATAGCCAGTCGCGCACATTTTCACCTGCGCCGTAAACAGGGATTGGCTCCCCCGCGAGCGCTTTGGCGATCACCACAGGAATGAGTTTTTCGGGATATTGAAACGGGCCGTAATTATTTGAGCAATTTGTTAAGATAACAGGCATGTCATAGGTTCGACCCCATGCACGAACGAGGTGGTCAGATGCCGCCTTTGACGCGGAATAGGGGCTACTGGGTTGATAGGGCGTATCTTCGGTAAAGGCGGGATCAGTCGCCTCTAGATCCCCAAAAACTTCGTCTGTTGAAACATGTATGAAGCGATGCTCGGCATCAGACTCGCGCCATGCGTGTTGTGCGGCTTGCAAGACATTCGCTGTGCCCATGATGTTTGTGCTGAGAAAATCATTCGGCGAGGCAATAGACCGATCAACATGCGACTCTGCGGCCAAATGGATCACGCCGTCGGGACGGTGATCTGTGAAGACGGCGCGCAGTTTATCGCTATCGCGAATATCGACCTTGGCGAAATGATAATCGGGATGGGAGTCTATGTCTGACAGCGTACCAGGTAGGGCAGCATAGGTCAGACAATCGACATTAACCACGCGGCACCCGCGGCTTAAAGCCTCGCGCAGCACAGCGGAGCCAATAAACCCCGCGCCGCCTGTGATCAGAAGTGTCGACTGTTGCGTCATACATAGTCAATATGCGAGCCTTGGGGCAGACGCAACGTGGAATTAGGTTACGAACTCAGCCCAAGCCACATCAACCATATCTCGCCAGTCGGGTAGATCGCAGCCGAAAGTTATCTCGAACGCTTGGGTCTCTAGTGCAGAGAATTTGGGGCGGGCGGCGGGTGTCGGGTAGTCCGAGCTTGAAATGTCTGTGACGACCGGCACGAGTGGTAACCCCTTGGGCGCACGTTCAAAGATTGCCCGCGCGAAATCTGCCCAATGGGTGATAGGGCCAGAATCTGTGACGTGATAAAGGCCGGGATTGGGGTTTTGCAGCGCGGCAAAACAGGCGTCAGCTAATGTGCGCGTATGGGTGGGTCGTCCGTATTGATCGGCGACAATGCGCAAAGCTTCGACCTCTCCCATTTTGCGTGCCATTGTCGTGAAGAAATTGCGCCCAAACCCGTCATAAAGCCAAGAGGTGCGCAGAACGGTCGCTTTGGCGTAAGTCATTACTGCCTGCTCCCCCGCCAATTTAGATCGGCCATAGGCGTTGATCGGAGATGTTTCGTCAGTTGGTAGATAGGGCGTGTTGGCTGTTCCGTCGAACACATAGTCCGTGGAAATGTGGATCAGAGGAATGTCGCGGCCTTTGCTAAATCGCGCAAGACTGGCGGGCGCGGTTCTATTTAATTGCATCGCTTCATCAACCGCGTCTTCGGCGCGGTCAACCTGTGTATAAGCAGCCGCGTTGATCACAGCATCAATCTGCGGCAGCCGCGCGAGGGCTTGGGAAATAACCGTTTCAGACGCCGTCAAATCACAGCTATCTCGCCCAAGAAAAAATAGTTGATGACCGCGAGTTTCGCCCGCGCGACGAAGGGCTTGGGCCAGTTGACCTGACTTTCCAAGAACGGCGAATTTCATCGGCTTGTGGTCTGTTTGGGATGACATAAGCAGGCTATAGCTGCGCTAGGTCTGAGAGTGATGGGGCGGTTTTGTCTTTCTCCGAAACAATCGCGTCCGCCTGCGAAATACCCCAATCTATGCCTAGCTCTGGATCTGCCCAAAAGAGCGCGCCTTCATGCTGGGGCGCATAGTAATCCGTCGTCTTGTAGAGGATTTCGCAATGATCTTCTAAGGTAATAAAGCCGTGCGCAAATCCTGAGGGCACCCAAAAACTGGAGGCAGAATCGGCATCCAAAACAACCGCGATATGCTGCGCAAAGGTGGACGATCCTCGCCGTAAATCAACGATCACGTCCCGTAACCTCCCGCGACTGCACCGCACCAACTTGCCTTGTTCTGCGGGGGCACGCTGAAAATGCAAGCCGCGGACCGTGCCAGATTTGACAGAACGCGACATATTTTCCTGCACAAATTCAACGTCTTGGCCGATAGCCTCGCGGATTTGATGAAGGCGGAAGGTTTCGCAAAAAACGCCGCGCTCATCCGCAAACTGCCTCGGCGTGAGGAGGACTGGCCCTTGAATGTCAAACGTCTCGATGTTCATACCGACAGCATGACATAGTTTCGCGCATGAGAAAACGCCTTGTTGAGATGAAATCTTGGGGGATGTGAGTGCGCTTTCACCTTACATTCACCTTAAGTATAGTTATATCCCAATTCATGCAATTACCGTTTCATTTGCGCCTCATTTCAGGCTAAACTGCCAAATATAAGGGTGTTTAGGTGGTGGGTGTGGGCGCCATTTATACGTTAGGGTATTTGAAACCCCAGCGCGCTAAGAGTGACCAGACTCCCTGACACGGGACAAAGACCAGGATGAATTATGTTTAAACCGTTTGATTTTGATGCGCTGAACGGCGTTACGCCTTTGCCTCTGAACGAGGCTGTGTCCTTCACGCGTGATGCGGTTGATATAACGCAGGTCGCAAGTTTGTCGTTCATGCCGGCGGCGTTCTCGGCAGATATAGCTCTGGCGCCTGCGCCTCTCTTGATCCAAGGCGACATGATCACCTTGATTGCACAAGCGGCGATTACGGCCCTGATCGATAATGGTCACTTCTTCACAATGGACAATGACGGTTGCGGCTGTTGTGGTCACGATCACGGTAATAACGAAAAGCAGCAAATCATTGAGTTGGCGGCAACCCTGCAATCGGCGATTGATTCAGGTTTGATCGCGCCAACGCTGGCAGACTTGATCGGTATGTCAGTCGAGGAAACGGGCGGCGATCCAGAGGTTATTCTCGAAGCTGTGAAAGATATGTCAGACACTGCCTCTGCGGAAGTGCCGACGATTTCTTACATGGACTCTGTGCCTGGAAGTTCTGCCACGACGGCGACCCTCGCGATTGGCGGCACTGTCGCTGGCACGCGCGAAACGGGCACGGATGCGGACTGGTATCAAGTCGACTTGGTAGCAGGTCAGGCCTACACATTTATCATGCTCAGGGATGGGGCGAACCCACACACTGACCCTCTGATGAGCTTGATTGGCACAGACGGAACGACAGTTTTGGTCACCAATGATGACATTGATAGTAACGGCGACGGTGCGGGTGACAACCAAAATTCAATTATCGAGTTCACGGCGACAACGACTGGCACGTATTATATTTCCGCTGAGGGTTGGACCACTACAACTGGCGATTACACGATCTATGCTGAAGAAGGCACAAACCGCCCTGACTTCACACTGGATCAATCGGCTTTCTTTCTGACGGATCAATTTAGCGTCGGGCGTAGCTGGGGTGACTTAAACTTGACGTATGACGTATCAGGCATCACGGCAGGGGCGCAAAACTTGGCAATCCTCGCAATGCAAGCTTGGGCAGATGTCTCTGGCCTGACGTTCACGGCCGTTACAGCGGGTCAAACGGCAGACATTACGTTCAATGAAGACCGCACAAGCGACGACGAAAGTACACCTGACATAGACGAGTCAGGCAATGCGCAAGCTTTCGCGAGTTCAGCTTTTAATTCCAATGGCGAGATTACGTCCGTCACCGTAACGGTGTCTGATAACTGGGATACGAGTTATGATCTGAATTCTTACCGTTACCAGACTTATTTGCACGAAGTTGGCCACGCGCTGGGCCTTGGCCATGGCGGTCCTTATAACGGCAATGCTAGCTACGCCACCAACCGCGCGTATAATCAGGATGCGTGGAATTATACGGTCATGTCTTATTTCGATCAGGGCGAAGCATCCAATGGTACGCCGCGCTTAGTGCTAGGCCCACAAATGGTCGATATTATCGCCATCCAGAATCTCTACGGCACCAATCCTAACGGCACATTCTCAGGCGATACAGTTTATGGATTTAATTCCAATGCAGGCGGTGTTTTCGATTTTGAAAATACGTTTTTTGCCAATGGTATTCGTCCGCCGTCATTGGCGATCTTTGATTCCAATGGGATCGACACGCTGGACATGTCAGGCTTTAGCGCAAACCAGACGATCAATCTAAACCAAGAGACGTTCTCCTCTGTCGGTGATAATACGAACACGTCCATTCCGACGGACGCGCTGGTCAACAATCTCTCTGTCGCACGCGGAGCCGATATTGAAAACGCGATCGGCGGCAGCGGCAATGACACTTTGCTTGGGAATGGCCTTAATAACACGCTCACAGGCAATGGCGGTAACGACACAATCAATGGCGGCGGCGGTGACGATACGGCCGTCTATTCAGGATTGCAGTCGCAATACACCGTCACAGATAATGGCGACGGCACACTGACCGTCCAAGGCAGTGAAGGCACAGACACCCTCTCTGGCATTGAATTCCTCAAATTCTCCGATGTGACAGTGGCCGCTGGCACAACGTCAGGGCCGGTCTTCACCGAAGGCGATGACGAGGAAAACGGCACGGAAGGGGATGACGTTCTCAACGGTCTTGGCGGTGATGACGAGATTGACGGCCTGGGTGGGAATGATACCATCACGGGGGGGCTGGGCGATGACTATTTGAACGGCGGGTCAGGCGTGAACACGCTGACGCTTAACGAAGGCGAGGACGTTGTCGAAGTCACATTGACAGATAACGGCACCAATATCGTCACGGATTACGATCACTGGAATGATGAGATTATTTTCGAAGGCGTGGCTGGCCTAACCGCCGCGGGTATCGGCGCGTCTTATAATGCGGCGAACAATACAACGACCTTTTTCTATGGCAGTAGTTTGACGATCATTGACGGCTTCCACACGACGGGCCACGTTTTATATGAAATCTCTGGCCCTAACGGGAGCGCTGGGGGCGACATTATAGATAGCGATAATGATATTGCCGAGAACTTGCTGGGAAATGCTGGCAATGATGTGATTATCTCAGACGATGCGGGCGACTACCTATTTGGCGGCGCAGGCGATGACCGACTTGTGGGTGGGCAAGAGCTGCAATTCCTCATCGGCGGCACGGGCGATGACCGTCACTATACGGGCGAAGCCATCGGCACTGACCGCGGCGTGGACGCACATTATACAGGCGAAGGCCGCGATAGCGTGATTATCGATGTCCTCAACTGGGGCGTAGATTACATCTATGACTACGAAGACGGGAATGATAAAATCATTTTCGCCGCCGAGACAGGGCTGACATCCTCAACGCAGCTTGGCTTTGCGTATGACGGACCGCAAAATGTGACGACAGTCTTTTACGGGTCGTCGCAGATATTTATCTTCACGCAAATCGAGCAATCTGACTTGCTGATTGAGCGCCAAGGGGATGACGTCAATAATACGATCTTTGGCGATAATGGCGGTGACTATGTTCTTGGCAATGGCGGCGATGACATTCTCTCGACCTATAATGGGGATGATTGGCTCAACGGCGGCATCGGCAATGATGTGCTTTACGGCGGCGGCGGTAATGACCGCGTGGAGGGCGGCTTTGGCGATGACCTCTTATATGGCGGCGCAGACACAGATACCTTCGTTTTTGGCGCAGATTGGGGCGCGGACACGATCCTCGACTTTAACGCGCTCGAAGGCGACACACTTCTCTTTGACGGGATCGCAGGCTTGACCTCCGCCTCGCAACTTGGCCTGTCATATGACACAGCGTCGGATACGACCCTCGTTTTCTACGGCTCCGACACAGTGCTAGTGAACGGTCTGGTGACCGTCGACGACATAGATGTGGATCTGTTCGTCTAGAGCGCCAATCAGCTAGAGCTAGAGACTTAGAAAGCGGCCCTCGGGTCGCTTTTTTTATGCGGTAAAGCGCTTTGATAATTCAACGCGCCGCGTGACGCCGATCACAGCGCCCATCCCAAGAAATTGACAAAAAGTAAAAATAAGAGTAACGCAAATCCAGTTTCCGGGGCGCAAATTGGAAGCATTTTTAAAGTATACACCTTAAGATATGCATTGCAGACAAATTCCCCCTGATTTAACAATCAATAGCGGCTCAGCCGTGACATCAAAGTGGGAGAATATAATGTCGCAAATTCAAGCTTTTAGTGATCCAATCGAAGTCGATTCAGGCTCAGGTACTCTGGAAGATCCAGATGTGATCGAATTGGCCAATGGCTATATTTTGGTCGTTTGGGAATCAAATAAAGTGACAGGCGTTAGCCCCGGTGATGGCGTCGATCTTTTGGGCCGTATTTATGATCAATTCGGCGTTTTGGTAGTCGATACGTTTCAGGTAAATTCTCAGGTATTGGACACAGAACGGAATTTCGACATAGCCGCGACACCAGATGGTGGATTTGTTGTCACCTATGAATCAAACGGGAGTGATAATGACTTGCTATTCGACCAATACGGGTTTGATACATCAACTAATATGGTCACTGCTAACGTCGGACCTATCATATTATTGAATGACGCCGATGGCGGCGAAATACCCTCCTCCCCAGTCGTTGCAGTTGGCAGTGCGACTGAAGCCATGACAGCATATTTGGTGCTGAACGATGCAGGCACCAGCTTCAATTTAGACACAAGATCCTACGATCCCTCTACGCAGACTTTAGATGCAGCACAGAATTTAACTAATTTTACAAATGGCGGCGCTGAAGGTGTGACGGACCTCTCCATGACAGCCCTTACATCGGGTGATTATGCTCTTGCCATTGGTAATAAAAATGTTGGCTCAGACAGTCTCTTTGTTTACGTCCTAGATACGGACGGGACGGTGGTCCAAAATAATAATACCTCTGTCGCGGGTGAAATCAGCAGTGTAGTAGTTTCTGCGTTATCGGGCGGACGGGCGGCAATCGCCTATGTTATCGACGGTAATGTTGTGACGCGGATTTTGAATGCGGACGGCACATTTACAGCAGAAGTCGTCGTCAAAGACGCCGCAACCAATTTGCTCGACATCGATATTATCACGCTAGATAGCGGCGATTACGTTGTTTCCTATGATTACTCAAACAATGCTACGATGGGCGCGCAGGAAGTCAACGGAACCACGGGTGCGCTACAAAATAGCGAGTTCATTATTGGCACTGGCACGCGGGATCAACCGGGCCTTGCAGCCCTTAGCGATGGCCGCATGGTGGCCGTTTGGGATGACGGCTCTGAAATCAATCTGCAATTCTTTGATGGGCGCGACGCGATTACGGGCGCCAATGGCCTGCAAATTGGGACGAGCGGGGATGACACGTTTGATCAAGGGTCTGGCGAAGATGCCTATGGTTTGGACGGAAGCGACACGATCACAGAGAGCACCGGGGATCGTGCAGACATATTTGCCGGAGACGGCAACGACACTGTCATCATAACATCCCTTGCGGTTTATGAAACATTCGATGGGGGTGCCGATATTGACACCCTACGAATGGCGGACACGACAGACAACGTAACGATCAACCTCGCGACAGAAACTTTCACCGGTTTTTTTGGAGAAACCGACACAATCCTTAATTTTGAAAATGTCGTAGGCGGAGACGGTAATGATACCATCACTGGCAATGACCTCGGCAATATTTTGCAGGGACGGGCGGGCGAAGACGAGATTTTTGGCGGTGCTGGCGATGACCAAATCAATGGCGAAGTCGATGATGATATTCTGAACGGCGAGGCTGGTAATGATATAATTCAAGGGGGATCGGGTAATGACACGTTAAATGGCGGGTCAGGAAACGATCAACTCGACGGCAATGGTGGCAATGATGATTTAAATGCGGGCAATGGTAATGATTATGCTGTGGTTACGACAGGCATTAATGATCTCAGCCTTGGGCTTGGCACAGATTATTTCCTGACAGGAGAATCCGACTCTGCGATCACCGTCATTGAAGATTTTGACCGTGCGCATGATGATATTGGTCTTATATTCGGGAGTGTCTCCGAGTCGTCTGAACTGGGATATAGCTTTGACGCGGCAACTGACATCACAACGGTTTTTGATGGTGGTATAGCCATTTATATCAATGGCTATGTCCCGCAAGACGCGATCTTAGTCTCTGTAAATATTGCAACCGATGGCGCAGATATTTTAGGATCAACCACTTCTGCCGCTGAAAACATTGTTGGTGGGGGCGGCGATGATGTCATTGGGGCTCGGGTCGGACTTAGTGGAAATGATTTAACCGACGGCGATTTTGCTTATGGCGGCGCGGGGGATGACAGCTTGTTTGGCAGCTCTTCGACACAATATCTGCTCGGCGGAACGGGGGATGATTATCAACAGGGCGGTGCCGCGGAGAGCGACGGCATGGGCGGGCTGGTTGCGTCAACGGGCGTCGATGTTCACTATACTGGCGAGGGCCGGGACACGGTCTATATCAATGAGTTGAGCTGGGGCGTGGATTATGTCTATGATTACGAGGCTGGCCAGGACAAGATTGTCTTCGGCGAAGACCTTGGCCTGACGTCTGCGGGTCAGATCGGCTATCTCTATGATGCGCCGCAGAACTTTACCTTCCTCTTTTACGGTGGACAGCAAGTGCTGGTCTTCGGACAGCTAGATCAAGACCAAATCCTGATCGAGCGCATGGGCACGGACGGGGCGGAAGCCATGTTTGGCGATGCCTTTGGCGACTATATCCAAGCGGGGGACGGCAATGATACGCTGTCCTCTTTGGGCGGCGATGACTGGCTGGAAGGCGGTCGTGGTAATGACCTTATGTTCGGCGGGACGGGTGATGACCGTCTTGAGGGCGGTACAGGCAATGACACACTCAATGGCGGCACGGGCGCAGATACATTTATCTTCGGCCATAGCTGGGGAGCTGACAGGATCAATGACTTCAACGCGCTGGAAGGCGATGTGCTGCTCTTTGATGATGTCTTCGGCCTGACGTCCAACACGCAGCTGGGCATAGATTATAATAGCGCGACGAACCAGACGATCGTCTTCTACGGCGACGACACCATCGTCATTAACGGCCTCGTCACCGTCGACGACATCGTGGTCGATACGGCGTAAGCGCCCGCAAATATAACGCGAATAAAAGCCCGCCCGTGACACCACGTGGCGGGCTTTTGCGTGGTTCGCTACCCCCTTTTGTATGGGCCGCCTTCTATTGACAAAGACTTGATCTTAGAAAATGGTATTTATGATAACATTCAACCAAAGGATATGTCATGGCTATTTCGTCTGGTACCCCGCAAACTCCCGGCCAAGTCTGCAATTTTACAGTCTCAGTGAGCGACCAAGACGGCATCGATATTACAGAATGGGGCATCTACACCTTCGCCTCTGGTATCTCGATTGAGAACACCTCCGGTACGGCCATCGACTTGAGACATAATAGCGAGGCGGGCGTGTCCACAGTCACGCTCTCCAGCCAAGTCACAGGATCGACCAATGGCGTATATCTAAGAGGGCAAACAAATTTCACTCAAACCGCTAATTCCACCATTATCGGCACAAATGGCGTCGGTCTCTTTTTGGCAGGTGCAGACGGCAGTGACGTGGAAATTCTGGGGACAGTAAGCAGTAACAACAAAGCGATTAACATTAATGACAATGACGTTGATCTGACGATTGGCGCCAATGCCAACGTCATCAATACGGGCACGAGCGGAAACAATGAAATCATCGATGTCACTGGTGATAATAATACAATCAATATCAGCGGCACACTGACGAGTGCATCGGGCGAAGGTCTTGAAGTGCGCGGCGCCAATAATCAGATTGATATTGCAGCGTCCGGCACGCTCACAACTGGCGATAACGGTATTTATTTTGACGGTAACGACTCTAAACTAACGGTCTTGGGAGAGATTGTTGCCACGACGGATGCGATCAACATGTTCGGCGATAATATCAGCCTGACCTTGGCTCAAGGCAGCACGATTACGTCTGGCAGTCAGGCCTTCTCTATGTCGGGCAGCATGATGACAGCGGTCATAGCGGGCGCGATAAATTCCACGACTAATATTAGTATCAATGGCGGCGGAAATTTCACCTTCACGAACACCTCGCAGACAATTATTTCAGGGTCGTTTAACGGGATTAATTTCAACGGGAATGAGGTTGTCAATTTGGACTTTGCAGGTTCCCTGACGTCAGGCGTTGGCATTAGCGTGAGCGCCGAGAACAGCTTTGCGACTATTTCAGGGGATATCAATGTCCTGACAGGCAACGGATTGCAGTTCACACTCGCTGATAATTCGGACGTTATTGTGTCGGGTAATGTAACGGCAGAACTCGTTGGCATGGCGGTTGGCTCTAACACGACATCGACCGTGACGGGCGTGATCACGTCTAACTCCAATAATGTGTTCACGGCATCGGGTAGCGGGAACGAGACCACAATTAGCGGCACCGTTGGTATTGGCGCTGGCAATACGAATGGCGCAGCTTACGTCTCGCAAGTCTTAGCAGTGAACGACCCTGGTAATACCCTGGTGCTTTCTGGGACGCTCAATGGCGGCATTACGGGTATCCGTATTGGCTTAAACAGTGATGATACGATTCTCGTAGAAGGCACTGGCATCATCAATGTGAACAGCACATTTGGTGTCGGCTGGGGCATGGACGTCTTTGGCGACGGCACAGCCATAGATATGGCGGGCACCATTAACTCTAATGTTGGCGGTATTCGCATATTCGCCAATGGCACAGATGTGACCGTTACAGGCGATATTAATTCTGACAGCACGGGCATTTCGATCGAGCAACCTACAGCGGCCACAACTGCCAACACCCTCGACTTCTCGGGCAACATCACAGCGGGCGGGGACGGCATCGTCTTAGCGGGCGATGTGAACGCTACGATTGGCGGTACGATCAATGCGGGCGGGACAGCACTTGTCATTCAAGACGGCGGCCTAAACCTCACTCTCACAGGCACACTCAGCGGTAGCACAGCCATTGATGCTGATTTCTTTACGACATCCACATTGAACATCACAAACCTTGGCACGATTGAGGGTGATATTTTACTCAATGATGGGGATAATGTCTTTGATAATACGGCGGGCGTAATTTTAGACGGTGCCAATGTTTTCCTCTTCGGCGGTAATGACACATATTTCGGTGGGTCTTTGCGCGACGAAGTCTATGGCGGTGAGGGCGACGACGAGATTTTTGGCGGTGCGGGCGATGATGAATTGTTTGGTGGCTTTGGTGATGATGAATTATTTGGGGGCGCTGGAGACGACAGACTAAATGGTAATAATGGCACCGATATTCTCTTTGGCGGCTTCGGGGATGATCAACTCATCAGCAATGATGGAAGTGACACACTTAATGCTGGAAATGGCAATGATTATGTCGAAACAACGGGCCAAGGCGTACATACTTCGTCCTTCGGATTGGGGCGAGATTTACTCGCGACAGGCCTTCAATTTGGGACGATAACGACCGTCACAGACTTTGATAGATCGCACGATAATATTATCATATTCGAAGTGGGTGCAACCCAGTCTTCAGACCTCGGCTATAGCTTTGACGCGGCGACGGACATAACAACAGTATTCTATGGAAATCTCGCTATTTATCTAAATGGTTATGTGCCGCAAAATACGATTATTGCCTCAATCAATATAGCGACGGCTGGCGCAGATTTACTAGGATCAATCAGTTCTGCCGCTGAAAATATTATTGCTGGCGCTGGCGATGATATCATTGGCGGACAAGTTGAATTTGGCGCTAGCGTAGAAGAGCTTTCAGACGGCGATTTTGCTTATGGCGGCGCGGGGGATGACAGCTTGTTTGGCAGCTCTTCGACACAATATCTGCTCGGCGGGACGGGGGATGATTATCAACAGGGCGGCGCGGCGGAGAACGACGGCATGGGCGGGCTGGTTGCGTCAACGGGCGTCGATGTTCACTATACTGGCGAGGATCGGGACACGGTCTATATCAATGAGTTGAGCTGGGGCGTGGATTATGTCTATGACTACGAGGCGGGCCAGGACAAGGTTGTCTTCGGCGAAGACCTTGGCCTGACGTCTGCGGGTCAGATTGGCTATCTCTATGATGCGCCGCAGAACTTTACCTTCCTCTTTTACGGTGGACAGCAAGTGCTGGTCTTCGGACAGCTAGATCAAGATCAGATCCTGATCGAGCGCATGGGCACGGATCAAGCCGAAGCTATTTTTGGTGACAATTTCGGCGACTATGTCCAAGCGGGTGACGGCAATGATACGCTGTCCTCTTTGGGCGGCGATGACTGGCTGGAAGGCGGTCGTGGTAATGACCTTATGTTCGGCGGGACGGGTGATGACCGTCTTGAGGGCGGCACAGGCAATGACACACTTAATGGCGGCACGGGCGCAGATACATTTATCTTCGGCCATAGCTGGGGTGCTGACAGGATCAATGACTTCAACGCGCTGGAAGGCGATGTGCTGCTCTTTGATGATGTTTTCGGCCTAACGTCCAACACGCAGCTGGGCATTAATTACGACAGTGTGGCAAACCAAACGGTGGTATTCTTCGGCGACGACACCATCGTCATTAACGGCCTCGTCACCGTCGACGACATCGTGGTCGATACGGCGTAAGCGCCCGCAAATATAACGCGAATAAAAGCCCGCCCGTGACACCACGGGCGGGCTTTTGCGTGGTTCAACTTATGCCGCTTGAACACACCGCCCTCCCAGCCTAAGACGCATCATGGGACAGACAAAAATTCAATGGCTAAACAATCTGCGTGGACTAGCGGCTTTGCTTGTCGTTTTGCACCATTGGGGCACACTATTTAAAAAGGCGGAGGTGCAAGGATCAACTTACAAGATTGCGCCAGACTTTATGTTTGACCCGGCGATTAGCGGTAATTTTGTGCAATCATTTTATACCCTGATCGAGTGGATCAAGCCTTACACTTTCATTTTCGATATTGAACTTGGCGCAGCGGGTGTGTTGCTGTTTTTTCTAATTAGTGGCTTCGTGATTTCTATATCGGTGGAGCGTTACCATGCGGGGGAATTTCTTGTCTCGCGCGTTTTTCGTCTCTTGCCAACGCTGGCATTTGCCTTGCTCTTGATCCTTGGAATCAGACTTGCCCTAATCCCAACGGGCTTTATTGAGACAGTCGGATTTGGCGTGAAAGATTTTGTCACGAACCTATTCCTTATCAAAGATTTCACCTGGTCGCCCTCAATAGAAAACGCTATTTGGACACTCTTGGTAGAAGTTAAATTTTACGCCTTGATGGCGGGGCTTGCCTATTTCAAGCGGGATAAACTGACGCCTGGCCTTATCATGCAGGCTGCTCTGGCGATGTTAGTGCTAGGAACGGTTTTTGCGGCGGCCAATATGGGAAATATCTTTCCGTCACTATTCGAGCGCGCCGTTGCGCAGGATGCTTTCTATCTATTCTCATTTGGCAAAGCCATTTCAGACAGTGCTGGCTTTATTGTCTTCATGTTGTGTGGCGTCATTGCCTATTTCTACGCTGTGGGTCGCGTCAAACTGGGGCAATATATTATTTTAAGCAGTGTGCTGCTGTGCTTTTATGTGATCTTGATGCTGTGCCGCCAATACGGGTTCGAGCAATACTATTATGTCCCTGCGGGCACCAAGATTTTGATCATTTTTACAGCCCTCAACATCTTCTTCGTGCGAAGTCTAAACCGCAGATCAGGCGACGCTGCGTTGACCGAAAGCGCAAGGCGACGGTCACGGTTTAACATAGTCGGGTTCTTCGCCGATATTTCCTATCCGCTATACCTGATCCACGCCACATTTGGGATGACGCTGATCCTGTATTGTCAGCATATTTTCAACAATCCGAACATCGCATTTGCCGTCGCCATTCCGATTATTTTTGGCCTCTCTTGGATATGTCATAAATTTATTGAGCGGCCTTTGGCGAAAAAAGGCAAGATTTTTGCGAAACGTCTTACATCAAATTTAGCGGTGGATTAACATCAAGGTCGGGCAAGTTTTGAGGCTGTTTTTATGTCCATCTGCTATGGCTTTGCATGAGTTATTGACCTAGGTTAAAACCTTGGTTAATGGGCTGCAGGTTATTAGGCGCCGCTATGTTCGGCGCCTTGTTGTTTAAAGGGACATCCTTATGAAAAAGGCACTTATCACCGGCGTTACGGGACAAGACGGCGCGTATCTTTCACGGTTTTTGCTGGAAAAAGGCTATGAAGTTCACGGCATCCGCCGCCGCGTGTCGACATTCAATACACAACGCGTTGATGGCATCCTCAAAGATCCGCACGAAAAGGACGCTCGCTTCTTCCTCCATTATGGTGATCTGCTCGATAGCTCCAGCCTCAACAATATCGTCAATGAAGTGAAGCCTGATGAGGTCTATAACCTCGGCGCACAAAGCCATGTTGGCGTGTCATTTGTGCAGCCAGAATATACAGCGAATGTTGACGGTCTGGGCACACTGCGTATGCTCGAAGCTTTGCGCATGAACGGTCTGGAGAAGACGGCTAAATTCTACCAAGCGTCGACGTCAGAGCTTTATGGTTTGGTGCAGGAAACGCCGCAGAAAGAAACGACGCCGTTCTACCCGCGCTCTCCCTATGCAGTGGCGAAAATGTTCGCTTATTGGATCGTTGTGAACTACCGCGAATCCTACGACATGTTTGCGTGTAACGGCATCCTGTTTAACCACGAAAGTCCAATGCGCGGTGAGACATTCGTGACACGTAAAATCACGCGGGCTTTGGCGCGGATCAAAGCGGGTCTGCAAGACAAGCTATATCTGGGCAATATGGACGCCTTGCGCGATTGGGGCCACGCCAAAGATTACGTGGAAATGCAGTGGTTGATGCTGCAGCAAGAAAAGCCAGTGGATTATGTGATTGCAACGGGACGCCAATATAGCGTCCGCTATTTCGTCGAACATGCTGCGAGAGCGCTCGATATGGAAATCACGTTCAAAGGCTCTGGCATTGATGAAGTTGGCATTGATCAAAACGGCCGCGAGATCGTTTGCGTTGATCCCGCCTATTTCCGCCCCGCCGAAGTTGAAACGCTTCTGGGTGATCCGACAAAGGCGCAGAAAGAACTGGGATGGACTCCGAAAATTACCTTGGCAGAAATGATCACAGAAATGGCCAAGAGCGATTATGAAGACGCGCTTAATGACCAAGCTGTGCTTGATCGTAAGCGCAAGTAAGTCCTGCGGATTTAATTCTCCTTCGAGGTTTCCATGTCTAATCGAATTCCCGTCTACACGCCTAACCTAACGCCCGCAGAAACCGCGAAAGTTATGGACTGCATGGAGACGGGCTGGATTTCTTCGCGCGGCAAATATGTCGAGGAGTTCGAGCAAAAATTCTGTGATTACACAGGGGTTGCACACGCGACGACGGTGTCCAATGGCACGGTCGCGCTGCACCTGGCTTTGCTCGCGCTGGACATTCAGCCAGGCGACGAAATCATTGTGCCGACTTTTACCTATGTCGCCTCTGTCAACGCCATTCGCTATATGGGCGCTGTGCCAGTTTTCGCAGAATCAGAGCTGGATTATTGGCAGTTGGATGTCGCCGATGTCGAGCATCGCATCACGCCAAAGACCAAGGCGATTATGGCTGTCCACCTCTATGGTCATCCCACAGACATGACAGCCCTCAATGCAGTTGCCAAAGCGCATAACCTCTATGTCGTCGAAGATGCGGCAGAAGCGTTCGGCGCCTATCATAAGGGTGAGCATGTCGGTAAATTCGGCGATGTTGCGACCTTTAGTTTCTTCGCCAATAAAACCATCACCACGGGTGAGGGCGGCATGGTCACGACCCAAAACGAAGACCTGTATAAAGAGATGGCTTTGCTCAAGACGCATTACGTGTCCAGCACGAAGCAGTATTGGCACGACAAGGTCGGCTATAATTATCGCATGACGAACATCTGCGCTGCCATTGGTGTGTCCCAAATCTCTCGCGCAGACGATATCATTGCGCGCAAGAAACACGTCGCCATGCGATACCGCGAATTGCTGGCTGATTGCCCTGTCGTGTTTCAAGGTATTCGTGACGACGCCGTGCACTCGCATTGGATGGTCTCACTGCGAGTCGAAGAGGGCTATAGCCGTGACGCGTTCAGGGACTTCTTGGCCGACCACGACATTGAAACGCGCCCTGCATTTTTTGAAGTCCACACCATGCCGATGTATCAGGAGTTCCATCTGAATAATGAGCGCTTCCCAGTGGCGGAGCAACTCAGTGCACAGGGCCTAAATCTGCCGAGCTATCCTGACCTGACGGAAGAAGACCTTGTGCGGATTAGCGACGTCGCCCACCAATTTTTCAAGTCGCGTAAAAAAGCTTAGGACGCAAACTTGCCATGACCAAACCTATTAATATTGGCATTTGGTTGCCGCTCGGTGCGGGCGCACATTGGCGGGGCGAGGGAATTGCGCGGACGATTGAATTTATCATCAATGGCAACCGCAAAGCAGGCGATCTTGGCACGCATGTGCAATACACATTCTTCACCTCGCGATACCTAGAGGGGGAGATTAAAAGCAGTCTGCGGGAAACGATTGGCGATGATGTGAATTACATCAATTTCGTCACAATCAAAACGGCAGATCATCGTGCCTTAGAAATCATCAATGCTGTCTTCTCCCTTTTTGGGTTGATCAGTTTTCGGCGCGGTGACCCCAAACCGTTTAAGCTGCAAAAACTGGAAAAAATTAATTCGGAATCTAAGATCGCAAAATTTTATCGCCAAGGCAAAGCTTATAAGGCATCAAAATTTTTGGGGCTAATGGACGTTATTCAAGTCGATCTACCAGACTATGAATTTCCGAAAAAGAAACGCTTTCGGGAGAAAATCGCCGCTCTTTTCCAAACATCCCGCACGGATGCTGAGCCGGCGCAAGCGAATACTCGCCCTTTTGAAACTTACCGCTTTGAGGAGCGTATCGGCATTAAATACACCATGCCGGGGGTTTATATTTTCCTCCAAATCATGAAGTTTTTCGACAAAATTCCAGTCCTTCGTTATTTTTCTCGTAAGTCTCGCGGGGCCTATTTGCGTTTATCACAGAGCAGCACAAACCGTTCTATGATGAAACTTGCTATGCATAATGCAGAAAAAGCGGGCATTGATGTGTGGTGGGTTGTTAACCCGAATGTCTACGGGGCTGAATTTCTGCCAGGCTCGCGCGTCACGAACTTCTGGGATTTCGTCGTTGGGGAGTATGGCTATTACTGGTCGAAAGAGGCTGTGCAGAATATTTACGCGCGGATCAAACTTGTCTGTCATGCGAGCGATCAGATCATCACGCAATCTTATCACAATCGTGAATTAAAAGCGGCGCCTGTGCTGAACCTGCCGACGGACAAGGTCAATATTGTCTACCTGTCATACCCAGATCATTATCCCGACTACGTACCGAGCTTTGGCAAGACGGGTGTACGCACGCCAGAAAGCCGCAAAGAAGCGGCAGATATCATTCGGCACTTTGTGTCTTGGCGGCAGTATAAAAACTTTGGAGACCGCGGTAAAACTTACCATAAGCAGGGCTTTATGATGGAGCGCCTTCAGACCTTTGAGTATGAAAATAAAGTCTACGCGATCGTTTCGACGCAGGATCGTCCGTATAAAAATCTGACCTTTATTGTCGATGCATTTTTCGATGCTGTGAATAAAAAGGGTCTCGATGCCTATTTGTTCCTGACCAGCGATGTGGACCTTTCGGACAAAAAAAGCTCGCTGACGAAGGTTTTGATGAAGCAACGGTCAATGCACCGAATTTTCTCGCTCCCGCGTGTGCCAAATAATGTCCATGCAGCCCTTTATCATTGTGCCTCATTGACTATTCATCCGTCGTTCTCTGAGGGCGGTGTTGGGTCCTACCCCTTCTTGGAAGGTATGATCATGGGCTGCCCAGGCCTCGTTGGTGTTGGTGATTATAGTCAAGAAGGGCAACGCCTGCACCCTAACTACGATAGCTTGATGATTTCACCGTATTATAAAAAAGATGCGCGCAATAAGATTGTTCAAGCTTTGAGTGAGCCAGAGGAAACTTATCGTAAGCAAAAGGAGATATTTGACATACAATCCCGTTGGCAATGGCAAGACGTAGCGACATCTTATCTCGAAGTTTTCAAAAAAGCCGCAGGACGATCAGGAGAACTGCCTGTCTTGCTGCAAGACCCAAAGAAAGACGTTTTCTTTGAATTTCCAGAGTCGTAAGCTAACGACATGCAAGATGATCTGTTTTTCATACACGTTCCGAAGTGCCAAGGCACGACCCTGAGTGGTATGATCGCAGCGTCGCATACAGCCGCAGCGTCCGTGACGTCAGAGCAAGTTGATCTGTTTACTATCCTATTTTCACCTGCGACTGACATTGCGCGATATAAATATATTGGCGGGCATTATCCAAATTGGTTTCATCAAGCGAAATTTCCGAATAAACATCGCATGATCGTGGTACGTGATCCTTTAAAGCGATTTAAATCCATCATGAAACACGGACATAGAGATGCCGCTTTTCAAGGACATTTAACGGAATTATGGAAGACAGATAAACCTTTGAACGTATTCAAAGATAAGAATAAATTAGCGCTTTGGCTAAAGGGCGCGTCGGTTGCTAGTTATTGTGCATCGGCGGCTTTGCCGACATTTGCTTCGGTTGAAGCGTTTTATGAAAATACGATGGCACAAATTGATCAATTCGAGCATTTAATTTCTGATTTAGATTTCGATGACTATTTTCTGAATATAGCCTTTCAATTAAATATGCCGCCGCTTGAGAACGTTCCCAACATACGATCTTCAAAAATTTATGCTGAAGAGGCAATTCCGAAGTTTAAAGGCTTAGACGCGGCCACTTTGAAGAAATATATTCCAGGCGAATACGAGTTATATGATCGCGTTGTGGCAGCGAGCTCGAAGTCAAAACCTACACGTCCGAATTACGAGCAATGGCAGAAGAAATATAATCAGTATTGGCGCACAAAAACGCGGAGTGATTATATCTGCTTCACCCCCGACATGGCATTTAAAGGGTATGGCTGGTACCCACGCAGAAACCTGTCATTGGAGAGTGAAGGTATTCATTTCAAATTTGGTCTTCAATTTGACCAATCTGGCGCTTTTTTGGACTTGCCACTCGATACAAATATGAAAACGATTAGGGGTATGATCTATTGCGTAGATCCCATAATCAAAGAAGGTTTCAAAGTTATGATCAATGGCGTGACTGCGGCCGTGACGTGGCCTATTTCGTCCATAGGAAGCGTGCATTCATTTTCGGTCCAACTGTCTCGCGAGCTTTTGGGTGATCTATACACGCGAGTTGAGTTGAGTTATGAGGACGCCACGACAGTCACTGCGGACGTCTTCCTTTTAGAGCTATTGGCTCATTAGATTTATATCGTGTCCATAATCAATTCATATCGCGACGGATTCGCCAACATGGCGAGTTTTGTAAAAGACTGGCGAATTATTCATTTGCTAGGCTTTAACGGGTTGCGCCGGCGTTACGCGCGCTCGAAGATAGGACAGTTCTGGATTACAATTAACTTGGGCATCGTTGTGTTAGCTTTGGGGCTGTTGTGGTCACAATTATGGCGTCTACCCATCACCGAATTTGTGCCTCACGTTGCGGCATCAAGTGTCATCTTTACGTATATTTCTGGAACGCTCATGGCGGCCCGAGTAAATTTACAGTCGCATGCCAGCTACTTTATCAATAACAGATTATCGCACAGTGTGTCAGTCACAGGGATGATGTATGAGCAGGGCATAACCCTTCTGCACAATTTAATTATAATCTTGCTGTGTAGTCTTTTCTTTCAAATAAAACCAACAATTTACATATTGACAGTGCCCTTCAGCCTCTTAGTGATCACGGCGATTTTATATATGCTGTCTTATATTATTGCTTACGTCTGCGTTCGTTACCGAGATATGATTGAAGTCATCGGGAGTATTCTGCAGGTCACCTATTTTGTAACTCCCATCATGTGGACGTCTGACCTGTTGCCAGATCACCTAGAGCCCTATTTATTTCTCAATCCCGTGGCCGCGATGATCGAAATTGTGACTGACCCAATTTTGGGCAAAGACATTGACCCGAAGGCTTTTTACATGGTTGGCGGATTGTTTATTGTTCTATTGATTATAACGCCATTAGTCGTGGCGAGAAATCGCAAGCGCGCGATTTATTGGATGTAGTTAAATGTCCTCGATTTCTCTCAAAAATGTATCTGTATCCTTCCCAATTTATACGGGCACAACACGTTCATTGCGCCAAGAAATATTGTCTACGCTGGGCGGAAAAATTTCAGCACACGCGAAGACGACCTATGTCGATGCCTTGCATGATATTACAATGGAAATAGAGCAGGGTGATCGCCTAGGAATTATCGGTCACAATGGTGCGGGGAAGACAACACTCCTGCGCGTCCTGTCCGGAATTTATCCGCCGTCTAGTGGCGAGATTAAAATTGATGGTGAGGTCACGACGTTAACAGATGTATCTCTGGGCATGGACGTTGAAGCCACGGGTTGGCAGAATATTATCTTTCGGTCTGTTATGATGGGTAAGACCTATAAGGAAGCCCGAGAGCTGTCTCCGGCGATCGCAGAGTTTAGCGAATTAGGTGAGTTTCTAGACTTGCCTGTGCGGACATACTCAACGGGTATGTTTATGCGGCTGGCCTTCGCGATTTCGACGGCGTTCACGCCAGATATTCTGGTTTTGGACGAATTAATCGGCGCGGGCGATGCGGCGTTTCAGACGAAGTCTTTGGCACGCCTACAGGGTTTATTGGACGAATCAAACATCATCGTGATTTCCTCACATAATCTAGGAATCATTAAATCCCATTGCACGAAGGCGCTCTATCTAGGTAAAGGATCTGTCATAGCGATGGGAGGTGTCGAAGAGGTTTTGGAACAACACCGCGTCGATAACGCTTAGGACAAACGCGGAGTGAATTAAAACGTCTGCGTCCGCCGGGCGGGATTGCCACTGACCGTTTTCTCGTCTTTAATCCGAGAGATAACGACCGCACCTGCATTGATCTGCACATCTTTGCCAATTTTTATATTGTCAATAATCGCAGCTGACAGCCCGACAAAACTCCGCGCGCCAATCGTGCTGCGCCCGCCAATTTGCACACCGGGTGAAATTGTGACGAAGTCAGCCATCGTGGTTTCGTGGCCGATTCCAACTTGGTAATTAATGGTGCAGCCCACGCCAATTTTGGTTTGTGCCCCGACCACAACGCCCGGGCAAATAACTGTGCCATCGCCAATCTCGCTCGCCCGCACGGTGGCAGTGGGATGAATGATGGTCTTGAAACGTGCACCCTCAGCGGTCAATTGCGGGAGTAGGCTAGCTTTGACTGCGGGCTTAGCGATCGCGTTTACAATGAAGTCAGCTGCCGCGAAATCAAAGCCTCTATCCGAGAGAACGGGCAGGCCGCTGGAATGGGGGGCAGGGTCAGCCTCGCCCGAAAGAAAGCCGCCAAATTCGCGCGCCGCCGCATCGCCTAAGGCATCGCAAGACCAATCATATACTTCCAGTGAGAACGGCCCATCACCCAAAATATACCACATGGGTTAGCCCATCTTTTTAAAGCGGTGATTGACCCCAACTTCGCCAATCCGAATTTTTTGCGGGAGAAAAGCGCTCGGCAATTTATCCCGCATCCATATTTTCAGGTCTTTGCGAGAGGTCTCAGACCCTTCTACTAGCTGACACGTCAGCTCTGCATGCATGCCTGTGATGGGATTAGGGCGGCCTTTGGCGTGGGCGAACATCACATCTGGATGTTGCAAAGCTGCATTTTCAATGACTTCTGGCAGCACTTTTTCGCCGCCAATATTGATCCATTCCGTTGTTCGACCGACGACACGAATTGATCCGTCATCGCGTTGCTCAACAATATCTTTGGAATCATACCAGCCTTCATCGTCAAATGGCGATTCGGCATTGAGGTATCCAATCATCTTGTTCTGAGCGCGAATTTTCAAAACACCGTCGACAATCTTTGTTTCAATCCCTTCGCCGCCAACATGCATCCAGAGGCTATCGCGGGCCACAGATTTCACACGCATAATACCAAGCTCCGACATGCCAAAGGTCTGACGGAAATCAACATTGGGTAGAGCTTTTGTAATGCGTTTGAGGCTGGATTCGTCCATGCGCTCTGTGCCGTATGTGATAAGTTTGAGGCTCGGCAACTCCATCTCTTCAATAGAGCCGTCCAGCAACATCATGCGCAAGAATGTCGGCGTTGTCGGGAGGACTTCAACGTCAAAATCAATGATGTCTTGCAAGATATTTGTCACCGTACGGCCTGAGGGCATGATCACAACGCCTTTGTTAAACAGCGTGTGGAACATCGTATTCACACCACCAATGTGATCAAACAACAGGAAATTTAGCATCCGGAATGTTTTGCGGGGCGTTCTGAAACGAACCAAAAACTTGTCGAAATCATGCAAGATAGCTTTAGGTAATCCAGTTATACCGGACGAAAACAGAACCAAGCCAGCATGCCCCAAATCGCGTAATTCATTCAGCATAGGATGATCAGCATGGCTTTCACGTAGGCGGGTCATAGTGCCGTCTTCGCGAACAACGACGTCGACCATGGCAGCCTCGAAAAAGTATTCGTGCTGGGGTTTCGTCGCCTCTGTCAGCGGCACATAGATCGCTTTATTGGAAATAATGGTGAGCATCCGCCGAATGGAGGGCGCGTCAAATTCACCGATCAGCGCGACGACATCTCCGGCCTTGACGAAATCATCGACAGCTTCATCCGTGATTAAAACTTCGCTTGGGCGCAGAGAGGAGGTGCGAGATATTAAGCAAGGCGAGTCGCTGTCCTCATAACGGGCTTGTAATTCTTCGATTAAAGACACTATGCGCCTCCCACATTAAAAACTTGTCCGCTGAGCATATGGCTTGATTCGCTCAGCAGCATACGGGTGAGGTCGACAATATCGTCTTTCGTAAATTGCTTGGGGATGATCTGCTGATCAATTATGCGCTGGATTGAAGCGGCGGGCACTTTGGCGATCAAGTCGGTCTCAATCGGCTCGGGGGCGATAACATTCACGGTGGTATTGAAGTCCGCCATTTCGCGCGCAAAGCTTTTCGAGAAGCCTTCGACGCCCGCTTTGGACGCAATATAAATAGACTCGCCTTTCAGAGAGATTGGCACAGCGATGGTCGAGAAATTGATAATTCGACCGCCCTTGTTGCGAACAAAGCGTTTGGCAAGAAAAGCGTTTACATTGATTGTGCCGATAAGGTTTGTGCGAATAATGCGCTCAATCGTCTCTGGCGGTGTTGAAATTGCGAGATTCATGGACGCAATGCCAGCCGCATTGACCAAGCCGTATAGCGATTTCATCTTGCCCACGCTTTTGAGGTTGTCTTTGACGGATTGATATTCGCCAATATCACAGGCAATCGCCTCAATTCCATCAGGGGCTTTGCCGCTTCGGGAGGCCCCAATCACGTGGTAACCATCTGCCTGGAGTGCTGAACAAATACTGGCGCCGAGGCCTCGCGATGACCCGGTCACCAAAATTGTTTTATCCGCCTTCATGACAATATCCTTCAGTCTTAGATTTGCCGTATGAGGGCAAGGAGAGCCTGACTAAGCGTCTTCTGACACAAGGGTTAGGAGGTGATCAGCCAGCGTTTCTGGAGAGCGGAAAATACTCCGCGCCGCAGAGAGTGTGGCATCACTTTGCCAAGCAAATTCGACGTCCAGCGTATCTTCAGCATATTCTTCAATTTCGAGCATCAGTTCGACTAGGCTATGGGAGTCGATGATGGCATCTTTGCCGACCAAAACACTGTCTTTAGTGACGGTAATATCACCTGACCCCTCGGCCCGATCCTCAATGATTTCTTGAACAAAACCGATGATTTTTGTGACTAAAACTTGCTTATCCATGACGCCGAAACACCTTAAATTAATGTGGGAGATCCGCTCCCGAAAGAGCTACCGCATTTATAGGCCCAGACATACAGTGTCAAAACAAAACTTCAACACTGCCTAGCGGGTCAGCCCATGAATTGGCAGGAAAATCTATGCAATTTTGACCAGAGAGAAATGACTGAATGTGTCGATCCAAGAATTGGAGGGCAGGTTGTTGGAGGTCAGTTCAATCTGATCACCCGCTTGGAAACTCTGGGTGTAGACAATGTGATTGGCGTGCTGCTGCCCAGCAAAACTATTACCATTATTTTGCGCAATATATACCGTCACCCCGTTGATGACCAAAAACCAGTAATGCACAGCACTGATGACCTGCACCAACTGACTGGCTGAAAACATGTAAACGCCGTCATCAGGAATAATCAGGGACGTCTTTGCCATATTGGTCATGGCGTTGATCATGCCGCCTTGAGGGGCAAAGGTCTGCCGCGCCGGGCTTTCAACTTGCTGGCCGAGCGTGCCGTAGATCACGGGTTGTTTGGGGTGAGAGACCGCGCCAGACGTCTGGTCGATGACAAGGCTATCCATGAAATCCGTGCCGTCCGCACTGACCCGAACCGTCAGATCATTTGTCCCTGTTAGCCCGAATTCTGCGTGACCATTAAAGCCAGACTGAAAAAGTAGCGATGCTGTATCGGAAGCGATATTTTTATTGATCTTCAGGCGGTGGTCATCGCCGTCATGGCTAAGCAATGTTGCCTCGCTGGCAACGCTGAGACGGTTCGTCGGGTCGCTGGCTGCGTTTACACCAAGCTGAGTCAAGGATGTCAGGGAGCTCTGCGAGGAGACGGGAGTCCAGCCGTCTGCGCCCGTCCAAACTACGAGCAAATCTTCGTCTTCCACCCAACCGACCCAACCCAGCTTGGGCCTGTGATATATCATGGCTGCGCCGTCTTTTTGCGCAATATCACCAGCTTCCCCGATGGGAGAATTTGCCGGAACAATCTGTCGATCCCCGTCACTCATGCTGTCAACGTCAACCTCTGCCGTGCGAGACCGCAGGCTTAACTGTGTGATGGCGTCGAGTTTAAAAATAGCTTCATTATGGGTAACGTGTTTTTGCGCTTGAGCGGGGGCGATCATGGGGAGATCGAGATGAGGTGTTTTCAAATCCATGGGGTGACCTTTCATATATGGGGAGGCGTATCTTAGAAGACCGTTCAAAGGCGTGGATTAATTTGCGCAATGGTTGTATCTATTTAAATGAATCACGGCTTGAGCGGTCATTTGTGCTAAGCCTCAATCGGAGTCCGCTTGACTATTCTTCAGCCCATAAAGTCCCGTGTGAAACGCGCCTTGGTCAAAGGGTCTTTGCGCGGGTGGGAGGCTGGCGATCAGTCGCTCGGTGGGCCTGTTACGGTCGTCGGTTTTTTCTCTGCCAGCAGCGGAATAGGCGAGGGCGCGCGGCGGCTTTATGCAAGTTTGAAAGCGGCTGGCCTTGAGGTTTATGCTTATGACGTTGCGGGGTTCATTGATCCCGCCATGTCAAAAATAGCCTTCAAGAGCGATGCAGACCCAGGGCGCGGGCCATTGATACTTCATGTCAATCCGCCTGAAATCGGCGCTGTTCTTGCCCATTTCAAACCGAAAAATTTAGACAAGCGTTACCGCATTGGCTGCTGGGTTTGGGAGTTAGAAACACCGCCCGATAGCTGGAAAAGCTATATGCCTTACTGCCATGAATTATGGGCGCCCAGCCAGTTTTCGGCCAATGCGATTGCAAGATTTGGCAGACCTTGCATCAATGTAGGCTACGGCTTCGATGCGGTGCCCTTGGCGACTGTGCAAAGCCCATCGGCCGAACTAAAATGCCTTATTGTGGCGGATGCATTGTCGTCGTGGGAGCGGAAAAATCCAGTGGGCGGCGTGGATGCTTTCCTTAAAGCGTTCGGCCCAAATGACAATGTGTCTCTGACGGTGAAGTTATCAAATGTGTCTGCGGCGTCAGATAATTGGAAAGCGATACAGGCACGCGCTGCTGGCTCATCACAGATACATTTTCTGACCGACACGATGACACGCGCCCAAATGAACGAGGTATTAGATGCCCATTCTGTCGTGATAAATCTACACCGATCAGAAGGCTACGGCCTCCCCATTGCGGAAGCTCTATTGCGCGGCAAAGATAGCGTGTTCACCGCGTGGTCATCGCCCGAAGAATTTACGCATCTTAACGGTGCACATGGCATAGGATTTAATTTCTGCGATACGAATGACAGCGCAGGCCACTATAAAGGTGGGCGCTGGGCAGAACCAAATTTGGACGAGGCTGTGGCAGTCCTTCGGGACATCTACAAAACTTGGAACACGAGTTCTCAAGACGCCTGGGACAGACGGCGGGAGACAATCGCACAATCAGCCCATAATTTTTTTAGCTACGCCGCCTTCGCTTCCCGCAATCAAGCGATCATCAACGATTTGCAAGATTAATCCAGCGTTGCGAGATAATTGTTGTAGGCGCGCTTTAACCCCTCCGTCAGCGGCATTTTCGGCGCCCAACCCAACCCTCGGAGTTTACGGCTATCCATCAATTTGCGCGGGGTACCATCAGGCTTGGTTCGGTCAAATTCAATGCGCCCGCGATAGCCCACTGCCTCGCATACGGCATGCGCTAGTTCCGAAATCGACGTCTCTATGCCTGAGCCAACATTGATAATATCGGGCGAAGAATAATGTGTCAGGATATGCACCAGCGCATCTGCGGCATCATCAGAATCTAGAAACTCTCGCAAAGGCGTGCCTGTGCCCCATATCGTGAGCGCCTCTGCCCCCTCGACTTTCGCCTGATGCGCCCGCCTGATTAACGCAGGAATGACGTGGCTATTTTCAGGGTGATAATTATCGCCACGTCCATATAAATTACACGGCATGGCCGAATTAAAATCGCAGCCATATTGCTCGCGATATGTTTGACACAAATGAATTCCCGCAATTTTAGACACTGCATAAGCGGAGTTCGTCGGTTCCAATGGCCCCGTCAGAAGCGCGCTCTCGGGAATAGGTTGCGGCGCTAATTTTGGATAAATACACGACGACCCCAGATAGAGCAGCTTCTCCGTTTCCATCTCATACGCGCTGTGAATCACGTTCGCGGCAATCATCAAATTGTCATAGAGAAACTGCGCAGGATACGTCGAATTTGCATGGATACCGCCAACCCGTGCCGCCGCAATAATAATCGCGTCAGGTTTATGCCGCTGCATCCAAGCCTGCGTGGCCGTCTGATCCTTGAGATCCAACTCCCGCGATGTGGGAGTCAAGATCGCCTTCACAGGCTCCGCACCCAGCCGCGCCACCAAAGCCTGCCCCACCATGCCCGAAGCGCCAGCGACCCAGATCGTTTTATCTTTAAGGGAATAAGTCATAAGCCTCACTAACAGGCAAAAATTGGCGCACCCGACAGGATTCGAACCTGTGACCTCTGCCTTCGGAGGGCAGCGCTCTATCCAGCTGAGCTACGGGTGCTTCCGTAGGCGGCGTCTTAGCCTGTGATAGAACGCGGTGCAATGCCTTTGCGCTTCAATCATCAGGCCTAGATTGCGCCTATCATGCCGATGATGTGGTAGAGCGTGGAGGCGGGGGCGTTGGGGCTGATGTCTTGGCCCGCGTGGTCGAGTTTATCGCGCCACATACCGCGCGTAAGATCGTCACCTTCCAGATACATCATGCGGATTGTTTGCAAATGTTGCAGGGCTTTCTCAATATCCGCACGGCTGCCATATGTGAGGTTGAGGCGTACATATTCAGTTTGTGGCCACATGCGGGAGGTTGGCTCAGCGAGGCTTTCGCCATTGGGGTGACATTGATCGACGACCAAACCAGTCTGTTGGTTCCAGCCATATTTATCCGCAAAAGCGACCATGGCTTCGGTCAGGGGTGTCGTCTTACCCGTGATGCTGTGATAGGAATTCAGTAGAAAGGCCCACTCATATAAATGCCCAGGCTCGACGAGCGCCAAGGCTTCGGTGCTATCATTGAGCGATAAATCATCGTGGAAATATTCGCGTAGCAGTCCGTCACGGTAGAAATGATTGCTAAACAGATCAACGATCTCGTCCGCCAGATCTGCAAACGGCTCCGAGCCATGCAGATCGGTCCATGCGAGAGCGGCTTCGAGCAGGTGCATATGCGGATTGGCGCGGCGGGTTTCAAACGCGGGCAGGCCCTCCAAATAGCCTTTGTCGGAATGTTTCAGCGCGGATTGCAAATAGCCCAATGTTTGCTCCGCCTCTTGTTTTAGCGCTTCGTCGCCCGTGACTTTATAGGCCCAAGCGAGCGCCATAAGGACAAATGCATGGTCATAGGTATCGCTATTATCCTTGGCCCAACTGCCATCTGGTTTGTAGATATGTCCAAACCCACCATCCGCTTTGCGGCCTGTTTTTAGTAAATGAGCAAGTGGCTTTTTCAGCGCCTCGACCCCCTCTGCCCAGTCAAGTTGATCTGCGGCGAAGGCGAATGAGTAGACTTGCCGTGCATGCACGCGCAGTCGCACATTTAAATCTGTGAGGGGGTTTCCGTCATAATCACAGGCTTCAAAACTACCGCCCGTATCAGGCGATAATGCGGTGATGCTCCAATGCGGCAGGACTGTTTGGGTCAACCATTCGCGATACCAACGTCTCTGCGCGGCTCTGTCGTAACGGTGCGTGAGCGTGTGCTGGCACACGGGGGAGGTCGCTTCGACGCGCTGGGCTTCGACTAATTGGGTATGAAGGTTTTTGACGTATTGCGACTGCTCACGCGGGCAGATCATAATGGCATCAGGGGTTTCGGAAATAATTAAATCACTGAGGCCTGCCACACTGACGAGACGGGACTGGCTGGAGATCAAACAGTTGGTCGTGTCATGGGTAATGACGTCGCCGTGGAGGACATTGCCGTGGACATTTTTCTCGCCAATCTCGTAGAGCGCGGCTCCAGCTGCCGACATCGCTCCAGTCGAATTCACCGCGCACGAGGGCGGCCTTCTGCGTGTGTTCCATGACGGCGAAGTCAATCGAGTCGCTGGGGCAGTTAGTGAAGTGAGTGCGGTCAAGATGTCGAATATCTGTGCCTTCAAAATCTTCACTGTCAGCCTTGTCAAACGCTGCACACGCCTCGGTCGCAATCGCCTCATTGAACTGTGTCAGTTCCCCGAGATACGTCTTGGGCGAAAAGACAAACATACCAGAATTCCAAGCATAATCTCCCGCGGCGAGATAAGACTTCGCTGTTTCTAGGTCAGGCTTTTCGACGAATTTATCGACAGGAAAAACACCATCTGAAATCGCAGACGCCGCATTGTATTTAATATAACCAAATCCAGTTTCAGGATGGGTCGGGGACATGCCGAATGTCACGATATGTCCTGCTTGCGCAGCATTGGCAGCCAGACGTATCGCGGCGAGAAATGTGGGGTGATCTGAAATATAGTGATCCGCGGGGAGCAAGAGGACGATGCCGCTGGGATCCAGGTCTTGCACCAGCTTTGCAGCTGCGGCGGCGGCTGGCGCTGTATTACGTCCAAAGGGCTCTGTCAGGATATGGCTAGCGGGGGTGCCAGCGCCTTTTAATTGCGTGGCAATGTCTTTGGCATAGCTCGCATTGCTGATGATGATGGGTGCAGCAATATCGACGCCGACTGGGGTGCGCAGGGCCGTTTCAACAATCAAAGATTGCTTTGAAATTAAGGGCTGCAGCTGTTTGGGCGCATTGGTGCGCGAGACAGGCCAAAGCCGTGTGCCAGAGCCGCCAGACAAAATGCAGGGATAAATTGTTAATTTGGCCAAAGTGATAAATCCTTCGCAATGATGCTGTGCGCAATAACTCACGGGCGATTATGACGCAATGATCATTCCAGTTGAATTTCTGCCCCAGATTGTTCAGAGGGCAAGGATGAAATTTTTATCTATGTGTCTATTCGCAGCGGTCAGCCTGATTTCGACGGGGTGTGATAATATCGCCCCGACAGGTGATGCTGTCAGTGAAAAGGTCGCTGACGCACGCGCGCGCAATGACGGTCCTGCGATCTGGTTGGTCGAAGACTATGATAGCAAGCTCTATATCTTCGGCACGGTTCATTTGCTGCCAGATACTTTGGACTGGCAGCGCGAAGATATGCGGCAGGCTTTCGCGGAGGCTGGCACCGTCTTTTTTGAGGTCGATACGGGCGAAGAAGGACAGATACAGGCGGCAGTGCTGACGACCTCGCTCGGCATGAGGTCAGATGGATTGCGACTGTCCGATAGTCTGGATAATTATCAGCTGAAATTGCTCGACGCGGCTGCCAATAATGGCAATCTGACGGTTGCCTCTTTGGATAGTATGAAGCCGTGGCTGGCCTCCGAATTTCTGACCTTTGCAGCTGCGACCAATGCAGGGCTATTGCCCGATTTGTCCGCTGATGAAGCGCTGAAATCACGCGCAGCGCGGAGCGGGAAAAACGTGATCTACCTAGAAACAATGGAAGACCAAATCCGCTCAAGTGCGGAACTGCCCGAATTTGTGCAACTCTCTATGCTGACTGAGACGATGGAGAAATTTAACACGCTGGGCATTGATATGGTCAATATCGCCAATGCATGGGCGGTGGGGCGCACGGATGTGTTGACGCAGCGATTGGTGCAGCCAATGCGGGAGCGGGCGCCCGAAGTGTTCAACGCGCTTCTACGCGACCGCAACCGCGCTTGGTCCAGCCAGCTAACACGGTTCATGGAAGATAGCGGGACAGGCTTTGTCGCCGTTGGCACAGCGCATTTGTTGGGCGAGGAGAGCTTGCTCGAAGAAATGCGGGAGGCGGGCTATACTGTGTCGCGCTATTATGCGTTTCAAGGCGATGATGTGATTGAGCCGATCAACCCGACGATTGAGCGCGCGGAATAAATTTACGCCGCTGCAACCGCTGCGTTGATAATCATGTCTTGGGTCGCTTCGTCCAGATAGGCGTGCATGGGCAGGCTGATAATGTGCGTCATGCAATCTTCCGTATTGGGCAAGTCACCGCCAATCCCCGCATAGTCCAGATAAGCCGTTTGCATATGGATCGGGCGGGGATAGTAGCGCGCGGTGGGGACACCTTTTTCGCGTAACTGATCGCCGAAACTGGTCGGGTCTTTGACTTCAATCGTGAACTGCGCCCATGTGGAAATGACGCCGTCCATCACGGCTGGCACACGCTCAACATGATCCCGAAGTCCGTCGATATAGCGGGTCGCGATATGATTGCGGGCGTCTATTTCATCCGCAAATATCTCTAATTTCGGCAGCAAGATCGCTGCTTGCAAACTGTCGAGGCGCGAATTGATACCGACATTGACATTGTCGTATTTATCCACGCCTTTGCCGTGAATTCGTAGGCTATCCATTTTAAGGGCGAGCGCGTCATCATCGGTCAGCACAGCGCCGCCGTCGCCGTAACACCCCAAAGGCTTGGCAGGGAAAAAACTGGTCGTCGTGACGTCTGCCCAATGCAGCGGGTGGTGGCCGTTCAGGGACGTGCCAAACCCTTGCGCGGAGTCCGCGATCAATTTGAGACCCTCGGCTTTAGCGATCTTAGCAATCGCGGGATAGTCTGCTGACTGCCCGAACAGATCAACGGAAATGATCGCTTTAGGCGTGAGTTTTCCGTCCGCTTTCACACGGTCAATCGCGGCCTGTAAATGAGCGGGCGACATGTTGTAGGTCTCGCGATCTATATCGATAAACACAGGCGTCGCTCGGCGCAGGGCGACGACTTCCGCCGTCGCGCAATAGGTGAAGCTGGGGCAAAAGACTGCGTCGCCCGGCCCAATATCCCACGCCATGAGCGCGAGCAAAATCGCGTCCGTGCCATTGGCGCAGCCTAGCGCATGTTTGGCTTTGCCAAAGGTCGCGAGCTTCTCTTCAAACTCGCGCACTTCTGGACCCATAACATAAAAGCCATGGTCGAGTACGCGGGCAATCCCCGTGTCAATCTGTGCTTTGATGCGGGCTTGTTGGGCGTGAAGGTCGATAAAATTGATAAACATAGGACTTGCTAACAGTTGCACCCTTCAGAGTAACGCAAAAGCTGCAGGTCACGTGCTAACAATTTGTGTCAAGATAATGCGCCCGCAGGGTTATGGCTGCGGGCGCGATATGTTTTACTTTACGGCGAGGAAGATATTCGTGCCGTCGCGTTCGACTGACAGGGCGAATGGCCCGTCATCTTCTGAAATCGCGTCTTCAAAGTCAGAGAGATCGCGGATGTCATTGCCGTCAACAGAGCGAATAATATCGCCGCGTCGCAGGCCTGAGCGTGCCGCTTTGGAGCCGCGCTTAACAGTTGCGACCAAGACACCTTCGTCACCGCCGCGAAGTTCCATGTCGTCTGGAATATTTGTGATCGACGCACCGTCAAAGCTTTCCATAGACGGAAGTTCGTCAGCGACAGATTCGTCCAGAACAGTTTTATCCTCTTCGACCTCGGCGACTTCGATACGTGTGGTGCGGCGTTTGCCGTCGCGCATGAAAGTGATGTCCGCGCGCGTGCCGGGCTGCACAAGGCCGACCGCATTGCGCAGATCAGAGCTGTCCAGCACGTCTTCGCCGTTAAATTCGATGACAACGTCGCCGCGCTTCAGGCCTGCTTTTTCCGCTGGCGTTCCGTCAACGACATCACCCACAAGCGCTCCGTTGAGGGAGGTCAGACCCATCGCTTCGCGGAGTTCAGGTGTGATGTTCTGGATGCTGACACCGATGCGGCCACGGCGGACTTCGCCGTTCTCTTCCAACTGCCCCATGACGCTCTTGATGATGCGCACAGGCACAGCAAAGCCGATGCCGTTATTGCCACCAGAGCGGGAAATGATTGCCGTATTAATGCCGATCAGTTCGCCTTTGGAGTTGACCAAAGCGCCGCCCGAATTTCCTGGATTAATTGACGCATCGGTTTGGATGAAGTCGGAATAATTGTCGCCATTGCTTGAATCACGACCCAAGGCGGACACAATTCCTGATGTGACGGTCGAAGATAGGCCAAAGGGATTGCCGACTGCGATGACGTAATCGCCGACTTGCACATCATTCGTCGGCGCAAATTCTAGCGCTCGCAAATTGGAAGCGTCGACGCGCAGAAGCGCAATATCTGTCTTAGGATCTGTGCCGACAAGTTCGGCCTGTAGCTGCCGCTTGTCTTCTAGCGTGACGTTGATCTCTTCGGCATTGGCGACGACGTGGTTGTTCGTCAAGATCAAGCCTTTGCCCGCATCAATGATCACGCCGGACCCAAGTCCGTTGCGCGGTTGCGGCTGCATATCCGGCAGACGACCGCCAAAGAACCGCTCCAGTAATTCCTCATTATCGCCGTAGCGAGACGCGGCGGCAGGTTTTGTTTTGCCAATCACATTGATCGACACGACCGCAGGCGTCACACGTTCCAGCAGCGGTGCCATAGTCAGCACGCCGCGCGTTGGGTCGACCATCATGGCCTCGGATTGGGTGGAATAGCGCGACTGCGCATCGACGTTAAATTGCGGCGCGAAACTCGCCCCGATTACGACCAGCCCAGCTGCACTCATCAATAAATATTTACGCATAGATGAAGTCCTCTTTTTCATTTGCCCACAATGTAAGCACCCTTTAGGTCTTAACAAGGCAAGGTGGCAGAATATGACCGTGTTTTAAGGATTGACGATATGCGAATAATTATGGCGACAGCTGCTTTGGGGTTGGTGGCGTGTAGCGGGACGAGTGGCGATCACACGCAAACGCCGCAATGGCAGTTTTACCAAGTGAACATGAAGTCGCTGTGCGGGCAGACTCTGACCGGATCTGTCGTCAGTGACGATCCCGAAGACGCAGATTGGCGGGGGAAAGTCCTGACTGTCGGACCCGTTGAGTGTTCTGACGCGCGAAATAACAGCGCGATCCGCATGCCGCTGGCTGTGGGGGACGATCAAAGCCGTCAGTGGTCGCTGATTCCGCGCGCAGACGGGTTGCTCCTTTCGCATCGGCACACGTTCAAAGACGGATCACCTGATCCTGTGACGGGCTATGGCGGGCTGGCCGAAGAACCCGGTACAGCCACGCGCAAAAACTTCCCTGTCGATGAGTTCTCCAAAGCGTTATTTCTTGAAAACGGGCTCGATGCGTCGGTCACGAATGTATGGACGATGGAGATTATCCCAGGGGAGGTTTTCGCTTATGAGCTTAATCGTGAAGGCCGCCATTTCCGCGCAGAATTCCCTCTCAGCCCGTAAATATATCGCAACGATATTTGGCTTTCGCCGTTGACTCCAACGGGCGCAAGACTAGTTTGCGCAAACATTTGAAGAATAAGGTATCACTATGTCATCCTCTTGGAACGATAAACGGCCCTTGTCGCCACATTTACAGGTGTGGCGTTGGCATCCCGCAATGATGAGTTCCATCGTCCATCGGGCCAGCGCAATCATTAGCTATGTCGCGCTTTTACTGGTCGCGATCGGTGTTTTGGTTCTGGCTCTGACAGGATCACTGCCGCTGCAAGGTTTAATCTTTAGCCCGCTCGGCGCGATTGGTCTGTTTGTCTTTCTGTTTGCATTTATCTTCATGGCCCTCGCGCAGCTTCGCCACGCCGTGTGGGATAATGGCGCGATGCTAAATCCAGAGCTCAATAACACGCTGTCATATGTCATGTTGTTCGGATCAATAGTCCTGGCGCTGATCATCACGCTGATTGCATCGGGAGTTGTCTAATGGCGCATGGTAAGGGCACGGCCCATCACAAATTACACGGCTTTGTCGGGTGGGGCCTGATCATTGGTTTGATCCCAGCAATTTGGAGCGCGGTCAGCGCCATTGGCGGCGGCTCTGCTGGCTTTGCGGCATGGTTGTCCAATCCTGTTGGAGGTCTCGGCTTCCTCGCGTTTTTCACAGCCGCCATTTGGTATTGCAAACTGGAAATGGACGAAGTGATCATGGATTACTTCTCGGGCGGTCTGCGCTCTTTTGGCCTGTTGAAAAATAAGGTCGTCGCCTTCATCTTATGGGCAGCCGTAGTCTATGCGGTCGTCAAACTCGCGTTTTTAGGATAAATCATGGCTGCCCCGAAAAAAACTGAATGGATCGATCATACATTTGACGTTGTCGTTGTTGGCGCAGGAGGCTCTGGCCTCCGTGCCACACTCGGCTCGGCACAAGCGGGCCTCAAGACAGCCTGCGTGACCAAAGTCTTCCCGACGCGCTCTCACACGGTCGCGGCGCAAGGCGGTATCGCGGCATCGCTCGGCAATATGGGCAATGATGACTGGCGCTGGCATATGTATGATACGGTCAAAGGCTCTGACTGGCTCGGTGACCAAGACAGTATCGAATATCTCTGCCGCGAAGCGCCTAAGGCGGTTTACGAGCTAGAGCATTGGGGCATGCCGTTCTCTCGCACAGATGAAGGCAAGATTTACCAACGTCCCTTTGGCGGCATGATGCAAAACATGGGTCAAGGCCCAGAAGCGCAGCGCACTTGCGCGGCCGCTGACCGTACAGGTCACGCCATGCTACATACGCTCTACGGCCAAGCTCTCCGCAATGATGCGGACTTCTTTATTGAATATTTCGCGCTCGACCTGATCATGGAAGACGGCGTGTGTCGCGGCATCACGGCTTGGAAATTGGATGACGGCACTTTGCACCGTTTCCGCGCACAGACAGTGATCCTCGCAACGGGCGGCTATGGTCGCGTGTTCTTTAGCGCGACGTCCGCGCACACTTGCACAGGCGACGGAAATGCGATGGTTCTGCGCGCAGGTTTGCCGCTGCAAGACATGGAGTTCATCCAATTCCACCCGACGGGCATTTACGGCGCGGGTTGCTTGATCACTGAAGGGTCTCGCGGGGAGGGTGGTTATCTGACCAACTCCGAGGGTGAACGCTTCATGGAACGTTACGCTCCGTCTGCCAAAGACCTCGCCTCGCGCGATGTGGTCTCCCGTGCGATGACGATTGAAATTCGCGAAGGTCGCGGTGTCGGCCCGAACAAAGACCATATCTTCCTGCATCTGGATCATCTTGACCCAGCCGTGCTAGCAGAACGCCTTCCAGGCATTTCCGAGACAGCGAAAATCTTTGCGGGCGTAGACGTCACGAAAGCACCAATTCCTGTGCTGCCGACCTGCCACTATAATATGGGTGGTATTCAGACCAATTATCACGGCGAAGTGTTGACAAAGTCAGGCAAGAACCCTGACGCTGTCGTGCCAGGCCTTATGGCCGTTGGTGAAGCGGCTTGTGTGTCTGTTCACGGTGCGAACCGACTTGGTTCAAACTCTCTAATAGATCTAGTGGTCTTTGGCCGTGCGGCTGGGCTGCGTGTTGGCGAGATCAACGAACCCGGCAAAGAATTACCGCCTCTGCCAGCTGATGCGGGCGCAAATTCCCTCGCACGGATTGAGAAATACCGAAACGCCAAGGGCAATACGAAAACCGCTGAAATCCGCGGTAAGCTTCAGCGCGCGATGCAAGATCATTGCGCGGTTTTCCGCACGGAAGAGAGCCTTGCAGAGGGCGTCAGCAAAGTCACAGACATTGCGGCATTGATGAAAGATGTTTCTGTGTCTGACACGACGATGGTCTGGAACACGGACCTGATGGAAACGCTTGAACTTGATAACCTCGTCGGACAAGCGCGTGTGACGATTGCATCTGCGGACAACCGCAAAGAGTCACGCGGCGCTCATGCTCACGAAGATTACCCTGACCGCAATGATAAGAAGTGGATGAAGCACACACTTGCTTGGTATGATTATGACACCAACAAAGTCAAAATCGACTACCGCCCCGTCCATGATTACACCATGACGGACGGCATCGACTATATCGAGCCGAAGAAGCGGGTTTACTAAGCGCTTTAACAGTCACGACGATAAACCCGGCCTAGAGGTCGGGTTTTTTATTGGCCGATGTGTTTAAACAGACGCGTTGCCCCGCCGATGTTTGCGGTGCCAACTTTGCCAGCGCAGGAAAAGCTTGTAAGCGAGTTTCGTAATTTGTCTCAACCCTGGCACAGAGAATAACCATGCGAGATGACGCAGTTTCGGCAGACTTCTCCAAATGCGGGCAAACGCGTCAACGCCGATATGCCAGTCCGCTTCGTCGCCGTGCGTCAAGTCCCGGACGTGAAATCGCCCGAGCAAATCTTCGCGTGTTTTCCCAAGGGGTAAATCCGCGTCTGCGAGTGTATCAATATTTATCCAACGAATAGCATCGACGCGGTCCATGCGCCCATATAAATCAACTTCCCACACACAAATAGGGCAACCGCCATCATAAAACACTTCGATATCTGGGGCCGTTGTCATGAGGGGAAAATAGCGTACCGCGCAGGCTATGCCATGTGACAGAAAGCTGCTGAAAAGCTCTATATTGACAAGATAATATGTTCGTGAAATGCTCCAGCATGATCCAGCAGGTCTTAACAACTCAAGAACAGCGTGACTTAGATAAATTTTACACGCGGCCCGAGATCGCGCAATCATGTATCAACTTTCTATTTAAACTAGACTTATTCAATCCAAGTGAAGTTATATACTTGGAGCCATCTGCTGGTCTAGGCGCCTTTTTTGATAAGATGACCTACCCTAAAGTAGGCTTGGATATCTCAACTTCTCGCAATGATATAATGCGGCTAGATTTTTTAAATTGGGAACCGAAAGGGTTTACGAAGCCTGTCATTACGATAGGTAATCCGCCATTTGGAAAAAACTCATCTTTAGCTAAGAAATTTTTTAATCATGCCGCTGAGTTTTCAAATATTATCGCATTTATTGTTCCAAAAACATTTCAAAAAGCGTCCTTGCAAAACCAGCTTTCGCTAGAGTTTCACCTAGCTGGTGAATTTGATATTCCGTTTGATAGCTTTGAATTTGATGGGGCCTCATACTCTGTGCCAGTCGTGTTTCAAGTCTGGCAAAAGCAAGTTACACCTCGGGAAATCAGAAAGTTGCCACTAACCCACCCTGACTTTGATTTCGTAAACAATGAGCTTGCGGATTTCGCGTTTCAGCGGGTTGGTGCACGAGCAGGTATGATATCAATTGAGGGGTTGCATAAGTCTCCAAACTCACATTATTTTTTGAAGGCTAATCGATGCAGACAAGATTTGATGCTCCTATTAAAATCGATTGACTGGTTGCCTATTAAAACTCGAACGGCAGGTAACCCCAGCATTGCGAAGTCAGAGTTGATAGCAGCATATTCACAGATTGCATGAGCATTAATCAACTTCACGGTAAACGTTTTGAAGATGTCATTAAGGCAACAACGCAGTTCGCGGGCGCTTCCGATAATGCAAGGTCAAATACCGCCGGCTTCGATATCGAGGCTAAATTTGACAAATTAAAATCACTCCCAACAAGTATAAAAGTAACTGGAAACAAAACGATAGCATTATCGGATGCAAGACGATTTTGGACACTTGCCTGCGATTATCGAATGTTAGTGGAGTCGTTGGTATCAAGAGGATGGAATAAAAGCATTTCGTGAAATAACAGAATTTATTATTTCCACAGAGGCTCACAAAGCAATGTTGGGAACCTTACCTCTAAAAGAAGTCGATAAATTTCACCATGATTTGGCAAGTTTCCGTCACGGTTACGAGGGCGCAAAAGAGGCCAGAATGTTTCATTCAAACCGCAAATCTCAGTTAGAGAAAGACTTTTCTAGCTACATTACGCTTAATCCAAAAGTTGATAGTAAGTCACAACGTCGACTGCAATGCTCTGTTAGCTTTGATGCTCTCAGCAAATTTGCAGATGAAAAAACTGTATTTACCGAGAGCTACAGTGATATCGTTTTACCATTTCAAATCATAAGTTCTCCTCGAAGCTTTTCGTAGCGCTGAGCCGTTAACGCACAGAAAAACCGTCCCCCGCGATGTGCGAGGAACGTTTTAATTTCGGATTTAATGTATCAACTACATATTGTCTTCGATTAGGTCGGCATAGCGCTCGCCGGCTTTTGCACTTGCATGTGCGCGCTTGAGTAGGCTCTGCGCAGGTGACGGAAGATTATTGTCTTCGAGGCAGTCTTCGATTTTTTCCGCAAGATACTCTTCGCCGTCATCAATCGCTGACACAGCGGCTTTCTCGTCATCTTGGAAGACGCTCGCAAACTTGGTGAAACCGCGATGCAGTTTCCCTGTGACAGACCCGTCCGTTACGGGCTCTCCGCCGAGTTGGCGCACTTGGTTTTGAAAGTCATTAATTAACTGACTGCGTTCTTGAGCGCGCGCTCGGAAATTCTGGCGCAAAGCGTAGCTGTCATCAGAAAGTTCAAGACATTTTTCATAGCCCTTATAGCTATCGATCATTGTCTCTGTGATTTCGTTGAGGGCTTTCACTGTATTTGTCATAATTGTCTCCATTTGTGGGTTCGTATAACTAATCAATGAGGTGAACGCTGAAATGTTCCGAAAAATCTCCAAAAACTCCATGCCCGACCCTGCGCCAAACACAAAAAGCCGCCCCTCGCAAAATGCGAAGGACGGCTTCGAATTTAGATATAAATTGGCCTAAAGGCTGGCGAGTTTGCCGTCTTCCTTGGCGAGTAGGTAGTAGAATGTTACGCGGTTCTTAAACCGATCAGCTTTCATCAAATCACAGATCGTCAGGACGCGAGCGTCCAAATCAGCGTCAACAGATTCGAGGCCCAGCTTCTTTTTCAGAAAGCTATCGCGAACTGTATTGCGCTCTGTCTCGTCCGTGCAAGCGACGAATTTTCCGTCACGGCTGTTGAGCGCGATACCGAGGTGATCAACGATTTTCTTGACCGTTGCCGCATCTGCTTTTGCATCATAACGCAGCACGTCAGCGACATATGCTTCGTATTTATCGGCCACATCAGCGGCGATAACAGTCGCAGCTTTTTCGACGACTTTCGTGTTTTTCGCAGGGACTTTTACTTTGGCGACTGACTTCGCGGCTGCCTTTTTTGCAGCTGTTTTCTGAGCTACAGGCTTTTTAGCCGCTGTCTTCTTCGTGGTTGTTTTTGCCGCAGCTTTCGCGACAGGTTTTGCATCTGGTGTCGTTTTGACAACCGTGCGCTCTGTCGTCATTTTGACCTTAGAGCGCTGGGCTGCTTTCATCACCTTGGCAGGCACCATCTCGACAGCTTTGTCCTTGGCCGCGTTGAAGCGATCCGCGGCTTCTGCTTCCACAACTTCGCCTTTGTCGACGAGTGAATCGGTCAAATCGAGGAATTGTCCGTAACGCTTCTTCGCGCGCTTCACAGCAAAGTCAAAGGCTAGGCCGTGTAGGCCAAGGTAAGCGCGGCGCAAACGGCGCACGGACTTCACAGGAGCCGCATTATTATAAGCGGCAGATGTTTTTTTGAAATTAGAAGCCATCATGTCATCTCTCCAAATAGGGTTATTCGATTATGCTTTATTAGGGGGTGCATTAGAAAGCGCGTCCTAATTTCGCGCACAAAAAAGCCGCCCCAAACTTATTTGGAGCGGCTTAATTTTGAAAGTGCGGAAGATTACTCTTCGGCTTTTGGCTCTTCTGCTGCAGCCTCTTCCGCCGCTGGAGCTTCCTCAACTGGAGCTTCTTCTGCTGCAGAGGCTTCCTCAGCAGGCGCGTTCTTAGCTTCTTCCGCTGCAGCCTTGGCCGCTTCATCAGCAGCTTTTTTGGCTTCTTTCGCCGCTTCAGCTGCTTCTTTTTCAGCTTCAGCGCGGGCTTCTGCTTTCTCGGCTTTTTCTTTCACGCGCTCTAGCGCTTTCGCGCCGGGCTTGCCTTTTTCAGGGTTGTTGCCAGCTTTCCATTCCCACAGACCAGCGGCGCCGAGGAAGCGTGCCACGCGTTCTGTCGGGCGTGCGCCCTTGCCGAGCCACTCTTTAATCTTCTCGACGTCGAGCTTGACGCGCTCTTCTGAATCCTTTGGGAGCATTGGGTTGTAGGAGCCCACAATATCGATGAAACGACCATCACGCGGGGAGCGCGAGTCGGCTGCGACGATGCGGTAATAAGGGCGTTTTTTGGCGCCGTGACGGGCCAGACGTAATTTGAGTGCCATGATGGTTTTCCTTTTAGAGTAGCATTCGGTTAGTGTGTGTATTCGTTATTTCTTTTTGCCAAAGGGCGAGCCAAGGCCCGGAAGGCCTCCGCCAAGTCCGGGTAATTTGGGTCCACCCCCACCTAGACCGCCAAGGCCAGGCAATTTGCCAAGTCCCGGGGGAGGGATTTTTTGAGGTCTTCGAGTTGTTCGGGGCTCATATCTGCGGGGTTAGGCATGCCGCCGCCTTTGGCAGACATTCCGCCAGGCATTTTTGGCATGCCGGGCATCCCGCCCATCGCTTGCATAATGCCGGCCATGCCACCCTTGCCCATCTTCTTCATCATGTCTGACATTTGACGGTGCATTTTCAGGAGCTTGTTGACCTCTTGCACGGACATGCCAGCGCCCGCTGCGATCCGCTTTTTGCGAGACGCTTTGATCAACTCAGGCTTGCGGCGCTCGGCTGGGGTCATGGAGAGGATGATCGCTTGCTGCTGCTTGAGCAGTTGATCATCAATGCCGCCCGCCGCGTCGAGCTGCTTTTTCATTTTGCCCATACCAGGCATGAGCTTCATCAGGCCGCCCATGCCGCCCATTTTTTGCATCTGGCCGAGCTGCTTGCCGAGGTCTTCGAGGTCAAACTGACCTTTGCGCATCTTCTCGGCGGTAAGCGCGGCGTCTTTTTCGTCGATAACTTGGCTGGCACGTTCGACGAGGGAGACGATGTCCCCTTGGCCCAGAATACGGCCCGCTAGGCGTTCGGCGTCAAACGCTTCCAGACCGTCCATCTTCTCGCCCGTGCCGAGGAATTTGATCGGTAGGCCTGTGACGGCCCGCATGGACAGCGCCGCGCCGCCGCGACCATCGCCGTCAATCCGCGTAAGAACCAAGCCCGTCAGCGGCAGGCGCGCGTGGAAGCGTTGTGCCGTTTCCACCGCGTCTTGACCTGTCAGGGAGTCTGCGACGAGGAGCGTTTCAGTGGGCTGAGTTTCTTTGGCGACCGCTTCAACTTCGGCCATCAATTCTTCATTGATCGTTGTGCGGCCCGCTGTATCGAGGATCACGACGTCATAGCTGCCGAGTTTCGCTTCTTTCATCGCGCGTTTGGCGATGTCGAGCGCGGACTGACCTTTGACAATTTCGAGGAAACTGACTTCGGCTTGTTTCGCCAACATGCCGAGTTGCTCCATCGCAGCGGGACGGTTCGTATCGAGCGAGGCGAAGAGGACTTTCTTTTTCAGGGCCGAGCGCAGATAGAGGCCGAGCTTACCCGTTGTCGTCGTCTTACCAGAGCCTTGCAGACCCGCCATAAGGATCACAACGGGGGGTTTGGCCGCGAGGTTTAAATGCGTGGCTTTGGCAACTTCCGCTTTATCGGCGTCTTCATCCGATAGCGTGCCGCCGAGCGTTTCAATCAGGGCGTCATTGACGATCTTGACGACCATCTGCCCTGGTTTAATAGACTTGATAACTTTTTCGCCAACGGCTTCCTTGCGGACGCGCTCGACGAAATCTTTAACCACGGGCAGGGCAACGTCTGCTTCGAGGAGGGCGATGCGGATTTCGCGCATGGCAGCATTGACGTCTTTTTCCGACAGCGCACCGCGCCCGGTCAGACCGTCAAAGACGTTACTTAGCTTATCACCTAATGCCTCGAACAAATGTTCACCTTCAAAATTTCAATGCAAAAAGGCCGCGGTGAACGTAACACGTCGACCACGGGACCCTGTCTGCATCATGCACAGCTCAGAGCGCAGACTTAATACTGCGCGGATTTGTGGGGCGTATAAGTGGCACGCTTTCAGCTGTCAAGCACACATCCCGCGCATATGAGTGGTTGATATTGGCCCGTGCCTGCGCCATTTAGCGCCTATGAGCAAAAACCGCCCCCCATCCCAACGCCAACTCAAAGCTGGCGAATTGATCCGCCGCGCCTTGGCTGAAATCTTGGCGAAGGAAAACCTGCGCGATCCAGACTTGCAAGGCGTGTCGATCACGATTTCCGAAGTCCGCGCCAGCCCAGACCTCAAGCACGCGCTGGTCTATGCGGCGCCACTCGGCGGCGGTGATATGGACGCGACGATCAAAGCCCTGCAACGTGTGCAAAGCTTCCTGCGCGGCCGCCTCGGGAAAGAGATGGAAATGAAATCCACCCCGCGATTGAAATTCGTCGCCGACCGCAGCTTCGACACTGCCGAAGACATGGCAAAACTGCTAGAAAATCCACATATTAAGCAGGATTTGGAGGGGTAAATCCCAAATTTAGGGTTGCATAGCCTCCTTTTTATGGAAACATATAATTTCTATTTGAAAGAGGGAAAACCATGAAAAAATTAGTACTCGTCGCAACCTTTGGCGCTGCGCTTATTGCAACTGGCTGTGAGACAACATCGTCGCGGCCGTATACACCATCCACGAATAACATCGTGCAAATGAAGGACGCGCTTGGCGCAAGTGGCACGACAGTTGGTCTGGGTAGCTTTACAGCGGCAGAGGGTGTCGATGAAGAACTTACATGTCGCGCAATGGGGGCGATTGATGTGGCTTCTGGCAAATCACCGACGCAATTCATCGAAGAGGCATTCAAAACAGAAATGTTTGAAGCTGGCGTCTACAGCACGAATTCAGCTAACAAAATCTCTGGAAAACTTACCCAGTTTGAAGCTGATTCTTGGGGAACAGGTAAATGGAATGTTGGCTTGATGCTGACATCCGACAAATACCCGCAAGGATATGAAGTCAAAACTGAATATGATTTCAAGTCGAGCTTTTCAGCATTGAGCGCGTGTCAGAACGTGGTCGACGCATTTACACCAACTGTTCAGCAATTAATTGCTGACGCGATTTCGCATTCTGACTTTGATAAACTTGCGAAATAAACGACATAAAATTTATCGCGAAAAGGCCTCCGCAAGGGGGCCTTTTTACGTTAGGGGCTCTCATGGCAAGAAAACGCAAAGGTAATCCCGTTCACGGTTGGGTCGTGTTGGACAAGCCGCTGGCACTTGGCAGCACGAAGGCTGTGAGCAAGGTGCGGTGGCTGTTCGGAGCGCAGAAGGCGGGGCATGCGGGGACGCTGGACCCGCTGGCGACGGGGCTCCTTCCGATTGCGCTGGGCGAGGCGACGAAGACGGTGCCGTTTATGATGGACGCAGCTAAGTCCTATGAATTTACGATCACATGGGGCGCGAATACGACCACCCAAGATGTTGAGGGCGAAATTATTGCGACGTCTCCCAATCGTCCCACCCGCCGCGAGATTGAGTTGGCTCTGCCAGAATTTCGCGGGGTCATCGCGCAAGTCCCGCCCAAATTCTCTGCCATCAAAGTGGACGGTAAGCGGGCCTATGACTTGGCGCGAGCGGGCGAGGCGGTCGAGCTAAAATCCCGCGAAGTCCGCATTGACCGCTTTGACCTTGTGGAAATCACGAACGATACGGCGAGCTTTACGGTGGAATGCGGGAAAGGCACCTATATTCGCTCCCTCGCGCGGGATTTGGCCGCGTCGCTGGATGCTTGTGGTCACGTAACGATCTTGCGCCGCACGCGGGTTGGGCCGTTCGATATATCGCAGTCATTTACACTAGACGCGCTAGAGGAGTTATGCGATAGGGGCGGCGTTTCGGGCACCTTGCGCCCTGTAGAGACTGCACTGGACGACATCCCGGTGCTAGCCACTACAGAGCCAGAGGTGATCAACCTGAAACATGGTCGGGCAATCGACCTGTCATCTCCTCACAGTTTTGACCCTGACGACTGGGTTTTAGCTATGGGGCCGAATGATCAGGCGGTCGCCCTCGGATACGTGCGAGGCGGACAATTCAGTCCAAAACGTGTGTTCCAAATGTAACCCGAAGCGATGATCGGTTCGGGGTTTTGTCATCATAACGGAGAACACGATGTCGATTACACCTGAGAAAAAAGCCGCACTCATTGCTGAGTACGCAACCAAGCCTGGCGATACAGGTTCCCCCGAAGTGCAAGTCGCAATCCTGACACACCGGATTTTGCACCTGACTGAGCATTTTAAAACGAACAAGAAAGACAACCACTCCCGTCGTGGGTTGCTGGCTATGGTGGCGCTTCGTCGTCGTCTTCTGTCTTATCTGAAGAAAAAAGATGAAGGTCGTTACACGACGCTTATCAAAAAATTGGGTCTGCGTAGCTAAGGTAATTGGCAGCGCAAATACCAACAAGGCAAGTGCGAAATGCCCCACGCGTTTCGTGGGCCACTCAATATTACCTAACTTAATGTGTCGCTCTATGGGCGGCCTTTTGTGCATCATGGTGATGCAAAAAATGGCGCAATAAGGCGCTATGAAAACGGGCTCACAATGGGCCTTAGTATGTATGATGAAGAAAGAAATAGTATGATATGTTTGATAAACACACTGTTGAAATCGATTGGGCAGGACGCCCTCTCAAACTCGAAACAGGCGGCATGGCCCGCCAGAGCCGACGGCGCGGTTCTCGCCACTTACGGAGAAACAGTTCTCCTCGCCACAGTTTGTGCGGCGAAATCTGAAAAGCCGGGACAGAGCTTCTTCCCGCTGACAGTCAACTACATGGAAAAGTTCTACGCTGCAGGTAAAATCCCTGGCGGTTACTTTAAACGCGAAGGTCGCCCGACAGAGCGCGAGACATTGATCTCCCGCCTGACAGACCGTCCGATCCGCCCGCTCTTCCCAAAGGGCTTTAAAAACGAAGTGCAGGTTGTGATCACAGTTCTGCAACACGATCTTGAAAATGAACCTGATGTGCTGGGCATGATTGCAGCGTCTGCGGCGCTGATGATCTCTGGCGTGCCGTTTATGGGCCCTATCGCCGCTGCGCGTGTTGGCCTGATTGATGGCGATTATGTTCTGAACCCAACGCTGGACGAATTGCTCGAGTCTGAACTCGACCTCGTCGTCGCGGGCACAGAAGACGCCGTTATGATGGTGGAATCTGAAGCGAAAGAACTGACCGAAGAGCAAATGCTCGGCGGCGTGATGTTTGCACACGAATCTTGCCAAGAAGTGATCGAAGCGATCACAGAGCTAGCCTCCAAAGCGGGCAAGCCAAAGTGGGACTACGTCACACCTGACCTGTCAGACGAGAAGAAAGCGATGAAGAAAGTCGCTGAAAAAGGCATTAAAGCCGCTTACAAACTCACAGACAAAATGGAGCGTCAAGACGCGCTGCGCGAAACACGCAAAGCCGCATGGGAAGCGCTTGGTAAATCAGATGAGAACGAAGACGGCATGGCCGATAACGTGTTCTCTGACGTGTTCAAATCTATCGAGTCAACGACTGTGCGTTCAACTGTCATCAAGACGAAGAAACGTATCGATGGTCGTAAACTTGATCAGGTCCGCCCGATTGTTGGCGAAGCTGGCATCCTGCCACGGACGCACGGCTCCGCTTTGTTCACGCGCGGCGAAACACAAGCGCTTTGCGTGGCAACACTAGGCACATCTGATGATGAGCAATTCGTGGATCAGCTAACAGGCACGATCAAAAACAAGTTCCTGCTACACTATAACTTCCCGCCATATTCTGTCGGTGAAGCGGGTCGCATGGGCGGCACATCCCGTCGCGAAACAGGTCACGGCAAGCTCGCATGGCGCGCTTTGCAGGCTGTCCTGCCAACGCCAGAAGACTTCCCTTACACAATTCGTTTGGTGTCAGAGATCATGGAATCTAACGGCTCCTCCTCTATGGCAACCGTGTGTGGCTGTTCACTGGCGATGATGGATGCGGGTGTTCCGCTGAAGCGTCCTGTGTCAGGTATCGCCATGGGCTTGATCAAAGACGAAGACGGCGTGGCTGTCTTGTCCGATATCCTCGGCGACGAAGATCACTTGGGCGATATGGACTTTAAAGTCGCAGGTACGTCCGAGGGCATCACGTCCCTACAAATGGACATCAAGATCACTGGTATTTCAGAAGAGATCATGACAACCGCGCTGGAGCAAGCTCACGCAGGTCGTATCCATATCCTCGGCGAAATGAACAAAGCTCTGACAGAAGCCCGTGATGAAGTCGGTGAATTTGCACCGCGTATCGAAACGATGAAAATCCCGGTTGATAAAATCCGCGACGTCATCGGCACAGGCGGCAAAGTCATTCGCGAAATCGTCGACACAACGGGCGCTCGCGTCTCTGTCGAAGATGACGGCACGATCAAGATTGCCTCAACGGACAAGAAGTCAATCGAAGCCGCGATGGAGTGGATCCACAGCCTCACAGCTGAGCCAGAAGTTGGCATGATCTACAAAGGTAAAGTCGTCAAAGTTGTTGACTTCGGCGCCTTCGTGAACTTCTTCGGTCCGAAAGACGGCCTTGTGCATGTCAGCCAGATCAAGAATGAACGCGTAAATCACCCGTCTGACGAACTATCCGAAAATCAAGACGTCTATGTGAAACTCATGGGCTTTGACGATCGTGGTAAAGTGCGTCTGTCGATGAAATTCGTGAATCAAGACACGGGCCTCGAAATCCCGCGCGAAGAAAGCGGCAATGACGACGACAAAGGCGAAGATAAGCCAAAGCGCGCCCGTCGCCCACGTAAGAAGCAAGACGATTAGCACCCGCAACTAACCCATTGGGTTGATTGCAGGTAATCGCCGATGCGGTAACCCATCGGGCACACAGTTAGGAAAACCCGTCTCATGTTGAGGCGGGTTTTTTGTTGCGCGAAAATACCGTCATATATAAAGCCCGACGCCTTCACCAAACTATGGAGGCTGTCATGCCAAAATATTCGTTTAAGTCCGAAACACCACGGTTTCATTGTCACATCTAAGCGCCGCAAAGGTTTCCCGTCAGAGATCGCCGTGCGCCGTGGTCGTCGCTTTATCAAAGGTGGCGAGATCGAGCTGACCGAAAAGTTAGGCCGCAACGATCTCTGCCCCTGCCAATCAGGACGCTTGTTTCAAGAAATGTTGCCTGCCATCAGGCAGGTATGACGGTGAAAATCGGAACGACTATCATCGGTAATAAAAAAGCCCAGTCACTGACTGGGCTTTTAATATTTTGACGTAGGGCGGGTTACTTCGCGCGCCGTTTAGGTGGTTGATTGCCGCCTTTATTCTGGCTCGCACCACGTTCGCCCTTCGGCTTACGTGGTTTGCGTTGAAACCCTGCGCCGCCAGATGATTGACGTGCTGCGTCTTGCGGTTTTCCGCCGCTAGGCTTCCTGCCATCCGCTCTCGGGCCTTTCGCCTTGTAAGGCTTGCCTTTAAACGACTTGCTTTTGCCATCGCTCTTGGGTGCAGCTGCGGCCGTTTCAGTTTTTCGCTGAGCCCGGCTTTTCTTGTTGGGATCAGATTTTTTGCGACGATGTGTCGTGCTGTCTTCTGTCGGGCTGTCACCGCGCATTTTATTCGGGCGCGCACTATGTCCACCAGACCCGTCACGCGTATCGCGGGACCATTCACCTTTTGGCTTCCCGCCCGATGCAGGCTTCCCACGTCCGCGAGGCTGCGACGGCTTATCAGGATCATAGCCAGATTTCGCCGTGCGTTCGCCGACTTCTTCAACCTTATATGCACCCGCGCCGCGATTGGCTCGATCAGACGAAAAACGCGCTTTCTTCTTTTTAGATTTCCCGCGACCTTGGCGAGTCTCTTTGACTTTGTCTGCGACGACTTCGACAGGGGCTCTGGCGCGCAACACTTTCGCCGCCTCGTCAATATCTTTGATTTGCTTTTCTTGCGGGATTTTCTCACCGAGTAATTTCTCAATGTCGCGGAGATAATTGCGCTCGTCTTTCGCCACGAAAGAGATCGCTTTGCCAGATTTTCGCGCCCGCGCTGTCCGCCCAATTCGGTGAACATATTGCTCGGCCACATTGGGAAGTTCGTAATTAAAGACATGTGTGATGTCGTCAATATCGATTCCGCGCGCCGCAATATCGGTCGCAACCATGATGTTTACATCACCCGCCTTAAAGGCGTCCAGTGCGCGTTGACGCTGGCTCTGTGATTTATTCCCGTGGATCGCCATGGCACGTAGGCCGTTCGTCGCCAGACGCTTCACCACGCGATCTGCGCCGTGCTTTGTGCGTGTAAAGACCAGCGCCCGCTCGACTTCGGGTTTAATTAATTCCAACCCTAATAAAGTCTGCTTCTGCGGGCTTTCGGCGAAGATCACGGCCTGCGTCACGCGCTCCGCCGTTGTGTTGGCGGGCGTGACAGAGACCTTTACAGGGTCCGTCAAATATTCCGCTGCCAGCTTTTTAATATTCGTCGCCATGGTAGCCGAGAAAAACAAGGTCTGCCGCTCTTTTGGGAGCATTTTGACGATCTTCCGCAAGGCATGGATAAAGCCCATGTCCATCATCTGATCCGCTTCATCTAGGATCAGGACTTCGACGTCTTTGAGTGTCAGGGCGCGACGTTCGATCAAATCCATCAATCGACCGGGCGTGGCGACAACAACATCGTTTCCGCCGACAAGACGCTTGATCTGCCGATTGATCGCGACGCCGCCGTAAACAGCCGTGACAGAGAGATGTGGCATATGTTTGCCGTATTGCTGCACGCTTTCAGTGATCTGCCCAGCGAGCTCCCGCGTCGGCGCAAGGATCAGGCAGCGAGCACCACGCTTAGGCGGCTCTTTATCCTCAGTAATCAGGTAGTGCAGCGTCGGCAGGGTGAACGCCGCCGTTTTGCCCGTGCCGGTCTGCGCAATGCCCATTAGGTCGCGCCCCTCCATCACTTTAGGGATCGCTTGCACTTGAATTTCAGTGGGGGTGTCGTAGCCAAGCTCGCGCAGGGCTTTATCCAGCGGGGCCGCCAGATTGAGGTCAGAAAATGTAGACATGAAAGGCTCTATATTGTGAGCCAGCAGGGGTGGCCGGCACGGCTCTAGGGTGTGAGCCCATCTCGGGGGAGATCATTCTCAACCCGCCAAGCTCCGTGTTAAGCGCGGTGACTATGGCGTTAGAGGGGGAATGTCAAATGAGGATGTCACTCCATCGCGACGACCCAATAGGATTGCGCCGGGAACCAATTAACACAAACACCACTTCACCACCGCCTTCTGCGCGTGCAGTCGGTTCTCCGCTTCGTCCCAGACGGCGCTTTGCTTGCCGTCGATCACAGCGGCGGTGACTTCTTCGCCGCGGTGGGCGGGGAGGCAGTGGAGGAAGATCGTGTTTTTTGCGGCCGCTGTCATGAGCGCGTCATTGACTTGGTGGCTCATCAGATCAGACAGGCGAGCCTCGGCGTCCGTGTCGCCCATGGATACGAAGGTGTCGGCGATGACGACGTCTGTGTTCTCGCAGGCTGTGAGGGGGTCTGTGATCAAGGTGATCTTGGCACCTGCTTGGCGCGCGGCCTCAACCGTTTGGTCTGCGACGGCGTAGCCCTCTGGCGTGCTAATGCGGAGGTGGTATCCGAATTTTGCGGCAGCATTGATAAAGCTCACCGCGACGTTATTGCCGTCGCCGACCCATGTCAGTGTCATGTCCGATAACTGCCCCCCGCGCTCTTCCAACGTCTGTAAATCTGCCATGATCTGGCAGGGATGATTGTAATCGGTCAGGCCGTTGATCACGGGGACCGTTGCGTTACGGGCCAGCGCGGTCAGCGTGTCGTGGCTGTTCGCGCGGAGCATGATTCCGTCGACGAAGCGGGACAGGACTTTGGCCGTATCCTCCACTGTTTCCCCGCGGCCGAGCTGCATATCATTGCTGGTCGCGGTGATGGACGTGCCGCCGAGTTGCCGCATCGCCATGTCAAAAGAGAAGCGCGTGCGGGTCGAAGACTTCTCGAAAATAAGCGCAAGGGTGTGGCCTGTAAACGGCGCGTCTGCGTCGGGCTGTCCCTTGGGCAGGCTTTGACCATTTGGGAGGTGGCGGGCGGCCTTCATCCGGTGCGCCTCGTCCAAAATCGCACGCAGCTCAGAGCTGTCAATATCGGCTAGGGAGAGAAAGTGGTTCATGATGGTCGTCTCGCGCAAAAGAGGCGTTTAGCCTATTCGCGCGAGGGTCGTCAATTTAAACTGAAGCGCAGGCTAAACGTCGTCCCAATCGCGGGCGAGGGTGAAGACTTGGCGTAGCTTGCCAATAGCTTCGCGCACATGGTCCTCGGTGATGATCAGCGGCGGGGCGAGGCGCAGCGTGTTCTCACCCGCCGTGCCCACGAGGAGGCCGTGATCCATCAAAGACAGGCGCACATCGACGTTTTTCTTTTTCAGGCGCATTCCAACGAGGAGGCCCTTGCCGCGCACATCCGCGACGACATCTGGAAACTCATCTTTGAGCGCTTCGAATTGTTGCTTGATGAAATTAGACACGTCGGTGACGTTCTCCAAGAAGCCTGCCTCGGTGATCAGGTCATAGGCCTTGATGCCCGCCGCCATGGCCAGCGGATTGCCGCCATAAGTCGTGCCGTGCGTACCGGGGACCATACCGCTCGCCGCTTCTTTAGACGCAAGACACGCGCCGAGGGGGAAGCCGCCGCCAATGCCTTTGGCCGCTGCGATAATGTCTGGCTCGGCGTTCTCCGCCCATTGATAGGCGAACATCTTGCCCGTCCGACCCGCACCGCATTGCACTTCGTCATAGATCAGCAGCGCGCCGTGTTCGTCGCAAAGCTCGCGCAAACCGCGCAAGCAGACTTCGGGCAAAGCGCGTAGCCCGCCTTCGCCTTGGACAGGCTCGACCATGACAGCCGCCGTCGTTGGACCCATGGCAGCTTTAAGCGCTTCGTGGTCGCCAAATGGCAAGTGGATATAGCCCGGAAGAGCGGGGCCGAAACCTTCAAGGTATTTCGGATTTCCTGTGGCATTGATCGCGGCTGTCGTCCGACCGTGGAACGCGCCCTGAAATGTGATGATGTCGATCTTCTCAGGATTGCCTTGGGCGTAGTGATAACGGCGCGCGGTTTTCATCGCGCACTCAATCGCTTCTGCTCCCGAATTGGTGAAAAAGACTTTGTCCGCAAACTCAGCTGCCTCGCAATAACGCTGCGCGAGTTCATGCTGTCCTGGGATACGGAACAGGTTTGACAGGTGCCAAATTTTGCCCGCTTGTTCTGTGATCGCTTCTATCATCCCAGGGTGGGCGTGACCGAAGGCATTGACAGAAATACCCGCAATAAAGTCGAGATAGCGCTTGCCCTCTGCGGTATAAAGATAAGGCCCTTCGCCGCGATCAAATGTCAGCGCTGGGGGGTGTAACAATCAAAAAGGTGGTCGCCTTTGGCCATAATAATCTCCGTGGCGCTAGGACTTGATCCGCCAGCCTGCGCGAAGCACCAGCAAGACGGCTAAGAACAAGATGATATTGATCGCGCAGATAAAGACAACACCTATTGCAATGTTTGAGTCCGCTTCACCAAGAAAGCCGTAGCGGAAGCCGTCGATCAAATAAAAGAGGGGGTTGAACTGGATCATCTTCTGGAAAATTTCTGGCAGAACGTCGATGCGGTAAAATGTGCCAGATAGAAATGATAGCGGCAGGATCACGAATTGATTGACGACCGCCAGTTGGTCGAATTTCTCTGCCCAAATACCAGACAACACGCCGACCATGCCCATCATAAAGGCCGCGCTGATAGAATAGAATAACACTGCCCAAATATGCATTGGGATCATCGGTGCGAAGAAGGACAGCGCAATCGCGGTGGCAACCGCCACCAAAATACCTCGCGTCGCTGCGCCGCCAATCCACCCCAATGCAAGCTCTAGATATGAGAGTGGCGGCATCAGTACATCTGTAATACTGCCCATCATCTTGCCTGTCATAATAGACGAGCTGGAATTTGCGGCCGCATTATTGAGGATGCCCAGCATGACGAGGCCCGGCGCAAGAAACGCCATGAAGCCTGCGGGGTCAGGATTATTCTTTGAGAACGCCAGCACGAAGACAGTCATATAAAGTAAGTTTGAAATGATCGGCGCGAGCAAAGTCTGTGGCCCGACTTTCATGAAGCGTTTGACTTCTTTTTTATAGAGCGTCGCCAGACCCATCCAATTCATCGCGCCAAAATGGCGATCTTTGGGCGGGGTCGCGGCAGGAAAAGTCGTGGAGTTTGATGTCGGTTTTGCGGTCATATCCCGCTCCTACACAAAGATTTCTGTGAATGAAATCCAATTATCCCCAAATAATTTATGATCTGCGGTTTTTACCTACTATATATTGATTTCTGTGGATAGGTGGAGGGAAATATCTTGTGGTTTTCGCTGGGCTTGCTACGACATGTTGTGGAAATGGTGGGCCGGGGGGTCTACTGAAATCAATATATAGGGGGTGCGCGCTATCTCGGCGCGGCGACTTCGAATAAAGGGAATTATACCATGGCATGGACAGAGGATCGCGTTGCGACACTGACGAAATTATGGGCGGACGGGCTATCAGCGAGCCAAATCGCCAAGCAATTAGGCGGCGTCACGCGCAATGCCGTGATTGGTAAAGTCCACCGTCTCGGCCTGTCAGGTCGCGCCAAACCTTCCAGCCCGCGTAAAAAGGCGACAGCGGCCGCGCAACCTTCCGCGCCGCGCACGCGGACTGTCAGGGCGCCCGCGACCCCGCGCAAGCCACGTGTCGTCGTCGAGATCGCACAGCCAGAACCGCCGCTGGAAGCCAAGCCATTATCGAACGGTGAATTTGCAACGATCCTAACCCTAACAGATCACATGTGTAAGTGGCCGATTGGCGATCCGTCCAAAACAGATTTCCGCTTTTGTGGCCGCAAGACAGATCCCGATGAGCCGTATTGCAAAGCGCACAGCATGGTGGCCTATCAGCCGTCACGCCGTCGCGGTTCAAACCAAAAAGCGATCGGTCCGAACCCTACGAGCCGCAAGCGCTTGATGTAGGAATTTCCACTCGCAGCTAATTTACCCGCGCTTCATTCATTTGAAGGGCGGGTTTTTTGTGCGCCCATCATAATTACTAATCCCATCATTAGCGTTTTGCCGCGAATTTCATTGCACGTTTTCAATTCAGTCAGATAAAGCGAAGCTATGTTATCTGTGCTTGATATTTTCCGCGTTGGCATTGGGCCGTCCTCTAGCCATACTGTCGGCCCCATGCGGATTGCCCTACGCTTTCGCCAACGCCTGCGCAAAAAAGGATTGGTCGAGAGAACTGCCCGGATCAAAGTTATTTTCCGCGGCTCGCTTGCCTTCACGGGGCAAGGTCACGGGACAATGCGCGCGACAATGTTGGGCTTGCTTGGCTTTACACCAGAAACGATTGATATGGCGAAAGCCGAAGCGAAGCTGGTCGCGCTGGCGCGTGAGAAAACGCTGACATGGAAAGGTCATGTGATCAGCTTTGATCTGGATGACGACTTGATCCTGGACTATGAAACCCCGACCAATTTGCACCCCAATGAGATGACGCTGCGCTCGCTGGACGCGAACGGAAAATGCCTCGACAAGCGAACCTATTACTCGACAGGCGGCGGCTTCATCGCCAGCCATGTGCAAATGTCAAAACCTGTGCGCAATGACATTATTCCGACCGCAGCAGACGTGCCGCATGTCTTCAACTCAGCCGCCGAGCTGCTCGCGATTTGTCACAGCGAGGGTATTAACTTCGCCGATGTGATCCGCCTTAACGAAGCCGCCATGCGCCCCTGCGCGGAGACGGACGCGGCGCTGGATCATATCACAGAGGTCATGATGGGCTGCATTGAACGGGGTCTGAGAACAGAGGGAATTCTGCCGGGCGGGCTGAAAGTCAATCGCCGTGCCGCGAAACTCTGGGCGCGGCTGCAAGGCAATCTTGGCTCGAATGAAAAAGAGAGCCTGTTTGATTGGCTCAATGTCTTCGCTATGGCGGTGAACGAAGAAAACGCGGCGGGTGGGCAAGTCGTTACCGCGCCGACCAACGGAGCCGCAGGGATTATTCCAGCCGTGCTGCGATATTACACGGGCAATGATCAAGGGCAGCCAGATATGGCGAAGTGTCGGACGTTCTTGTTGACGGCGGGGGCGATTGGGCTTCTATATAAACAACGCGCCTCGATCAGCGGTGCAGAGATGGGGTGCCAAGGTGAAGTCGGCGTGGCGTGTTCCATGGCGGCGGGCGGCCTCGCCGCGATTTGGGGCGGCACTCCGATCCAGATCGCCAATGCGGCCGAAATCGGCATGGAGCATAATCTCGGCCTGACATGCGATCCAGTTGGTGGCCTGGTGCAAATTCCGTGTATCGAGCGCAACGCCATCGGCGCCGTCAAAGCCGCTAACGCCGCCCGCCTCTCGCTCCACGGCACAGAACACTCCAAAGTCAGCCTCGACCAAGTCATCGAAACCATGCGCCAAACCGGCCTCGACATGAGTTCCAAATATAAAGAGACTAGCCAAGGTGGGTTAGCGGTGAATGTGGTGGAGTGTTGAGGGGGGCCTGATTTGGGGCAAGGCGCACTTTAAAACTATGGATAGTCAATTTGAAAATTTTGCACTAACTAATCAGAATGAATTATTTGAACGGACACTCTTCTAGCTTTTGGGACAAGTTTGAGAGCAATCGCCAAGCGCAGTTTTGGCTTCTGCAGTTCGTAGGGTGGGGCGGTTTATGCGTTATCACTTTTTTGTCTTTGACAGTCTGGTATGGTGCGCCGAATTGGCGTCATGTCAGCCATACTCTAATTCAAGCAATAATCGGTATGCTGCTTAGCCTGCCACTTAGATATATTTACCGCAGATATTGGAACACACGACTTCTAAAGCAATTTTTTGTTGTTGTTATCTCCGTCACCATAATCAGTGCGATCTGGACAGCCTTAAGAATGCAAACATTTTTATGGTTGGGCGAAGAATACGATATTTGGAAAGACTTTGGTGGGTGGTATTTCGGGTCTTTTATGGTCTTTTTCAGCTGGGCCGCCTTGTATTACGGCGTTAAATTTTACCTGGCTCTGCAACGCGCGCAAGAACAGCGCTACATCGCCACGCAGAACATGCAAGAAGAGCAGCTAAAGCGCCTATTAGCTGAAACGGGTTCGAGGGACGCTCAAATTAAAATGCTGCGCTATCAGTTAAATCCGCATTTCTTATTTAATACTTTAAACTCAATCTCTGCCTTAGTGAAAACGAAACGGTCTGAACAAGCACGCACGATGATCTCGCAGCTCAGTGATTTTTTACGTTTTTCACTTGATAATGACGCCAGTCAGATGGTGAATTTAGCGAGTGAGGTGAAGGCTCTGAAGCTATACCTAGATATTGAAAAAGTGCGTTATGGCGATCGCTTAAAGCTAAAGTTCAATATTGATGATGCGGCCTATTCATCATTCGTGCCTAGTTTGATCCTTCAGCCTTTGATTGAAAATGCCCTCAAATTTGCCGTTGCGGGGAGGGTGGAAGGCGGCACTATTCATGTGTCTGCACGGGTCGATAGCGATAAATTGTTCCTAACCGTTGAGGATAGTGGGTCGGGCTTAGACGCAAGCGCACATAAGAATGACCCCGAGGTTTCTTTCTCAAAAGGCGTGGGTTTGAAAAATATTACAGACCGCCTGCAATCCCATTACGGCGATGCGGCTGACCTGAAATTCGAAAGGTCTAAATTGGGAGGGTTGTCGGCCAGGATCGTTTTGCCATTGGAGCCAGTGCAAGCCTTAGAGGCGGCTTTATGAACTTTAAAGTAGTTATAGTCGACGATGAACCGCTGGCCCTAAACCTGTTGTCTGCAATATTGGCCGATATAGACGATCTTGAAATCGTGGCAGAATGCCGAAACGGCCGCGAAGCCGTTGACGCAGTCCTTATGCATCAGCCTGATATATTATTTCTCGATATTCAAATGCCAGAAATGAACGGCTTTGACGTTATTGCCGCCATTCAAAACGACATTATGCCAAAGGTGATTTTTACAACAGCCTATGCTGAATTTGCGATTGATGCCTTTAAAGTGCAGGCGATTGATTATGTTCTCAAACCGCTCGAAGATCAGGCTATTATTGAAAGTGTGGCACGGGCGCGCTCAGTGTTGGAAGCGGGTCTGCCCTACCGCACAAAGCCTGAACTTCTGACGGCTTTGCATGATATTTCGCAGCGTGTCGGCGATTCACATAAGGCCCCTAGCAATGCGGTGGCCACCAAGAACAGCGCCTTGATCGTGAAAGATACCGACCGAATTTCCTTTCTAGATAAAGATAGAATCGAGTGGCTCGAAGCGGCGGGAGACTATGTCTGCATCCACATTGAGGGCACAACACGATTAATTCGATCGACTTTGAAAGCAGTCGAAAAGGAGCTTGGCGGGGCACAATTCAAACGAATTCATCGCTCCACCATACTCAATATATCTTACATCAAAGACATCGTACCTGCGCTTAAAGGTGAAGCGCATGCAATTATGCGGGATGGATCACAGCTGAAGGTGAGTCGGCGTTATGGTGGCGAAATCCGCGATTTATTTCGTAAGAATTGACTAATTTTTCCAACTCACCTTATCAAAAGTCCACTTCACCGCATTTGCCTTGTGCTCGAAATTATACTCCCCCTAGAACATGACAAAGAAGTCATAAACTCAGGGGAAGATCATGCAAAATGATACCACACACACATCTAAACTTATGAAACTTGGCGGCGCATCCATCTGCGCTATGGTCATGGCCCTGTCTGTCTCGGCCCCCGCGGCGGCGCAACAAAGCAGCACAATTATTGACAATGAAGACGGGTCTTCAGAAGTTATCATCACGGTTGAGCGCCGGGCACAATCTCTGCAAGATTATGCAGGCACAGCGGCCGCGATCTCTGGTGACGAATTAAAACTACTTGGTATCACCGATTTTCAAGAAATTGATGGAAAGATTCCGGGACTGTCCATTGCCAACAATCAAGGCAATGTCGAAGTTTACATTCGCGGCGTCGGTTCATCCAATAATACGGAATTAGGTGACCCTGCGGCGGCCTTCCATTTTAACGACGTCTATCTCCCTCGACCTGCTGGTATCGGTGCAGCGTTTTTTGATATTGAGCGTGTTGAAGTTAACATCGGGCCACAAGGTACGCTACGCGGCCGGAACGCAACGGCTGGCTCTATCAATGCTATTCCATGGAAACCAGGTCTTGGCCAGTTTGACGCGCTCCTCGAAGCTGGGATCGGTAATTACGGCGAAACAACTGTTGAAGCCATGATTAATGCGCCGATCGGTGAGAATTCTGCTCTGCGTCTTGCCGCGTTCAAATTGGATCACGATAGCTATTATCAAAATATCTCGCCTTGCTCTACGACGCTGGCCATTCCCGTTGGCTCTTGTGAAGACGAAGGTGTTGGTGTGGCTGAAGCGGCAGATGATATGGGTCTGCGCGCAACGTTCTTAACAGAGCCGACTGACGCCCTGACTTTCACAGTCACGGCCGACTATAATGAAAATAAAGGCACAGGCTATACGGGCACAAATTACGCCAACCCCCTCGGCAATGATATTTTGCCAGAGGATATTGATGACCCTCGCAAAGTTTATGGCCGCGCCATTACACCAGAAGAGGACACAGTTCATCAGGGCATTAAAGGTCATATTGAATATGACGGAAATGGCTGGAACGCTGAGTATATCGGCTCGTTCCGTGACCTGGTTTATGATTATGAGTTTGTGACGCCTGCAGGGCCGCAATATGACGGCGCGCTTGATACTTTTGACGCACTGACATTTGATAATTTCTCGCGTATTCGCTTCATCACAGACTCCGAGTCTATGGTGCATGAATTCCGTCTCTTCTCCGATAACGATTCTAGGCTAACGTGGAGTGTGGGGGCTTTCTATTTTGACGAAGCTCAGCGTACATTCCTCGGCACGACGGGCGATAGAAATCCATTCTTCACAGGCGTCGAGTTCAATCAAACGACCGATACCGAGAGCTATTCATTCTATGGTGACGCGACATATAACATCTCTGATAGCTTCCGCGTCACAGGTGGCTTGCGCTTTACGGATGATCATAAAGAGCGTTTCGGCGTCAATGCGCGCTACCAATTCATCATCGGCACGGCTGGCTTTGGGTGTTGTCAAGGGACAGGCGTTGGCACGGAAGGGTTTGAATTTGCGGGCCTAGACCGCACGATTTTCAACCCCAATACAGACGGGTCTGTCGATATAAATACGGGCAACCCCACACTGAGCGATGACGAGATTCTGGCATTCTATTTTGATGGTATCGCCCGCAATGGGGGTCGCGATGGCCTCAGCACGATCTATGCGAACGGCATTGTCGAAGGTGGTGCGCCGCCAGCAGATCACCCGCTATGTGCAGGCTTGACCCTCACTGCGGATTGTCCAGTTGCGAACGGGCAAGACCCTTTCTTTGACGATCAATTAGACGGTCGGATTTCCTTCGCAGTCCTCGGCGGCAATTCTATTGCTCTGCAGAACGGCTCACTCGATAATGATTTCGTCGATTGGCGTGCGCGGATGGAATATGATCTGGATGATAATCACTTGCTCTACGGCTTGGTCGCCACAGGTAACAAATCTGGCGGCTTCAATGACAACGTCCCGGGCACAGAGGGTTTGGCCTCATTTAGCCCAAACACAAGTGCGCCAGCCGCGTTTGATTCGGATACACTAGCCCCGACATATGGCCCTGAAAAATTGACTTTGTTTGAACTGGGATCAAAAAACGAGTTTGATATCGGCGATAATGCTGCGACGTTTAATGTGTCGGCTTTCTACTATGACTATAACGATTTGCAGCTGACCAGCCTGCTTTCAACAGCGCAAATCTTTGACATACAAGGTATCGATTTAACAGACGAACAGCGGCAAAATCTTGGCGGCAATGTCGTGGCGTTCACCTTCAACGCGTCTGACGCTGAAATTTACGGTGCTCAGTTTGAAGGCGGTATTCAACTGCCTGGCGACTTAAATATTGACGCAACTTTATTGTGGCTCAAGGAAGCGCGCGTCACGAATGCTAATGAAATTCAAGATAGCCGGTATCAGGCTGACGCTGATATTAGAGACGATGAAGGGAATCCAATCAATGCCGTCAATCGCTCAATCGATGGAAACCGCCTCATTAAAACACCAGAGTGGCAGTTTAACAGCTCGATCTCTAAAGCGGTTAATCTTGACAGTGGTTCCATTGATGGCGTCCTGTCCGTTGGATATCGCTCCTCACAGCATATGACGATCTTTAATGGGATTGACTATAATCCTGACGACGATACCGACCTTCGTCTGAACGACACAGTTAAAGGATACTGGACATTTGATGCGGGTGCTGGATACTCACACGGCGATGACGGCAAATGGCGCTTGGAGGGCTATGTGTCCAACATCACCAATCAGCAAAAGGAACAAGCCATTATTATCACGCAGTTTGATAATACGCGCTTCTTCTCACGCCCTCGCACATATGGCGTAAGACTTCGGGTACGTTTCCCGTAATTCAGTCTGGGCCGCTTCCGGGCGGCCCATTTATTTCAAACGAAATTCGGCTTACGGAAAAGATCATGGTTGTTGCCCATCCCCTCAAATCTCGTCTTCTAGGTTTGATCCTCACGACTGCGCTCGTGGCTTGTTCCCCCAACTCTATCGCTGATGACGGGGTTTGGCCGAAAGTGCGCAGCCCTATCGCGCAAGACGCGGAGATCGAAGCGAAGATCGACTCGCTCTTGGCGCAGATGAGCGTTGAACAAAAAGTGGGTCAAATGATCCAGGCTGAGATAAAATCAATCTCCCCCGATGACGCTGCAGAATACCATATCGGCTCTATCCTAAACGGGGGTGGCTCTTGGCCAACGGACAAGGCGGATGGCCCGTTAGGGGCGTGGCTCTCTATGGCAAACCTGTTTTATGGTGCGTCGATGGATACAGGTGATGATCGCTTGGCCATTCCAATTTTGTGGGGCACAGATGCCGTTCACGGTCATAATAACGTCGTCGGGGCGACGATCTTTCCCCACAATATCGGCTTAGGAGCCGCCAATAATCCTGACTTAATGCGAGATATTGGAACCGTCACAGCGCGAGAAGTCGCCGTAACAGGCATTGATTGGACTTTCGCGCCGACCGTTGCCGTTGCCAGAGACGCTCGCTGGGGCCGCACTTATGAGAGCTATTCCGAGAAGCCAAACATTGTCGCCAATTTATCAAAAGAATTTGTTGTTGGGCTACAAGGTCATCCTGCATTGGATAATTTCCTGTCAGAGCAAAAGATCATCGCCACAGCGAAACATTTCATTGGGGACGGCGGGACTGCAAACGGGAAAGACCAAGGCGAAACGACCCTGACAGAGCAAGAGCTATTTGACATTCACGGTCAAGGTTACGTGACAACGCTCGGTGTCGGCGCGCAGACAGTTATGGCTAGCTTTAATAGCTGGAACGGCGAGAAGCTCCACGGCAGCAAATACATGCTGACTGATGTGCTGAAAGGCCAGATGGGATTTGACGGTCTGGTCGTTGGTGACTGGAATGGTCATGCCCAAATTGAAGGCTGCACTAATGCGTCCTGCCCGCAAGCGATCAATGCTGGCGTAGATTTGATCATGGTGCCAGAGGACTGGAAAGCGTTTTCACAAAATACGATTTCTCAAGTCAAGGCAGGTGACATCCCTATGTCCCGCGTCGATGACGCCGTCCGCCGTATTCTTCGCGTGAAATATCGGGCGGGTATGTTTGACAGTGGGAAGCCGTCAGAACACGCACTTGCGAGCCGGGCCAAGCTGCTGGGTCATGCGGATCATCGCGCTATCGCACGTCAAGCTGTCAGCGAGTCGCTCGTCTTGCTTAAAAATGATGGCGTGCTGCCGATAAATCCCAATTCACGCATTTTGGTGGCGGGATCAGGCGCCGATAACCCTGCGCTGCAATCAGGTGGCTGGACGGTCACGTGGCAAGGCCGCCATATCGAAACGCGCGCTCTCAACCCCCGTAAGTATTATAAAGGTCATACAACGATTGCAGATGGCATTCGCGATGCAGCGGCATCAGCGGGCGGCGAAACTCTCGCCAAACCTGATCCAGACACTCGCCCTGATGTCGCGATCATCGTGTTTGGGGAAACGCCCTATGCCGAATTCGAGGGGGATTTGGCGAATTTAGATTTTGATTTATTGGACAATGAAGATTTCAAATTGATGCAGTCCTTAAAATCTGACGGTGTCCCTGTGGTAGCTGTCTTTTTAACAGGGCGCCCGCGCGGCGTAGACGCCGCGATTGATCTGGCGGATGCTTTCGTCACGGCTTGGTTGCCAGGCAGCGAGGGCGCTGGCGTCGCTGACGTTTTGATAGCCGCGCCAGACGGAAGCCCAAGACAAAATTTTAAAGGTAAGCTACCTTTTTCTTGGCCCGCAAATGGCGTATCGTCCACAGATAATGAAGATGTAAAATATAAAGTTGGGTATGGCCTGACTTACTGATCAGGCTAAGGGGAATTCAATGTTTTTAAGTTCGCTCGATATTGTGATCGTGGTTTTGTATGCTGTGGTTTTGTTTGCGATTGCGCAATGGGTGTCTCGTGAGCCCAAGGGTGAAGTTAAAGACACGGAGGATTACTTCCTCGCTGGGAAGTCTCTGCCTTGGTGGGCGATCGGGGCGTCACTTGTGGCGGCGAATATCTCGGCTGAGCAGATTATTGGGATGTCGGGCGATGGGTATAAGATCGGCCTGGCCATTGCGGCCTATGAGTGGCAGGCGGCGATTGTCTTGATCATCGTGGCCAAATATTTCCTGCCGATCTTCCTCAAGCGTGAAATCTACACCATGCCGCAGTTTTTAGAAACGCGCTATGGCGACGGCGTGAAGACGACGATGTCGATCTTCTGGATTGCGCTGTATACGGTTGTGAACCTGACGGCCGTCATGTGGCTGGGCTCGCTGGCTGTGAATACGCTGACGGGCGTGTCGCTATTTTGGGGCATGGCGGGATTGGCCGCATTCGCGCTGGCCTACTCGATGTATGGCGGCCTAAAGGCCGTGGCGCTGACAGATATTTTGCAGGTCGTGATCTTGGTGATTGGCGGGATAATTATTGCGTGGCTGACCATGGGCATGATTGGCGGCGATAGCGGCGTTCTTGGCGGGTTTAAGCGCCTTTATACAGAACTGCCCGGGAAGTTTGATATGATCCTCTCGCAGGATCATCCGTCTTATAATAAACTGCCAGGGATATGGACTTTACTCGGCGGCTTGTGGGTTTTGCATTTTTCCTATTGGGGCTTTAACCAATATATCATCCAGCGGGCGCTGGGCGCAAAGAGCGCGGCTGAGGCGCAGAAAGGCCTTGTCTTTGCGGCAGGACTGAAGCTGCTCATGCCTTTGATTATCGTTTTGCCAGGGATCGCTGCGGTGATGCTGGCCGCGCCCGAAATGGGCGTGATTGATAAATCCGTCCTGGATACCGCCTCTGATCGGGCCTATCCCGAAGTCATGAAAATCATGCCAAGCGGGCTGCGCGGGCTGATCTTTGCGGCGCTGATCGCCGCCATCGTGTCCTCAATCGCCTCCATGGTGAACTCTATTTCTACGATTTTTACGATGGATATTTACCGCGATAAAATTGCGAAAAATAAGAGCGAGAAGCATTACGTCACCGTCGGGCGGATTACCGCTATCACGGCCATGTTGATCGCGCTCATGCTCGCCAAGCCGCTGCTCGGCGATATGGAGGGGGCTTTCCAGAAAATCCAAGAATGGACGGGCTTTGTCGCGCCGGGCATCGTGGCTGTGTTCTTGATGGGCATGTTTTACAAGCGCACGAATTCCGCTGGCGCCTTTGCCATGTTGTTCGTGTCTGTGGCTGTGTCGGCGATCTTCTACTTTGCCTTCCCAGACTTCCCGTTCGTCAACCGTATCTGGGTGATCTTCCTCGGCTGTCTGGTGATCGGCGCGATTGTCTCGCACCTCACACAACTCCCCAAAGCGGGTCAGTCCGTGATTTTGTCAGACATCAACTTCAAAACCACAACAGCCTTCAACATCTGGACCGTCATCATCGCCGTGATCCTCATCGCGCTATACGCCACTTTCTGGTAAGCTCGCCCTAAATCGCCTCCGTCCGAAACAAGCGCACTTTTAATCCGCCATGCGCGATGGGGGCGCCGGGGGGAAGCCAGGGGAGTTTGGTGGCGTCCGCAAGTTGACGATCTGTCGTGATCATGCCTACACGCCAGCCCGTAAAACGCTCTCGCATGACATCGCCAAAACTTTGATACAGCGCGAAGAGTTGCTTTTTATTCCCGATCCGATTGCCATAAGGCGGGTTGATCATGACGAGGCCCGGCGGCCCATCTGGCGGTGTGATGTCTGAGAATGGTTTCTGGGCAAAGGTGCAAAGGTCTGCCACGCCCGCGCGCTTGGCGTTCTCTGTCGCGAACCCAATCACGGCGTCATTGCGGTCAGAGCCATAAAAGTGCTGAGCTGTGTCGCTTGTTTGCCAGTTGGCTTTCATCGCCTCTACTGCCGTGCGGTCATAGCTGACTAAGCGCTCAAAGGCGAAGTGTCTTGCGCGTCCTGCGAGCAAGTTTCGCGCGATCTCTGCGGCTTCAATCACATATGTCCCTGACCCACACATGGGATCTAACACAGGTTCAGATCCGTCATAGTCGCACGCGCGCAGGGTCATGGCGGCAATGGTCTCGCGCAGAGGCGCTTTGCCCATCGCTTGTTTGTGGCCACGTTTGTGAAGCGCCATGCCCGATGTATCGATGGAAAAAATTACAAGATTGCTGTCGATCCGCGCTTTAATTAAGATGTCGGCATCGTCCATAGACGTCGCGATTTCTGCGCCGAACTCCTCATGGATGGCGCGTTCTATGCGTTCGATCGCCGCACCCGCATGATAGATTTTGCTCTTTCGATTGGTGGTCACTTCGACTTTGATTTTGTGACCCGGCAGAAGAAAATCACCCCACGGAAACTTTCGAGATCGCTTGTCAAGTTGCGCCAGATGCATAGCGCGAAATTCGCCGATCCGAGCCAAGACTTTGGAAGCGCCGCGCAGCACGAGGTTGGCACGCCAGACATCACGCCAACCGCCTTGAACGATGACGCCGCCGCCAATCGCCCGCGCTCCACGAAAGCCCGCCTCCTGCACTTCTTGGAATAGGTATTTTTCTAGCCCGGGCAGGGTGACGATGAAGATTTCAAACTCTTGTGACATAAGGGCTTGTGGCACGCGCCTTAGCGACGATCAAACTTATCTTCACGGCGCACGCCCATGAGAAGTTTCGTCTCAAGCCGCCCGCGGAGCGCTTTGTAATAGGCTTGGAGGAAATCGATATCGCGTTCGCCCGCGCTCTCCGACACCCAGCCAATCTTGCGCCGTATTCGTATGGCGACATCATTCATTACGGTGGGGTCTTTTCGGCGCAAAACATCTTCGAGGACATGTAGTTCCTTGACGCCATACGCGTCGATTTGCTCGGGCGTGAACGCAAATTGCGCGCTTAATCCGTCGGCCACTGTCGCGAGGTCTTGTGCCAGAACAGGGCGAGGGGCTTTCACCACCCACGTTCCTGCAATCAAGTCGCCGCCGCGTAAATTATCTTTATTGAAGAATGGAAATAGCACAAAGATGCCAACCCAGATCATGCCAAATAAATTAATCCAACCGTCGACACCGTTACTACCTGCGCCGAACAAAAAAGAGATCGGTAGAAACAATTCAATCTCGCGTAATGCATTGCGGGCGAAGACGGCATTGGCCGTCAAGCGAGGTTTACCGCGCGCGGCCACCCGTATTTTCATAATGCGCTTGCCAGGCGTGGCGGCGCGCGGCCCCATTTCAAACGCCATAAAATAAAAACTGCGTAGGAAGAAAAACACTAGGATCAGCAAAGACAATGCAAATTCCGATACGGCCTGTCGGCCTAAGGATGACATGCCCGTGACACCGTAAACGACGATAAAGAATGACGCGATCATAATCACGACCATGATAATCAGATCAATAAACAGAGCGCCGAAACGCGCGCCAATATCCGCCAGTTCAATCTTCAGATCGATTCCCTCTGGCGTCACCAGCGAGCGACGATATTTATTGCGATAGTCCTCATACTTCATTGAGGCGCGACGTTTTTTCATACGCGCTTGGATTTGTTCAACAGTCTCGCTCATAACGCGTCGCCAAACATATCATCGAGGGGAGTGTCGTCACGTGGTAGATATAAATAAATACACCAGAGGATAAATAAAGTGATACCAATGCCGTAGCGCAAAACATCAGAATTAATTAATTGTCGTGCAAAGCCTTCCAGCAAGCCTGCGATAAGTAACATGAATACGACACCTGCGATTAATAACCCAGCTGTTTGGCCTGCATAGGCGGCCGAGTCTGTGCGTGATCTGTCGCCCGGGAAAGCCACGGCGCGACCGATAAATATACCGCCTGCGCCCGCGAGGATAATCGCGAAAATCTCTGTGCTGCCGTGAATAATCAGCCAGCCACCCAATTCCCAGCCGAGACCTTTGCTGGCAAATAATCCGATAAATCCGCCAAGCATTAGGCCCGTCATCAGCATTAAAATTATCGTGGGAATACAAAATGCAAAGCCGAGGGCGAAGGCAAAAATAGCAACGCGTGAATTATGCGAAAACAAAAAAGTGGCAAACACGCCGAGACCATCTGCGTCTTGTTGATCATACAATGTCGCGCGCAAGCTTTCCGTGGACGCGGCAGGTGTGCGGCTCCCCGCAAGGTCTGCGCTGACAAAACTGTAAAACCAATCGGGATTATTTATCACCATGAAATAAGCAACGACTGCGCCAAGCAATAGAAACGCCGCAGATGCAATCGTATCTTTCCATAACAGTTTGGCCGCGCGCGGAAAGTCATGGGTGAAGAAACGTGTAATCCGCTTGCCTATGCCCATTTGCGAGCCATAAAGTTTATAATATGCGCGGGTGCAGAGGCTTTCAAGATAGGCGATCACGCTTTGGTCTAGCGACGTTGCCCGCGCCACAGAAAGTGACGACAAGGTCGCGCGGTAGAGGCGCGGCAGGCGTAACATTTCATCATCGGTCAAGCGGTTTGTCCGTCCACCCTCAATCTTGAGCAAGAGCGATTCAAGCTCTTTCCAGACTTGCTGCCGCTCCTCGCGGAAGCGTTGGCTTTTGAGTTGCAGGGAGAGAAGATTAGATGACATTTCTGGCCTTTAACGCGAGATAGGTATTAAGCACGGCCATGTTGAGTGTCTCCGGTTCGGCGTCCACGATATGAATACCCAATCGGGTCAACCGTGCAATAACCAAGTCACGCTCCCGCATCAGGGTTTCGGCGACAACTGCCTCCGACACGTGACGGGGGATTGCGGCGCTCGCGCGATTAAATCCTCTAACGCTTGATTGCGAAAGGCGACAAAGATCACAATGTGACGCTTCATCAAACGCCCCATATTTTCGATCATCAATTCCGCCTGTGTCGTGTCGATGAAATCTGTGAAGACGACGATGAGTGTGCGGCGTTTTAAATTTTGCGCGAGTTGCGTTAGGCCGAGCGTGAAATTTGTCTCCGAGATCGAATAATCAATTTCCGATGTGAGGCGCTGTAAATGCGAAAAGGCTTGGGTGCCTGCGACGGCGGGCGTAAATAGATACGGCTTCTGATCAAATGCATATAGCCCGATACGGTCACCAATCTTGAGGCTCACAAAACTCATCAACAGTGCGGCATTTAGCGAGCGGTCAAGCTTGGTCATTAACAGGCCATCTTCGCCGCGCATCTCCTCGCACATCAAGTGTCCACTGTCGAAAGCGAAGACGATATTGTGGTTGCGTTCTGTGCGGTATTCGCGGGCAAGGATTTGATTGTGACGTGCGGAATGTTTCCAATCAATCGCCCGCTTATCCATACCCGGTAGAAATTCAACGAGCGATTCAAATTCTGTGCCGTCGCCTTTCAAATTTTGAATCTTCTGCCCAAATGTTGCGTCGCGCGAGAAGATGTCCAGCGCGGTTTCTGTAATTAATTTTGTATTCGGCGTGACAGGAATTTCGGTATTGAGCGCGTCCATGCGTTGCCGCCAGACTAAGCCGAACGGGCCTTGCCAGCGTTGCCAAATGCGTTTTAATTCTGCCGTGCCGCGCCGCCGCGCTGTTGTTTTAAAGACCGCCAATACGCCGCCTTCATGCGCCTCTGCTTCAAAATTTGATGGCTCTACTGTGAGGTGTTCGCTCGTCGTCAGGCGCAGCTCAGGCTTGCGTGGGTAGAGGCTCTTGCCGTAGACGGACTGAACCCAAATATCATCCTGCGTACCGATGAAATAATTGCCGAGCCGCCTTGATCTCTGGCTCCATCTTATCGAGCGGCGTAGCCAAAAATCCGTCCAGTAAAATTAGGGCGAGGAGCCCGAGAATCCAGACGACCCCAATGATCCAAAAGCTCGGAAAGGCGAGGCTCAATATGAGGCTGAGCGGCAGGCCTGCTCCCATGGCAATGACGGCGAGGCGCGTCGGATATAGGCTGCCCTTAACGGTCACGAGCTAGCGCGGCGCCTCTGTCTGTTCGATCACGGCTTGGATCACTTCATCAGCTGAGCGACCTTCGATTTCCGCGGCGGGCGAGAGGATCGCGCGGTGTCGTAAAGCGGGCAAAGCGATGTGCTTGACGTCATCAGGGATAACGTAATCACGCCCCTGCAACGCCGCATAAGCGCGACTAGCAGACGCAATCATGGCGGCCGCGCGCGGGCTGGCCCCTGTTTCGAATAATGGATTAACGCGCGTACCGCGAACGAGGTCGACAACGTAGTGCGTGATGTCTTCTGACAGGCGAATGTTTGAAACGATCTTGGCAACGTCTTCAATATTTTTCTTACTGCCAACCACCTTCAGGCCAAGGTCTTTCATCTTTGGTGTGCCAGAGCGGTGGCCGTGTTGCGTCACGATTTTTATCTCTTCCTCGCGGGAGGAGTAAGACAGAACATGCTTGAATAAAAAGCGATCGAGCTGCGCTTCGGGGAGGGGGTAGGTGCCCTGTTGCTCGATCGGGTTCTGGGTTGCGATCACCATGAAGCCAGCGCCGAGATCGAAGGTCTCACCGTCAATCGTGACGCGGCGTTCCTGCATGGCTTCAAGCAAAGCTGCTTGCGTTTTGGGCGGGGTGCGGTTGATCTCGTCGGCCAGTAGTAAGTCGCAAAAAATCGGGCCTTTGATCAGCTTGAAACTATTGCTTTGGAACGAGAATAAATTCGTCCCAATCAAATCACCTGGCAAGAGGTCTGGCGTAAATTGAATACGTCCAAAATCGTAATTCGTAATATGCGCAAACACTTGTGCGAGGAATGTCTTGGCCGTACCTGGCACGCCTTCGAGCAAGATATGTCCGCGCGAGAGCATCGCGGTCAGCAGCAAATCAACCGTGTCGTCTTGCCCGATAATGGCCTTTCCGATTTCATGTCGAATGGCATTGGCGAGTTTCGCCACGGGTTCAAGGTTCAGACCGCCTTGCGGTGTTAAGGGCGCATCTGGCGGCGTTGGATTGCTAGGGTTCACGGATCATCTCCTCTTTCCATTTGGCCAAAGCGCGGGCGCGGTCAGTGAAGCTGACCCCGTCCGTATTGGCGCTAATATTCTCTAAGTCTGCAAATTTCGGCGATACATTACGTAGCGCTTCTCGGGCCGCAAGGCGGCGGTCAATAATGGCGGCGCTTTGCCCCGAAAGGCCGAGCTTGCGTATGACCTGTCGTCGCGTGAGTTGCGCATAGGCGCCGCCCATAGAACCTAAACGCCCGGAGCTTGCAAAAAAGGCCGCCGATGTTTTGGCCAAGGAAGCTGGGCCTTGGCTGAAATCTGGCAGAGTTCGGGAAGGGTCGCCAAACCGCGCAAAGCCCTGCCAAGCGACTAGCCCCCCTGCGGCGAGCAAACATAAGGTCGCGGCCAAAAACGGCGCTTGGGTCATCAATTTAATTAAATTCGGCTTCCCGCTAACACCGTGGAGGGATAGATCAAATGTCACGGTCATGTCATCCAGATCATCACGTTCGATAATTCCTTGAATAATATTCACCGCATGGCGCGCTTGCGATTGTGTATTTAATCCCATGGTGTTGACGAAGTCAGGGTCGGATAAGACGTAGGTTTTTGTTGCACCAAGTTGAATGAGATATGGTTTATGTTCGAATTCTTGGCGAATGACGACATAACCGCGCGGACTCTCAACTTTCTCTGCATCTTCTTCCAAGTTATCAAAAAACTCATCCAAGTCTGATTTTTCCGCGGCGTCATCTTCCGTTTCAAGATCCTCGATAAATTTATCTAATGCGGAATTTCTATTCTCGTCATTATTGTCAGTGGTGTCTGACTGTGACTTGGCTTCATCTAAATCTATTCTACGCTCTATGTGAAAGGGACGGCTATTAGAAAAATACTGGAAGCTTTCAAGTTTTTTAGCGGGCCCAGCCGTGTTTGGAAAATCTTCCCGTGAAATTCGATTTAAATAAATTCCTGACCCTGCTTTGCCAATATACCGCTGCAAATGAGAGGCACGCAAATATTCGTTATAGGACGCTTTGCGCACCCAACCCGGCTTGTCTTGCATGGGCACGACGTTCCATTTTGGCAAGATTATTAGGGTTGGTTTATTTAGATCGAGTTTTTCTATTTCGCTGGATTTGTTACTATCAGGCACGGTGTAGATGCGGAGTTGATCGCGCGTTCGCCATGAATATTTATAGGGTTTGGGGTCTTTCGTGACGTCATATCCCATGTTCTCCAAAAGCTGCACTAGCCCGACATATCCGACCGCAGATCGAGAGAGCGGCGTGGCTTGCCCTGTCTCTTTCTGGCGCAAATCATCACTATATCCGATCAAAACGAACAGCGCCGCAAAGGAAAAAATACCGATCAAGACCAATGCCAAAATCGTCATGGGCTTGACGAGGGCATTGCTGGCCTGATCTTTCGTGCGCCCCTCTAATGTGTTGCTGACGCGGCTCATGCGGCGTGGCTCAATAATTGGTCGGCCGCGTCGCCAAGCGCAAGTGAGGCGTAAGCTGCACGGGCCGATGTGAACTCGGCTTGGCCGATCTTGCGCCCCCCGAAATAAGACCGCTCAACGATCTGCGCAATACTTGCAAAGGCGGTCTGCGCGGCGGGCGTGAGGATAGATAATTCCCCGATCTCGCGCGAGGTGAGCGAGCGACGAATGACATTGGGGCGATTGGCATCAATGTCCTGAATCGACCGAAATAATAGTGTGTGGACGGCTTCGTCATATCGTCCTTGCGCCGCCAGCGCGTCAATCTCTTCGAGCAAGATACGCGCACGTTTTGTTTCAGGTTGATAGAGTGGCGGCGGGGCAGCCGGTTCGGCTTTTTTCGTGCGCCCTCGACTGGCTTTTGAGGCTGAATAAATCGTCTGCGCCAACAGGTAGAGCGCGCCCGCGATCAGCAACCCAATCCCGATCCAAAACAGACCGTAAAAAATTGGTCCTAAAATTTTAAAGATAAACGTAAAAAAATCGCCGACGCCCCTCAGCCACTCAGGCGGAGGCTTCACGACAGGTGCATCGGGCAATTCAAATTGCAGACTATCATTGCGCTTGAGTGTGCGAAATGCGTCTTCAAAAACATAATTATCGGCGGCGCTATTGATAACGGTGTCTTGCGCAACGGCAATCGCCGACACTGTCCACACACTCGCCGCGGTCCAAACCGCTAGCGTTTTGCGTGACAATGAAGAGTGGGGGCCAACCATGTTACGACTTTAGCGAGCAACCCACAGGGGTCAACGATTATAGTGGCGCAGGCTTAATTAATTCTGCTTCCATCAATCCGCGTAGGCTGTTGCCGAGATAAATTTGATCAGCAGCGATAATATCTTGCAGGGTCAGCGGCGCTTCAATGGCATCTCCTGCCTCAATTAATTTCGCGCGTAATGTTCCAGGCAACAGACCTGCCGATAGCGGCGGTGTTTGGAGCTTCCCGCCGCGTTTGATAAATAACGAGGTGAACGACCCTTCGGTCAACTCACCATAAGCGTTAAGAAAAACGACTTCGGCAATCTGCGGATCAATCGCCTGCACGCGACGCCGTTCCCCGTCATAAAAATCACGGCGAGAGGTTTTAATATCCGTGCGCTGCACGGTAGGTGTCAGCGGGTATTTGGAGAGGAGGAATGGTAAAGGCTCCGTGAGGGGAACGTAATCTGTGGAAATAATATCTAATGTTCGATCCTGATGAAAAATCCACCGTACACGTTGAGGGTCAGGCGCGTTCAAAGGCGCCATTGCGATGTTATCTGACAGGCTTTGGCCTGATGCGGCTTCCAGCCGTGCAACATGCGCATCCTCGTGCCGATAACCTGCCTCGGGCGACCAATAAAGCGTTTCAATGAATTGCTCTGGGGGAGCGGTTAGGATTTGCGATTTCAGAAGGCATTCGCGATATTCGTCCGCGCCTTCGCTGTCTAAAACAACACCGCTCCCAACATCATAGCGTAGCGCGCCGTCTTGCAAGACGGCTGTGCGAATTGCGACGTTAAAGCAAGCATCGCCGCTGGGTGCGATAAACCCAATCGCCCCGCAATAGGGGCCGCGTGGCCCAGCTTCAAGCTCGTGGATAATCTCCATGGCCCGAATTTTGGGTGCGCCTGTCACTGAACCACATGGGAACAAGCCTTTGAAGATGTCCAGCCAAGACACGCCGTCTCGCAAGGTCGCGGTGACTTGGCTCGTCATTTGATGAACCGTCGGGTAGGTTTCTAGCGCGAATAATTCAGGCACTTCGACAGACCCAACTTCAGCAAGGCGTGACAGATCATTGCGGAGCAAATCAACAATCATCAGATTTTCGGCCTGCGATTTAGGTTCGGCCCGCATGGCTTCCGCGACAGCTTGGTCATTATTGCCCGCACGGGGGCGCGTCCCTTTCATGGGGCGCATGCGCATATCTTTGCCTGATTTCTCGAAAAACAACTCTGGAGAAAAGCTAATAATATCTGCCCCGCCGAGGGAAAGAAGTGCGCCGTAGCGCCCTGGCTGCCGCTGACGAAAGGCGGCGAAAATATGCGCGGCGTCTGCGTATGTTTGGCCCGTCATGGGGAAGGTCAAATTGACCTGATAACAATCGCCAGCTTCGATATAGGCCTGCAGCGTATCAAAACGTGAGACATAGTCTGCCTCGCTCCAAATGGGCATCAGATCAATCTTGGGCGGCGCCGCCGTATAGAGCATTTCTACGGGCGGTGTGTCAGAGGGCGCATTGAAAACCCCGATCTGTATCAGGGGCGCTGAGGTGTCGAGCAGGTCTGTGAGTTTTGTTTCTAACGCGGCCCCTAATTCATAGGCGAAATATCCTGCCACATAGTGACCTGCCGCGAGGGCGGTCTCTATTTGCGTGAACGCCTGCGCAACGTCCTGCGTTCTCGTGATCGTAATGATCTCAAGCGGGTCAGAGAAATAGAGCTGCCGCCCTGTTGTTTGATCATCAAAAAGCGCGAAATGCGGGGGCATAATCTAGAAAGAAAATCCAGGAATAACGCTGGCATATAAAGCGTTGCGATGGGTCAGGGCTAACTGTGCTTCGTCCCCGATGCTGCGGCGGAAACTAACTTGTGCGCCAGGAGCGATTTGTCCGAGCAGCCAGAGGTCTGCCTGAATAATTTGTAGGGCGCGCGCATATCCACCCGTGCAGTGGCCGTCGGCTAATGCGAGGATTGGTTGTCCGTCTGGCGGCACTTGAAGACTGCCAGGCAGCAGAGGTGAACTCGTCATGTTTAGCGGCTCTTCAAGCGATATGCGGTCCCCTTTCAGGCGTGACCCCATGCGGTCCGTCGCGGTCGTTGCATGGAAGGGCGTCGTATAAAGGTAGCGCCGGGAGTCGAGGGTGAGATGCTCCCATTCAGGACCAGAAATCGCACGCAGCACGACATGGTTTGAGAGGATTGGCGTAAACCCCCGCGGCAAAGTTTGTGGTGCGTCATGCTCCAAGCCGAGATTAATTAATTCATCCCCTGTCTTTAACGCGCGCCCCCCAATTCCGCCTAGCTCTGCTGGTGTATATGTCGAGCGACTGCCGAGGAAATTGTCGCCGTCTAGCCCGCCCGCCACCGCGATATAAGCGCGGCATCCTGCGCGGGTATAGCTCAGCGTCAGGATGTCCCCTGCTTCAACCGAGAAGGACTTGAGCAGCGGCACGTTTTGCCCGTTCACTTGCGCCCACATCTGCGCCCCCGACAGCGCGACAGTTGTGGGTGTGTTAAAGCGAATGTGCAGGCCGCCTAAGGCACATTCCAGCGCCGGAGCGTCCCACGGATTGCCGACCAAAAAATTTGCAAGCGCAAAGGACAGCTTGTCGGCCGCCCCGCCGCCAGGGATGCCTAAATGACGATAGCCTTGCCGCCCAACGTCCTGCAGCGTCGTCTGCGTTCCGCCAGACAGAACTGTTAGATCAGCGCTCATGACTTGCCGCTTTCATGTGGCGTTGTGGGCACAAATTGTATTCGGTCGCCAGCTTGCACTAAAAATGGATCTTTGCGTAATTTGTCAAAAATCGAGAGAGGCGTGCGGCCAATAATCTGCCAGCCACCCGGACTTTCAAGGCCGTAAATACCTGTCTGCCAATTCGCTATACCAACAGACCCCGCCGCCACTTTTGCGCGTGGTGTCGTCTGACGAGGATGGTGAAGCGCTATGGGCGCGGCAGATAGAAATGTAAAACCTGGTACAAATCCCATCATGCAAACATTATAAGGCTTTGCGCTATGCAGCTTAATCACTTCTGTTTCTGACAACCCGCTAGACTTGCAAATCGTTGCCATGTCGGGTCCATCATTGCCGCCGTAATAGACGGGTATCTCAACCAGCTTCCCTGCCTTAGGTTTCTCTGATTTTGCATTGCGGGCGATCTGGCCTTCAACCCGATTTATAGCCTCTTTTGGTGTGATGGTCGCCCCGTCAAATACCACGACAAGACTGTCATAGGCGGGCACGATTTCACACCAAATATCTTGGGCTCTCAGGCTTACCGCAAGGCTTTGCAAGGCGTCACTAACCTTGGCGGAAAACCCGTCGACGTCATATTTAACTAACACAGCGTGGTCGCCGTAAGCCGAAATGTCAGGGGCACGAAATTGGCTCATGGAGCGAAAGCCTTAATTTGAACACCCATAGACTCAATCGCGGCGCGCGCGGCTTGCGCCGTTTTTACGGCACCCGCACTGTCGCCATGAACACAGAGAGAGCGGGCATTGATGCGGAGCGTGCGACCTGTATCGGTTTGAACTTCGCCAGTGGTCGCAAGGGCTTTGGCTTGGGCGAGCCGATCTTCCTGATCCTCAATCACAGCGCGGGGGAGAGCGCGGCTGACCAAATGACCTCCATCCGTGTAGCGCCGATCGATAAATCCCTCCGCGACGAATGTGAGTCCCGCCGCCTCCGCCGCTTTGCCCATTTCGGAATTTGGCCCGCCCAGGAAAACAAGACTTGGATCAATCGCAGAAACCACGGCAGCGATCAAATCGGCTTTCTCGCGGTCTTGCACAGCATCGTTATATAATGCGCCGTGGGGTTTGACGTATCGGACGCGGCCGCCTTTTTCAGCGGCAATTTCGATCAATGTGTTGATCTGCTGGGTCAGGGTCTCGGTCAGGGCTTCTGGTTCAATATCATAGCCGAGCAGGAGTGATTTGCGGCCAAAGTTATCGCGATCAGGATAAGCGGGATGGGCACCAATCGCGACTCCGCTGGCCACGGCATTTGCGACTGTGGTCGCCATGCTCGCTTTATCGCCCGCATGGCCGCCGCATGCGATGTTTGCAGAGCTAATAGATGTGACGATTTGCGCCTCATCCAGGCCCAGTCCGCATTATCGGCCTCTCCAATATCTGCATTCAAATCAATCATTCTCATAATTCTTCTTTAACAGCAAATTTGCGTTTGAACATATGGTTTTCGCCCGCAATAAGACACAGATGATAGATCAGCCCTTATTTTGGATAACCGCCATCGTCGCCGTTGTGATTACTGGCATTTCTAAGGGCGGTTTTGGTGGTCTGGCTTTGTTTGCGGTGCCGCTCATGGCATTGACGATCTCGCCGCTTCAAGCCGCAGGGATCATGTTACCGATTTTGATCGTAATGGATTGGATCAGCGTATGGTCATATCGCAAGCATTGGGACAAAGCGCTGGTCTTTAAAATGGTGCCAGCTGCCGTCATTGGCATCGGTATTGGCTGGGCATTGGCGGGGTATGTGACCGATAATCTGGTGCGAGTAATTGTTGGTATGATCGCAGTGGCGTTCCCGCTTTATCACTGGTTTGGTCCGAAGAGTGGCCTGGCAGCGATCAAAGATAGCCGTCTGGCAGGCTACATTGCGGGGTCTCTGGCGGGCTTTACCAGCTTCATCGCCCATGCAGGCGGCCCGCCTTTCCAAGCCTACGCCATTCCGCAGGGTCTCCCACACCGTATCTATGCGGGCAGTGCGGTGATGTTCTTTTTTGTCGTTAACGCCGTCAAGCTTGTGCCATATGCGGCGCTGGGACAATTTGATAAAACGAATTTGACGACGTCTCTGATCTTGCTGCCTCTCGCGCCCATCGGCGTTTTGATCGGTGTATATTTGGTCAAACGGATAGATGGGACGCTTTTCTACCGCATCATGTATGGGCTAATTTTTATCACGGGCCTTAAGCTCTTATTTGACGTCTTTATCGGCTAGGCTCACGTTTTGCTTCGCACGGGTGATAAATCCCAATAGGCAGCCGTCAAGTTCACAACCTCAACCTCTTGGCCGACGAAATCTCCGTCCAATGTGGAAAGATCAATCATGGCGTCCAAGACAGCTCTTTTTTGGGTAAAACTATCGAGCGCCATGGCAGTCTCCGCAACGACCAAATCCCCGAGGGGGCTATGCATATCTTTAATAATTGCGGGGATTTTGGCCGTAAACCAGCGGCGGACGGTGTCGTCTTCGTAAAAATTGTTCGGATCAATCACGTCTGCGAGTTGCCGAACATTGGTCACAAACCGCTCACGCTCCGCATCACTCACCGTGTGGTCGGACGCAATGACGCAGGCCATCAAGGTCATGATATGCTGCCAGTTATCGGGGGTAGATTGCGCCATATCGTGTCCCTTACGCTAGCGAAAGGATTACGCCAAAGCTCTGAATATTTATTTAAATTTGTCTGAAAGTTATTCTGACAATTATTCTGACAATTATTCTGACAATTATTCTGACAATTATTCTGACAATTTCCTGGTTCGCGCGGAGATAATTAAATCGCGTCGCCGCAGGCCACACCGCTGGCCCAAGCCCATTGAAAATTATGCCCGCCCAGATGCCCCGTCACGTCCACTACTTCGCCAATGAAATAGAGACCTGGCACAGCTTTCGCCTCCATCGTTTTGGACGATAGGTCGTCTGTATTCACGCCGCCCTTGGTGACCTCTGCCGTTCGAAAGCCTTCGCTGCCCGCAGGTTTCACATACCATTGATTGACCATCAGTGCGAGATTGGTGAGGGCTGTGTCTGGCATATCGGCAAGGCGAACCTGCCTGACGTAACTCGCCATATAATCTGCCAAACGCTGCGGCAGATATTGGGTTAGCCAGACCGCAGGGCTCTTACGCGGTGTCTCGACACGGGCACGTTTTAATTCGGTCAACAAATCCTGTCCCGGCGCGAGGTCTAGCGTGATTTCATCGCCAGGGGACCAATAGGAACTGATTTGCAAAATCGCGGGGCCAGATAGACCGCGATGAGTGAAAAGCAAGGCTTCGTCAAACGTCGCGTCACTATGGCTAACCCGACTGTCGACGCTGACACCCGAGAGCGCCTTGATCGGCTCTTTTAATCCGTCTGTGAATGTCAGCGGGACGAGGGCGGATACGGGTTCCACAACATTGAGCCCGAATTGATCTGCGAGCTGGTAGCCAAATCGACTGGCTCCCATTTTGGGGATAGACGGCTCCGCCGCACGCGACCACGACATTGTCTGCTGTCAGGGTTTGACGCGGAGTTGATACCAAAAACCGTTCGCCCTTTTTGTCGACGCCTAAGACTTCGGTTGATAATTGAATGTTGTTATTGGCCGCTTTACACTCTGCGATCAACATATCGATGATTTGCTGGCTCTTCCCATCGCAAAATAATTGGCCTTTTGTCTTCTCATGATAGGCAATGCCGTAGCGTTCCACCAGCGCGATGAAATCGTGTTGGGTGTAGCGCCGTAGCGCGGATTTGCAGAAATGCGGGTTTTGGCTCAAGAAATTATTGGGGCCGCAATAGAGATTGGTGAAGTTGCACCGCCCGCCGCCACTAATACGGACTTTCTCGGCAGGTTTACTGGCGTGATCAAGAATTAAGACAGAGCGCCTCCGCGCCCCTGCGCGCGCGCCGCACATCAGGCCAGCCGCCCCTGCGCCAATAATGATCACATCGTAATGGCTCATGACAACTCGCCGCGTTCTGCCATAAAGGCGAGCTTGTAAACAGCCGACACGGTGAGAGCTTGCCAGATCTCCCCTGCCTCTGTGGCCTTAATGACCTCGTCTAGCGAGAGTTTCATCACGCTAATGTCTTCGCTACTTTCTGGTGCGGCCTCGCCTTGCGTCAGGCCTGTGGCAAGGAAGGTCGTGGCCTTTTCGTCCGTTACAGAATTAGATAAATGCTGGTGAAGAATTTGGGTGTAATGCGTTGCAATCAAGCCTGTTTCTTCCCGTAATTCCCGCGCGGCGGCGAGTTGCAAGTCTGCGTCCAAAGCAGCCCCGCCAGCTGGAAATTCCCAGCTATAGGCCTTAAAGCCAAACCGGCTTTGCCCCACCAGCCAGACATGGCCGTCCTCATAGGGCACTATCCCAACTGCATGGTTTTGAAAGTGCACCAACCCGTAATTTGCGGGCCGACCATTAGGGTCATGAGCATCATATTCCGACACGCGAAACCACGGATTTTCAAAGCGGGGAGTCTCTTGGCCAATCGACCAAGCAAAGGGTTTGCGGGGGAGTTCCATGGCGCGTATATAACTGAAAATCACAGCAGAGCAATTCCGCGTATCACTGAGTTTAAAAGTGGCTTTCAAATAGCCGTAGGCATAGGCGGAACTGGCGAGGCGACCACGCGTAGATTAAATGAACCAATCCTTCCAGCTACCGACTGTATGGATAATAAAAAGGGCGATACGTGACCTCCATTCTCCAATTCTCAGATATTCATTTTGGCGTCGAAGATAAAAATGCCATGGCCGCCGTACGCGATTACGCCAAGACGCTTTCGCCCGACCTCGCTCTTATCTGCGGAGATATTACGCAAAGTGGAAAGATCGAAGAATTCAAGGCGGCACGGGATTGGATCGAACAATTTGACGCGCCAAAGATCGTGACACCTGGCAATCACGACACGCCAATGTTTGGTATTTTACACCGTATCTTTGATCCCTTTGGACGTTATAATAAATTTATCGCGCCCTTGGGTGAAACGATGTTCGTAGACGAAAATATTGCACTCATGCCCTATAACACAGCACGAGGCGTACAGGCTAAACTGGATTGGTCGCTCGGTGTCGTTGACCTCTCGGACTTGGCTGCAAAGGTCTCGCATCTCAAAGCGAAAAATCCGTCTGTTTTAAAAATGATCGCGGTGCATCACCCGCTCATCTATCCTCCCGTATCGCCGCTTATCAAAGAAACGAAGCGCGGGGAGGCTGCCGTGAAATTACTTAGCGATGCCAATATTGACGGCGTGCTAAGCGGGCATGTCCACGCGCCTTTCGTTGTAGAACGGGAGCCGGGGCAGACGGAATTGCTATCTATCGGGTCTGGCACACTATCAACACGTCAACGCGGGAAGCCTGCCAGCTTTAATCATATTGAAATCGACAGCCGTGACATCCGCGTCACAGCAATTAATTGGACGGGCGACAAATTCGAGCGCGCAGAGGCTTGGACAAAATCTCGCGTCGATTTAAGGCGGACCGCGTAATGGCAAAATTTCAAAACCCAGCTGTCGTAATAAATGCCGCATCGGGCAGCACCACGAACATTAGCGAAGAGATATTCGAATTCTTTGCGGATCGCCATGCTGTCAATGCAACCTGCCATTATGTCGACCCGCAAGATTTGGACAGCACGCTAGATATGGTCTTGGACGAAGGCGCAGACTTGCTGGTGACGTTTGGCGGCGACGGAACATCTTTGGCTGCAGCGCACAGGGCAGGGACAAAAAACATTCCCATCGTCCCGTTACCAGGCGGCACGATGAACATTCTGCCCAAAGCGCTTTACGGGTCAGAGGACTGGCCCGAAGTGTTGGACTTAGCGCTGTCGCAAGACACGCCGCGTTGGATACCGGCGGGGCGTCTAAATGAGCAGACTTTTCTTGTGGCTGCGATGATCGGCACAGTTGTTCGGGTCGGCGTAACGCGGGAATTAATGCGAGAAGGCGCCATTTTACAAGCCACAACGAATATGGTCGAAACGCTACGCGACGTAGGACCAGATGAGGGATTTCTCTACCGTTTGGACGGCGCGGTCACGCCACTGGCCGCTAATATGCTTCAAGTGACTTGCCCCTTTATGAGCGCCTATAGCGATGATCCAGAGGCGTTCGAAATTGCGGCCGTCAATATTATGTCTTATGCCGACCTACCTGCCTTAGGTTTGACCGCGCTTATGGATGAATGGCGGGACAATAAATCCGTAGAATCGCAAATGGCGCGCAAAGTCGAGGTTATAGGTGAGGGGGACATTGAAGTCCTACTCGATGGGGAATATCGAACGCTACAATTCCCGCTCTCAATTTCTCTCAATCGCAAGGGTGCCTATATCTTATGCCCCGCACCCAAACAGCAATTTAGTCAAGATACGGATTAATCAGAACTGTTATAGAGACTGGAGGTGAGGATGGGATTCGAACCCACGGTAGGCTACTAACCTACACACGCTTTCCAAGCGTGCGCCTTAAACCACTCGGCCACCTCACCTCGGTATGCCTTAGCAGCGGGCTATATAACGGCTCAAGCGCAAAGCGCCACCGTTTTTTGCGCTAAAATGGTAGCCTCCCTTGCGGAAATCATCTGGTGCCTCGTCTTGACCCTCACCCGTTGAGTGCTTATCTGACCCTTATGACAATACGCCCGATTTTAACTGTCCCGAATCCGATCTTGCGAGAGATTTCGAAGCCTGTTGACGCTGTTACGGACGAGACACGCAAGCTGATGGATGATATGCTGGAGACCATGTATGCCGCGCCGGGTATTGGCTTGGCCGCGATCCAGATTGGTGTGCCGTTGCAAGTCATCGTCATGGATTTGGCGCGTGACGGTGAACCGCCGCAGGTCAAGTACTTTGTCAATCCTGAAATCCTCGAAGACGTAGAAGACGAAGTGCCCTATGACGAAGGCTGCCTCTCTGTGCCTGATGTCTACGAGACGATTGACCGCCCTGAGCGCGTGAAGATCACCTATCTGGATTACAATGGTGAGCGCGTAACCGAATGGGCGGAAGGGCTTTACGCCGTCTGTATCCAACACGAGATGGATCATTTGAAGGGTGTTGTATTCATCGACTATCTCTCCCGCCTCAAACGTGACCGCGCCGTGAAAAAAGTGGTCAAAGCCGAGAAGCTGAAAGCGGCAGGCTAATGCGCAGTATCATCGCTGCTATCCTCATCTCATGCCAAATAGCGTTGACACAGGCATGGATCATCTGGCCCAAAATTTATCCTTTTATGCTAATGGGGCCTTATGACCTTGGCCTTTGTAAAGGAATTATCGGCTAGCCCATGACCCTGTCTGTTGTCTTTATGGGCACGCCTGAATTCGCGGTGCCGAGCCTTGCGGAATTGCTGGCGAGTGGGCATCAGGTTTTGCGCGTCTACACGCAGCCGCCTCGGCGGGCAGGGCGCGGCAAGCACCTCACCAAATCTCCCGTGCATCAATTTGCAGAGATTATGGGCCTCGACGTTCACACGCCAGAGAGTTTCCGCAAACCTTCCGTCATCGATGATCTGGAAGCACTAGGAGCAGATGTGGCGTGTGTTGTGGCCTATGGTCAAATCCTGCCGCAGCGCGCACTCGAGGCCACGAAATACGGATGCCTCAACTTGCATGCTTCGCTGCTGCCACGGTGGCGCGGCGCAGCTCCCGTGCAACGCGCTATTATGGCGGGCGACGCACAGACAGGTGTGCAAATTCAACAGATGGAAAAGGGCCTCGATACAGGAGACATTCTGCTGTCCGAGACTGTCGACATTCGCGCGGACGACACAGCGGGCGCGTTGTTTGAGCGGCTTTCGGGTATTGGCGCAGGCATGTGGCCACGCTGTCTGGCGGCGCTGGAACGCGGCAGCTTGACCCCGCAACCACAAGTCGGAGAGGCGACCTACGCGCATAAAATCGACAAGTCTGAAGCGCGAATTGACTGGACAAAGCCTGCGACAGACCTTGACTGCCTCATTCGCGGTCTATCGCCCTTTCCAGGCGCGTGGTGCGAGATTGACGGGAAACGCGTTAAGGTCCACCTCGCCAAGGTTGAGGCCGCCAGCGGGGCGCCTGGCGAAGTCCTAGACGACGCTCTGCTGATCGCATGCGGCGAAGACAGCCTCCGCCTAATCAATGTCCAACCCGCCGGCAAAAGCCAAATGAGCGCCGAAGACTTTGCGCGCGGCGCGGATGTGGCGGTTGGTAAATTACTAATTTAGGAGTTTCCAATGGCACTAGAACGTGAAGATATTCAGTATAAAGGCCATCGCATAATCGCGAATAAAACGGGTGCTGTGATTTACCCTCAAAAACATAGCCTTACCTCTGACGATAAAGAAATGGCTTTATTAAAAGCAAAAGCTTGGGTTGATGCGGAACAGAAGCGCCGATCACAACAGCGGCGATTGTCTCATATTGGAACCCAAGAAGAATACGTGGCGGCATTAAAGGCGATGAATTTATCAGACAAAAAACGCGCAATGTTAGTGGCCCATAAAAATGCGCCAGAAAGGCGTCTATCCGCAGAACAGCTTGCCCATGCAGCAGGGTGGGCAAATCACTCAACGGCTAATTTGCATTACGGGAATTTAGCTCATGACATTGCTTTTTACATAGGTCTCGTGGCGACAAAGAAAGATAGGTCGGCATCAACCTATGCTTTGGGCGAATATGATGAAAGCACATCTGAGTGGATCATGCATGAGGAAGTCGCCAACGCGCTCGAAACGCTCAACATAACCTAATGCCCCGCTACAAACTCACCATTGAATATGACGGTGCGCCTTATCAGGGGTGGCAATGGCAGGATCACGGGCCGTCTGTGCAGGGTGTGCTGGAGGCGGCTGGCGCGAAGTTAAATAAGGGCGAACCTGTTGTGGTCTACGGCTCCGGTCGCACGGATAGTGGTGTGCATGCGCTGGCCCAGATCGCGCATATGGATTTGGCGGCAGAAATTCGCGAGGACAAGCTGCGCGACGCGATGAATTTCCATATGGTGAAACATGCCGTAACGGTTCTTAAAGCCGAAATTATGCCCGATGAGTGGCATGCGCGGTTTGATGCGACAGAGCGTGAATATCTTTACCGCTTGATTGATCGGCGGATGAAGTTGTCGCTAGATCGCGGGCGGGTCTGGCGAATTCCTGTGAAGCTAGACGCTGACGCGATGCATGATGCGGCGCAAATCATGATCGGGAAGCATGACTTCTCAACCTTCCGCGACACGCAATGCCAAGCCAAATCCCCCATCAAGACGCTTGACGAAATAACAGTCTTGCGTGCGGGGGTCGAGGTGCATTGTCATTTCCGAGCCCGCAGTTTTCTGCACAAACAAGTCCGCTCTATTGTCGGTAGCTTGGTCGAAGTTGGCATGGGAAAATGGGACGCAGAAGATATGCAAGCGGCGCTTGAGGCAAGAGATCGGACGCAGTGCGGGCCAGTGGCGCCGCCTGACGGGCTTTACCTGACCAAAGTCAGCTATTGATCTGTTGAATACCCAGCATTAGCAGGGTTAGCCCCACGGCCACAATCACGCAGCCGATCAAAATCGCGGCCCCCCAATTTAGCCCTACAACCTTTTGCAACAAGCGTATATCAATCGCCAGCAGGCCGAGGTAAGCCGCGAAGGCAACACCATTAGCGACCATGAACGGCAGAGGGGTCAGCAGAGTGAGGCCGAACATTATCCCAACGACAAGGCTCAGAAAAAACACGGCCCAATGACGCGTAATGACCCAAGCACGGAAGCGATCTTGCGCGTCAAATACCATCGCCAAAACCAGTGCCATGATTGGAAAACTCAGTAGGAATATGGCTGCGATGGCAATAAATGAAGGTACATGCGGCGGGACGAAACTTACGCCCAACATCTGCGCGCGCGTCTGGCCTATCGCGTAGGCAATTAAATAAAGTGGCGGTAGGGAGAGGGCGAGAGCAATAAAACTCGCGCGTATGCCGCCGCGGGATAAGTCGAAATAACTCTCCCAGTTTGGCCAATTACCAACTACGGCAAACAGACCCAAAAAATGTCGCGCAGGATTCATAGCTTTGCTTTAATCCGCGCGACAATCAGAGGGCAAGGAAAACTCGCCGAATATTAGGCGGGGTTAGCGCGTTCTAATTTGGGTTCGGGCAGTTGGCAGACAATGCCCGTTGGGCCGTGCATGCAATACCCTTGCGGGTTCTTTGCGAGGTATTGTTGGTGCTGATCCTCGCCCGCATAATAGGTCGGCGCTTCGCCGATTTCTGTCGTGATCGTCTTGCCATATGCGGCTTCGTATCGTGCGACAGCATCTTTCGTCGCAGCCATTTGTGCGTCGGTATAAGTGAAAATTGCACTGCGATATTGTGGGCCCATATCATTGCCTTGGCGGTCGCCTTGGGTCGGATCATGGTTTTCAAAAAACACCTTGAGGATTTCCTCAACGCTAATGACTTTGGGATCATAGACGACATGCACCATCTCGGCATGCCCCATACGCCCTGTACAAGATTTTGGATAATCGACATCTGTCGTATGACCACCAGAATAGCCAACAGACGTCACCCAAACGCCGTCTAGCTTCCACAAGATGCGCTCTGCGCCCCAAAAACAGCCCATGCCAAGCTGGATTTGCTCAGACCCTTCGGGGAAGTCTTTGAACATTTCACGGCCGTTCACATAATGTGTCGTGTTGCGGCAAAGGTTGTTTACAATCGTCATGGCGGTGCCTCTATGTTTTGTGACCGAAGCTAGATGAGCGCGGTCAATCGTTTTGCCAGCATGTCACCCATAGCATGTGCTGACGCCTCGCAAGAGATATGGTCTTGGCGCAGCTCGATTGCAAGGTGACGCAATCTGAGTGGGGCAATATGCCTATCAACGGTATAGTTCAGATCATAGGCCGAATAAGGCAAGTTCATCCCGACATTTAACTGGGGCGAATTGCGCTGGACAGTGTCGCGAAAGGCTTCTGCCGTTGGGACGTCGTGGCGAACGAGCAAGCCGATATCAGTGGGTCGAACCTCGCCTGTTATGGGCTGCGGCGTGAAGCTGTGGAGGGAGATCACAAGCGGGTTGTCATCTCGCCGCACAGCTTTGGATAGCGCTTCGTGATACGGCACGTGGAAGCGCTCTATGCGGTTTTGACGCTCTGCTGCTGTCAGTTTTTGATTGCTCGGAATGATCATACCGTCGCTCATTTCTGGGATCAAGCCAGCTGCGTCAGGGTCGCGATTATAATCAATGACAAGGCGCGAGATATTCGCCAACTGCCCGCCGCACCCGAAATGAGCACAGAGCTGCCGAATGATCGTCTCTGTCCCAATATCCCACGCTATGTGGCGGGTCAGGTCGTCCCCTGATAAGCCGAGATTATTATATTCGCGAGGGATGTGGCAGCTTGCATGGTCGCCAAAGATAAAGAGCGGGACGTCGGTGGTCGCAGCTATCGTGGTATAGGCTGTCATTCAGCGTGGGCTTCTAACCAAGCGGGGAGATCGCTAGTGGTGTAATCCACCCAATCGGCGCGTGTTGTGGTGCCTGCGGGGCGGGTGATTTCTGGCTCGTCCGACCAGTCTTCCTCAGACGTGACTAAGACAGTGGCCATGCCCATATATTTGGGGACTTCCAAATTGCGGACGCTATCTTCAAAGAAAATCGCGGCTTTCGGATCGACATCGAAAATATCACAAAATTTAATGAAAGGACTGCGCTTGGGCTTTGGCACGTAATCCCCGTCTTCAATACCAAAACTACCGTCGAACAGATCAAAGAGATTGAGATGCGTTGCGACATTTCTGGCATGGCCTTTAGAGCCATTGGTGAAGATGTATTTCTTCCCTGGTAGCGACTGAATCAAGCTGCGCAGTTTCGGATCGGGATCAAGCATGTGTAGATCAACGTCATGCACGTAATCGAGGAACTCTGCGGGGTCCATGCCGTGAACTGCCATCATGCCAGACAGCGACGTGCCGTATTCTGCCAAATACTCTTTTTGCAGCATCCGTGCATTTTGGGGCTGCAATGCCAGATAGCGGCTAATGTAATTCGTAATTTTCTTATCAATCTGACCAAAAAAATCAGCGTCTGCACGGTAGAGCGTATTATCAAGATCAAAGATCCAGTGACGGATGTGGGAGAGAGACATAGGGGAGGGTTTCCTAGCGGCGAAGGCCAGCGGCGCCAATTTCTGCAAAATCTGCATCATTTAGCGTGATTTTCACACCGTCTTCTTCTGTAGGCACGGGACGGAAATTCGCGACTGTATAGCCGCCCTCTGCACAAAACTCGCGACCCAGAGCGGAGAAGCGCGATTCGGCGATACAAAACTGTGCGGGTGTGGCGGAGATTGAGCGCAAGCGTTTATCGGCTTTCACCTCGCGCGGGTTTTCGGGATCAATGTTTTCTTGCAGCGCGTAGATATGGGCTTCTGTTCCGTCGAGCGGTTTGGTGAACATGTGCGTGCAGCTCTCAGGCTCGACGTCCCACCAGCCGCGGGACTGCCAAGAGCCGTCCTCGCGAATGGCGATCGCGCTCCAGATTTTGGAGGTGCCGTCATTGCAAAGCTCGATACCTACCGCCTTGATGCTCTCTTGCGCTGCATCGCGCAGTGCATTTATCAAGGCCTCGCCATCGACGTTTTTATCTAGTTCTGCGTCTTTTTTAAATTCAGCTAAGGATTTGGACGTCCGCCGTCCAGGTAGGCCGTCAATCTTGGTCACCTGATAACCTGCATCGCGCAGCAGACGCTGGATTGCTGCGGTCTCCGCCTTACCGCCATATTCTGCGGGTTCAATTAGAGTTGTGCGGCTTTCCGATGGGCGCACGGCTAAATAAAGCTGCGTCTCCAAATTATTGAGCGCACATTCGTCCGTCGCTTTGGCTTCAAAAGGATCAGGACTTGCGCATAATTCAACTGTGCCTTTCCATTCGCGAATCCCGCCGCGATGCAGCGGCAGGCTCTCGGCATAGAGAAAGCGCGGTGCGTTGGGGTCGGTATACATCTCTGTCAGGCACGCGCCTGGATTAACGTCTTTCCAGCCGCGCAGGATGACTTCGCCGTTCTCTGACATGCCGTGAGCGGTGCGCAGGATAAAAGAGGTCTCGTTACAAATATCCCAGCGATATTCACTCGTCGGCTCTGGTGTGGGCGCGGTCAGGAGGTCAGCTGCGTCTTGGGCGTTGGCAGGTTTTGTCATAGCAAAGGCGCATAACAAAGTTAGGGAGAGCAACATTGGGGGGATATGAAGCCAAATGCGTGTCATCGGATAAGCGTGCCCGCGCCTTCATCTGTAAATAGTTCGACCAGCAAGCCGTGGGCGCGGCGGCCGTCCAATATCACGACAGCTTCTACACCTGCCTCAACAGCATGGATCGCTGTTCCAAGTTTGGGGATCATGCCGCCTTTGGCCACGCCACTCTTGATGAGAGCCTTCGCGTCTTTGGTCGATAGGTCAGTCAGCAATAGGCCGTCATTATCCATCACCCCGGCGACATCTGTCATCAAGATCAATCGCGATGCGCCCAACGCACCCGCTAGCACACCCGCAGCCGTGTCGGCATTGATATTATAACCCGCGCCGTCTTCCCCTGCGCTGATAGGAGAAATGACGGGAATGAAATTAGCGTCTGTGTGCGTTAGCGTATCAATGACCGCGGTGTTGACCGCAATAGGCTCGCCCGTAAAGCCGAGATCAGGATTAACCGCTTTGGCCGTAATCAACCGTGCGTCGCGGCCCGAAATACCCACCGCGCTGCCGCCTGCTTGGTTGATCGCGGAGACGAGAGATTTGTTGATCGCGCCCGACAGCACCATTTCTGCAACGCCGACAGTTTCCATATCCGACACACGAAGGCCGTCTTTGAATTCGGTTTTAATTTGTAAGCGTTCCAGCATAGAGCCGATTTGCGGCCCGCCGCCATGGACGATGATCGGCTTTAATCCGCACTGGCGCAGCATCACAATATCGCGCGCAAAATCCGCTGTCAGCTCTGGGCTGCCCATAGCATGCCCGCCGAATTTAATGATGATGGTTTTATCCGCGTGACGTTGAATAAAGGGCAGGGCTTCGGACAGAATTTGTGCGCTGGTCCAGCCTGATTCGTTTTGACGACGTTTTTGCATGATAAGGCTTTAGCCAATCATGCGGGCAGCGCCAAGGTGGCAATTTCAGCTCTCAGCTCATCCAAGCCATCTTTTTTCTCGGATGACGTCGAAATGATCGCTGGGAAGGCGGCTCGGGCGCTTTGAAATAGATGTCAGCGTCTTGGCTTCGACCTTAGCGAGTTCGCCTTTTTTCAGCTTATCCACCTTGGTCAGAACGAGCTGATAGGTCACGGCGGCTTCGTCGAGCATATCCATCAGTTCAAAATCATTTGGTTTCAGCCCGTGACGGCTATCGATCAGCACAAACACACGACGCAGCTCTGCACGGCCGCGCAGAAAAGCCCGCGTCAGGGTCGTCCATTTTGCAATATCGACCTTGGACGCGCGGGCATAGCCGTAGCCCGGCAAATCCACAATGTGCATGCGACCATCGACGTTAAAGTAGTTCAGCTCACGCGTGCGGCCTGGCGTGTTCGATGCGCGGGCGAGGCCGTTGCGATTGGTCAAGGCATTGATCAGCGAAGACTTGCCAACATTAGACCGTCCTGCAAAGCAAATCTCTGGCAGACGCGCAGTTGGCAGATCATTCATCGTCGTGACCGACAGCATGAACGTGACGTCCCGCGCGAACAAAAGCCGCCCATCTTCCAGAGCGGCTTTGGTATATTTCGGCTCTTGCTCCAAGGCTATGTGCCCTCGGGTTCAGGTTTGCCTGTGATCTTGCGAATGAATTTATCGATCGGCGTATCGACCTTAAATTTCCGCGTGATGTAATATTGCTGGGCGAAGGACAGAATGTTGTTCCACACCCAGTAGATCAAGAGACCTGTCGCGAATGGCGCCAGCACGAACATGAAAATCCACGGCATATATTTCATCATCTTGGCCATCATCTCGGCTTGCTCGCCGCCGCCTGCTGTCGGCTGTGGCGTTAGCGTGTACATCAGCGCCATAGAGATACCATACATGATCGCCAGCGGGCCAATCGCGATAAGTGACATCCAACCCATTGGCACAGCGTCCCAAGGGAACAGCCCAAATCCGTTGAGAATTGAGAGCGGATCTTTCGCAGACAGGTCACGGATATACCCAAAGAATGGCTCGTGACGCAGATCAATGTCGATAAACACAGATTTATAAAGCGCGAAGAAGACAAACATCGTCGGAATAATAGGTAGACAGCCCGCCGCAGGATTGACGCCTTCTTTTTTATAAAGCGCCATCATCTCTTGCTGCAGCTTCATGCGATCATCTTTATAGCGTGTTTGAATTTTCTTCAGCGCAGGCTGAACCTTTTTCATCTTCGCTTGGCTCTCATATTGCTTGTTAAACAGCGGGAACAGCAGGATTTTAATAATCAGGGTCAGCGCCAAAATACCGACGCCGTAATTGCCCAGTGTCTCGCCAAGCCAAGACAGCGCAAAACTGATCGGGCGGACGAGGATTTTAAGGAAGCCCCAGTCAATCGCCAAGTCAATCTGTTGAATCCCGCGCTCTTCTTTATAGGTTTTCAAAACACCGCGCTCTTTCGCGCCAATATACATATGTCCAACCGACTCGACACTCGCGCCCGCTGTCAGGATCAGGGGGTCAGTTGTGTAGGATGTCTCGTAGACAGATTGATCATTGATCGTCTTGAAATCATATGACGCTGTGATTGTTTTGCCTTGCGGCGCAATCGCGCCCTGCAACCAATATTTATCCGTCAGGCCAACCCAGCCGCCTTCGCCTTTGGCTGTCCAATTCCCTTTTTTCGATAGACCTTTATATTTCATATCGTGATATTTTTGATCTACGACAGAGATCGGGCCTTCTTGGATAACGAAGAAATTTTCTAGCTCATCTGGCAGTTCGTGCTGACGGGACACACCTGTGCGGACAATCGCAGCTTCGCGACTGCCTGTATTGGTGAGTGTGTCTGTCAGCGTGATCAGAAATTTATCGTCGATAGACACGACGCGTCGTATTTCGACATCACCGACATTGGTCTGCAATGTGATGGGGGAGGTGGGCGTCAGTGTGTCGCCTGACACGACTTGCCACGGCGTATCTGTGCCAATGCCGCCAAGTGAGCCAACCCAATTATCCATGATATAGGCAGAGCGCTCTGCACCTTCTGGCACGAGCAGCGTGACAATGCCGTCAGCAGGGTCAAGCGTTCTGTCATATTCTTTCAGCGAAATATCATCGAGGCGCATGCCCACCGTCTGGAATGAGCCTGTCAGGGCTGGCGTTTCGATGTTGATACGCTGCCCTTCGCCCGATGTTTCTTGCAGCAATTCTTCACGTGGTTTGATTTTAATCGGCAGAATTTCAGGTTCTATCGACGGGGTCTGATCCATCCGAGCGATTTCGTTTTGTGCATCAATCCGTGCGCGTTCCGCTGTCGGCTCCCCAATAAAAAACCAATAGCCCATCAGGACGATCGCGGAGAGCGCCATGGCTAGTATAAAATTCTTTTGATCATCCATGGTATTAGGTCTTTATTGGTTTAGAATTCTTAGGTGGGCTTGCCAGCGTTATGAGGGCTTTTTGCGTATCGTCAAGGAGGTCTTGCCAGTCTCTTGTGGGTGTGATGTCGCGAGCGATGAAGACGTAGTCATGTCCTGTGAGGCCCAATTCAGGGAGATAGGCGCGGGCTAGCTCTCTGAGGCGGCGTTTGGCTTTGTTGCGCGTGACCGCATTTCCAATCTTTTTGGTGGCCGTAAAGCCAACGCGGATGCCAGTGTGGTCGGGGTTTTCGCGCATCTGAATGACGATGCCGCCCTGTGCGCGATAACGCCCGTCTCTGACATACAAAAACTCGGACCGCTTCTTCAGCGACCCGAGTGCTATTTTTGTGCTAGTCACAGCGGCATGCCGCAGCGAGGTTTGCCCTAAGCGGACAGAACCTTGCGGCCTTTGGCGCGACGACGGGCCAGAACTTGGCGGCCAGATTTCGTGGCCATACGCGCACGGAAGCCGTGACGGCGGGCGCGAACTAGGTTTGAAGGCTGAAATGTACGTTTCATCTTAGTCTCTATTGCATTACTGGCGGGAGGTTTCCTGCCATATGTGTCTCAAGAGGCGCGAATTATGGAAGATTGAGGCTAAAGTCAAGCGCTGCACTCGCCTATTTCGCACAATTATGTGATAGAGCGTGAGCGAGAGTTTTGCAGCTTTCGGCGCAACGATGCGTTAGGCCGCTGCAAGATTAAAAAGGACGCTTATGTTAAAAGTGATTATTCTCAGCACCGCAACGGTATTTGGCAGCACAAACGCGCTTGCGTGCCCTGACAAGCCGCTTCCGCAAACCGTGCTAGCGCCGCAAGTGCAGCAAGTGGCGGAGGTTGCGCGTGATGCACCCCTTTTGAACCCGCCAGTGCGTGATCCTAATCCAGTTTTGGATATTCCAGAGGTCGTGTCTGATCCCATATTCACGGAACCTCCAAATGCGCCAGCTATGCCTGCTCTCTCAAAGCCTGACTTCACGCAAACGGCACAAGCGAACCCAGCGCCGACCACCGAACCAAAGACCGAAATAAAGACCGAACCAAAGAAAGAGCCTAATATGGCCAAAGCTAAATCACCCGCCAATGCCTATGAAGCTGTTTTGAAATCCCGCCTAAAGCCTGGCGCAAATGGCCTGATGGTTTTTGACTACGACGCCGCGAAAGCGGCAGGTGATTTGGACACTATCAGCGCTTATGTTACGTATTTAGAGAGCCAAGACCCGACGGCCATGAGCGATCTAGAAGCCACGGCTTTCTGGGCAAATCTTTACAATGCTGTGACACTCCGCGTGGTACTGGAAAATTATCCCGTCAGCTCAATTAAGAAAATCGGCGGCGGTCTGTTTAGCAGTGGCCCTTGGAAGAAAGAGATCATCACCGTTAATGGCCGCGCAATGAGCCTTGATAACGTCGAACACGACACGCTGCGCCAGCAATATCCGTCGCCTTATATTCACTACATGGTCAACTGCGCCTCTATCGGCTGTCCTAATTTGCCGTCAGAGCTTTGGCGCGCAGAAACGCTGGAAACGAAACGCATTGAGGCCGCCCGCGCCTATATCAACTCCCTCCGCGGTGTGAAAGTCAGTGGCGGTAAGCTGACTATCTCCTCCATCTATGACTGGTTCCAAGAAGATTTTGGCGGCAGTAAAGACGGCGTGATAGCGCATATCCGAGAACATGCAGACGCGGAACTGGCGGGCATTATTGATGACGGCGCAAAAATCTCTGGCTATGATTATGATTGGAAACTCAATGCCCCAAAATAGTGAAATTGCAGGCGAGATTGATGCGCCCAAAAGCGCGTTAAAGCGTTTCCTGCCTCTCGGTTTAGCTCTGATTGCGCTGGCAATATTCTTTGCGCTAGGTGGCCCAAAATATGTGAGCCTTGAGAGTCTGAAAGAGAACCGCGCCGCAATGTCCGCATTTGTGCAAGACAATTTCGTCGTCTCCGTTCTCGGCTTTATTGCGCTCTATGCTGTCCTCGTCGCGATTAGTTTTCCAGGCGCAAGCCTCCTCTCTATATTTGGTGGATTTCTGTTCGGCACAGTTGTGGGCGGCTCCGCCATTACCGTGGGGGCAACGATTGGCGCGATCGGGATTTTCCTCGCCGCCCGCTACGCCATCGGGGATATGCTCTCGAAAAAAGCGGGCCCTTATATGAAGAAGTTCGAGGCGGGCCTCAAGGAGAACGAATTGTCATATCTCTTTATCCTACGCCTCATCCCAGCTTTCCCATTTTTCATCGTCAACATTGTGCCAGCCCTGTTTAACGTGAAGCTCCGCAACTATGCTTTGGCGACGTTTTTTGGAATAATTCCTGGCTGCTTTGTCTATGCATCTGTCGGTGCAGGGGCCGGCGCAATTTTGGATCAAGGCGGTGATTTAAAGCTTAGCGGGCTCATGACGCAGCCGAAAATTCTGCTCCCGATTTTAGGGCTAATCGTCCTGTCATTACTGCCTGTTCTGTATAAAAAATTCTTTAAAAAAGAGACCGTATAATATGCCCAAAACTTCTTACGACGTCGATATTTGCATCATCGGCGCAGGCTCAGCGGGACTGTCCATTGCATCAGGCGCCGCACAGCTCGGCCGCTCCGTTGTCCTCTACGAGGCGGGCGAAATGGGCGGCGACTGCCTCAATGCTGGCTGCGTGCCGTCCAAAGCCATTCTCAAGGCAGGCAAGATCGCCCATTCTCATACCGTCGGCGCAGAATTTGGGATCAAGCCAGCCAAGGTTGACGTCGATTTCGACAAAGTCAAAGCCCACATCCAAGGCGTCATAGAGACGATTGCCCCCGTTGACAGTCAAGAACGATTTGAAGGTTTGGGCTGCACAGTCATTCGCGAATTCGCTCGGTTTAAAGACGAACGTACCATTGTGTCAGACAGCGCCGAAGTCCGCGCGAAACGCTTTGTGATCTGCACGGGGTCTCGTGCCTCCGCGCCACCGATTCCAGGGCTGTCAGATGTCGATTATTTGACCAATGAAGAGATTTTCACCGTCGATAAATTACCAAAACATCTCCTCATCATCGGCGCAGGGCCGATCGGCCTAGAGATGGGGCAGACGTTTCGCCGTTTAGGATCAGACGTCACAATCGTCGATATAGCCCCTCCGCTGGGACGAAATGAACCTGAACATGCTGCAGTCCTAGTTGAAGCACTCAAAGATGAAGGCGTCACTTTTTACGCTCCCGCGCGCACGAAAATAATCCGCAAAACCAAAACAGGCGTCGAGATCGAACTCGAATCAGGCGCGGTTCTCAAAGGTTCACATTTACTGGTGGCCGCAGGGCGAAAACCCATCGTGGATGATCTTGGCTTGGATAAGGCGGGCGTGAATTACGACAAGCGCGGGATCGAGACGGATGATACGCTGCGTACATCTAACAAGCGCATCTATGCCGCTGGCGACGTTGTGAAAGGCATGGGCGGGCTGACCCACGCCGCAGGCTTTCATGCCGGACAGATCATCAAGAATTTCTATTTTATGCCGCCTGTTATCGGGGGGATGTTCTCTAAGGCGACAACCAACCGCATGCCCGCTGCGATCTATACCGAGCCAGAGCTTGCCAATATTGGCATGAGCGAGGCGGAGGCTAAAGAAAAGGCGCTGGATTATAAAGTCCTGCACTTTGAATTTGACGAAAATGATCGCGCGATTGCGGAAAGATCGACCCATGGCGGGGTGAAATTAATTGTCGGCAAAGATAAGAGGTTGCTCGGCGGCTCTGTCGTCGGAGAGCATGCAGGCGAGATTATTCACATGCTAAGTATTGCCATGAGTAACGGCATTAAGATCGCAGGATTGGCGCAGATTATCTCGCCCTATCCAACCCGATCAGAAGTCGTCAAACGCGCCGCAAGTTCCTATTATACCGAAACAGTCTTTAGCGATAAAACGCGCAAATTAGCGGGCTTCTGGACGAAGTTCCACTAGGCATAGCCGCGACCTCGCATTAAGCAAAATTATGATCGACCGCTTCATTTCAAAACGCCTATCCAGCAAGTTGCTCTTGCTGACGATTGGTTTTGTGTTGCTGGCCGAGCTGTTTCTCTTTGTGCCAAGTGCCGCGATTTTTCGTCAAGACTGGCTGGCTGAGCGGGCGCAGCAGGCGGGACTGCTCTCCGAAGCTCTAACAGGTGTACCGGGTTATGAGGCGTCTGACATGCTGACCAAGCGATTTATGGAAGATACGGACGTTGTCATGATGGCGGCAAAACGAGACGGCATGACGGAATTGGTTCTGGGCAGTCCGCCAACAGATGTGGCAGGCGAAATGCGCTTTGTTGATCTGCGTGAAAAACAACGACTGCCAAGGTTTCGAGATGCTTTCATAGACTTTTTTGGTCCAGCGAAAGGTTACATCCGCGTGTTGGCGGCCAGTCCCGTGGAGGGCCAAGAGGCGTTGGAATTAATTATTCCGCGCGAAAAATTACGCTGGGCAATGCGCGACTTTTTCGAGCGTATATTGCTACTGTCTTTGTTGATCGCTTTCATAACAGGTGCCTTAATTTATTTCTCTATGGCGGCCCTTATTATTAGGCCCGTGCAAAAACTCGCGAATGACATGACAGCCTTTCGTGATGCTCCGCAGCTTCGTCGAAACCTCAATAACCCACGTTTTCGCCAAGACGAGATTGGGCAATTAGAGCGTGAATTTTTTGATATGAAACAATCACTTCGGGCTGCGTTTCGACAACGTGAACGCTTGGCGGGGCTGGGGTTGGCTGTCGCAAAAATCAATCATGACCTGCGCAATGTCCTGACATCCGCCCTGTTGATTTCTGACCGCCTAAGCATGAACACAGACCCAAAAGTCAAAGATATGGGGGAGAAACTGACGCGTACAGTAGAGCGCGGCGTTAGCTTATCCGAAGACGTCTTGGCATATTCTCGCGCCGACACGGCTGATCCAGAACCGCAACATGTTCGACTCTCATTCTTGCTCGGCGAAGTGGCCGCAGATGTGCTGGAGCAATTCCCATTTGTGGACTTCGCGAACCAAGTCCCGTCAGAATTAACCGCTTTCGCGGACCCTGACCATGCCTACCGCATTTTCCACAACCTGTTTCGCAATGCCGCTCAAGCGATGAAGGATAGCCGCGAACGGCAAATTACAGTCGCGGCTGATACGACGGAAGAACGGGTTATGGTCACGTTGACAGATACCGGCCCCGGCCTTCCGGAGCGGGCGCGGGAAAATTTATTTCAAGCTTTTAAAGGCGGGCAGGGCGTCGGCAGCACGGGCCTGGGTTTGTCAATATCCAAAGAACTGGCCGAGGCGCAAGGCGGCGACTTGGAGTTAATTAAATCCGATGAAAACGGCACGCAATTTATGGTCACTTTCCCGCGAACGGGATAGCAGCCAGCGCAGTCAACTAACCAGTCTCATTCAGACGCAACCAGTCCCGCTGCGGCAGTCCGTATAGCTGATCGAGAAATTCCATTTGCAACCCAATCGGGCGCGTATGCGGGCTGTTCCACATCATCGCGATGCCCGCTTTGCGGTCTGGATCAAATAGCATCAGCGCGCGATAGCCCTCGACACCCCCGCGATGCCCAACGACCTTGTGCCCGTGATAATCATAAGTGCGGAAGCCGAGGCCGTAATGTGCGTTTTGCAAATCCCTAAACCGACGATTGAGAAATCTTTGTTCACGCAGAGTTTTGACTTTCGGTGTTTGTATGGCCGTGAGGCGCGCCTCAGGAAAGATGGTTTCGCCAGGCATTTGCGCGATCATCCATTTCGCTAAATCTTTGACAGAGGAGTTGACCCCCGCCGCCGCTGGCACGCGGTAGTAATTCGGTTTAATGCGGTTTATGCGGTCCCCAAAGCGCGAATGTGGCCGCGCCCAGTTTTTCGAACCGACCAAACCTTCATAGGTCAAGCTCGCACTCTCCATGCCAAGCGGGTCAAAAATGCGCTGCTTGACTACGGTCTTATAAGGCAGTTTTGCTTTCCCTTCGATCACCTCGGTCATCGCGTCATAGGCAACATTTTGATAGGTGTGACACGTGCCTGGTGGACAAATATATCCAAGGGCGCCCAGGTCTTTACGAGAGCGACTGGCTGACCGTCCACCTTCAATTTTCCCGTCATAAGCATTTCGAGTCAGTCCGACTTGGTGCGTTAGCAAATGCCCAAGTTTGACTGGGGTTTCCGTGGGCGGTAAGTGCAATGACGGTGCCAAGGGTTCAGCGGCGTCATTCAAGCTGATCTCGCCGTCTTCGACAAATGACAGGAGTGCGTGTGCTGCCACACCTTTGGAGACCGACGCCCAACGAAAAATTGTATCTTCAGTGACTGTCATACCGCTATCGCGCAGTCGCTCGCCATAGCCTTTGGCGAAAACTATTTCGCCGTTCTCGACAATCGCAATAGACATGCCCGTCATTTCAAGCTGTCCCATTAGCAAGCTTGCACGGCGATCAATCTCTGCGGTGTTGATACGAACAGGGGCGCTCGGCACGGCCATATCAGGCATTGCACGATCATTCGCAGTCGCGCTCAACGGCGAGTAGGACAGGCAAAAAGCCGCCAATATTGCAAGACATGTGCGCATAGGGACATGGCAAAGCAAATCAGAGGTGATTTGTAAAGTTGGTAGACGCAGTTGACGCATTAAATTCCTCTCACGTGCCAGCCATCCAAATTAACAAAATAATTCCAAAGCCAACCCGATATAGCATGAAGGGCAACATGCCGAGGCGGCTGACGAATTTCATAAAGAAAGCAATGGTGGCATAGGCAACCAAAAAGGAGAGACCTGCCACGACGATCCCTTGGGTGAGGCTTCCTGCGCCGCCCTCTGTTGTCGCAAGTTTAAGCATCGCATATGCGCCGCCCACGCCTATAATCGGCAAGCTCATCAGCATTGAAAATCTTGCCGCTTCCACGCGGGTTAGGCCAAGTCCAAGCGCTGCTGTCATCGTAATGCCGCTGCGTGATGTGCCGGGGATCAAAGCGAGGCATTGCGCAAGGCCAATCGTGAACGCGCCTTTCCATGAAAGCTCTTCGGTTGTCTTGACCCGCTTGCCCCAAATATCGGCCAGCCACAGCACAATCCCAAAAACGATAAAGGTCGTGGCGATAATCCATGGGGAACGCAGTGCGTCTGCAAAGCCACCCAATTCCAAAAACGCGCCAAAGGCGATTGCGGGCGGTGTTGCGACGATCAGGTTCAGGGCCAAGGCAGAATTTGTGTTCAGTTTGCGCTGCAACAGATCAACAAAGCCACGCAGGATGCGCCCGACATCTTGGCGGAAATAGGCAATGACAGCGAATAGCGTTCCGAAATGCGCCATCAGGTCGATCATCGCGCCTTGATCTTCCCAGCCAAAAATCTGCGCGGGCAAAATCAAATGCGCGGAACTGCTAATCGGCAGAAACTCCGTTAGTCCCTGTATGATCGCCAGCAAAATGAGATGTAACCAATCCATACTGCTATGCTAAGGCGGGAATGTTACGGCTTTCTTATGACGCAGCGGGATTTAACGCCCTTTTTTCTACAGATTTTTTGTAAAAAACGAACAACGTAAATCCGCACAAGATAACAAAGCCTCCTATGCCAACGACGCCCCGCCAGGGTAAGTCTATGGAAGATTGGATTGCGAGCCCTAATGCGGCTGCGCCGTTGGTTGCACCATGCAAAATACAGGCGCCCCAAACTGAGCCTGACTTCTCTCGAATATATGAAAAAATTGGGCTGTAGAGCAGGCAGAATGCTGTAAAAAGAATTGGCCCGAAAACTGGCATGTCTGGGTAATTATGCCCCATCGCGATTACAGGGGCATGCCAAATACCCCAAAAAAGCCCCGTCCAAAGGGTTACATACCAAAAACCCTTTGGCCGCATTTCGTGCCAGAGCCAACCGCGCCATCCCAGCTCCTCAGAGAGCATAAAGGGAATGTTTAGTAACGGTGCGAGGATCAAGAACTGCCCGATTAAAATGAGATTGCCATAGGGCATAGTGGTCAGCATATTTCCCACATCAACGCCCGACTCTTTCAAGATTGCGCTATATCCGATGACGGGTTGAACTGCGCTGATGTCGCTGAATAAAAAAGCTAAGGCTGTGGAACCCATGACCAAAATTATCCCGATGAGGTAAGCGAGGAAAAGCCACCGGTTAAACCGCAATCTCAACCCGAGTGCCGCAATCCTGTTTCCTGCATTAAAACGCCAAGCACAGATGAGTGCGCCAATAGCTGGGCCACACATGTAGAGGAACGTGAGCCCACCTTTGAGGGCTGATTTATTTTCAGGAAGAAAATAGAGACCTGTGGCGACAGCCCAAGAAAATCCAAAACTTACTAATAAAAACAATATTATACGTGAATTCATAATTTTTATTTTTATCCATTTATGACAAATTGTCGCATCTTGCAATCTGCGTTATCTTTCAGTATAGCACGCGCTAAGAACACGGCAAAATACCGAACATCCAAAATGTGAGTGGAAAAGACATGTCTAGCAAGATGCTGCAATTCGTCGATACCGAGCGGGATATGCCCAAAAAACGGGAGTCCCAAGAGCGGAAAGACGACTTCCTCGAAATCTATGGCGATTACATTGACGTCAAAGCTGAGGAGCAGGCTTCGCGGTGTAGCCAGTGCGGCGTCCCGTTCTGTCAAAACCACTGTCCGCTTCAGAACAATATTCCTGATTGGTTAAAACTGACAGCAGAGGGCCGCGTGGAGGAGGCGTATCGTGTGTCTGCGGCGACGAATAATATGCCAGAAATCTGCGGACGGATTTGCCCGCAAGACCGCCTTTGCGAGGGCTCTTGTGTGATCGAACAATCGGGGCACGGCACAGTTACGATTGGCTCTGTTGAGCGCTACCTCACGGATACAGCATGGAAAAAAGGCTGGGTCGAGCCGATTGCGCCGCGCCGTGAACGCGCTGGGTCTGTTGGTATTATTGGCGCTGGGCCTGCGGGTCTCGCGGCGGCGGAAGAACTGCGTCTGCAAGGGTGGCAAGTGACTGTTTATGACCGTCATGACCGCGCGGGCGGATTGCTGATCTATGGTATCCCGAACTTCAAACTGGACAAAGAAATTGTGCAGCGTCGGATCAAACGCCTCGAAGATGGCGGCATTGAATTTGTGCTGAACTGTGATGTCGGCGCGGACATAACATTCGCGAAATTACGCGAAAAGCATCAAGCCGTGCTGATTGCAACAGGTGTTTATAAAGCGCGTGATTTGGACTGCCCTGGCTCTGGCGCTGACGGAGTCACGGCTGCACTTCCATTCCTGATCGATAGTAACCGGCGCGGGCTGGGCGACACAGTCAAATCAGAAACAGCCGAAGGCAAAGATGTAGTCGTCATCGGCGGCGGAGATACGGCCATGGATTGCGTGCGGACAGCTGTGCGCCAAGGTGCAAAATCCGTGACCTGCCTCTACCGTCGAGACCACGCCAACATGCCAGGTTCCCGCCGCGAAACGGCTAATGCGCAAGAAGAAGGCGTGACGTTTGAATGGCTCGCCGCGCCGAAGTCTATTCATGATGATGGCGGTAAAGCTTCCGCCGTGCGGGCCGATAAAATGCGCTTGGGCAAAAAAGAAGCGTCTGGCCGCCAAAGTGTTGAGGCGATCCCGGATGGTGATTTTGATGTTAAAGCTGACTTGGTCATCAAGGCGCTCGGCTTCTCGCCAGAAAACATGAAAGATTTGTCGCCAGAATTGACGGTGACACGTTGGGGTACACTGCGGGTCAATCCTCTGACGTTTGAGACGAATTTGCCCGGCGTCTACGCAGCAGGCGATATTGCACGCGGGGCCAGCCTTGTGGTCTGGGCCATCAGAGAAGGCCGCGACGCCGCTGCGCACATGCACGGCTATCTCCGCGCGCTCGAAAAAGCCGATCAAAAAGTCGCGGCGGAGTAAAGCGTGGCCGCCTTAAACGGAAAATGCTTGTGCGGAGGAGTCAGCTTTACAGTCGCGGCGCCAACGCATTTGGATAGCTGTCATTGCGCGGACTGTCGACGCTGGAGCGGTGGACCAAATATCAGCCTCGATTTTTCCGCAGTCGATTTCAAAAGCGATAAAACTCTAGCGTGGTTTCAGAATTCAGACTGGGCCGAGCGAGGGTTCTGCAAAACATGTGGCAGCAGCTTGTTTTACCGATTGATCGAAGATCATAGTAAGATGACTGTTTGCGCGGGTGCTGTCGATGGCATTTCCGACGACGTCAAAATCACCAAAGAATTTTTTATTGAACAAAAACCTGCATTTTACGACTTCGCAGGGGAACGAGAGCGTTTAACGGGCGCGGAAGTATTTGCGCTCTACAGCGCGGAAGAGGACAGCTAAGATGACAAATTGGCTTAATGATTACGAAACAAAACGTGACGCGCTGATTGAAGCGCACGCCTATGACCCTGCGGATGAACACGCGAATTGCGGCGTGGGTCTTGTGGCGTCTATTGATGGTACGCCTCGTCGGGATGTGGTGGCGAAATCGCTGCAAGCTTTGAAGAATGTCTGGCATCGCGGCGCGGTGGATGCGGACGGTAAAACGGGTGACGGCGCAGGTATCCGCCTAGATATTCCGCAAGAGTTTTTCAAAGCTCAAGTCGAGCGGACAGGGCATAAACCGACTTCGGCCAAGATCGCCGTTGGTATGATCTTTCTCCCGCGCACGGATTTTGGTGCGCAAGAAGCCGCGCGGACCATCGTTGAGACGGAACTTTTGCGCGAGGGTTTCTACATTTATGGCTGGCGCCAAGTACCGATTGATATTGATGTCATTGGCGAAAAAGCCAAAGCGACCCGCCCCGATATTGAGCAAGTCTTGTTCCGCGATCCGCAAGGCCGCAAAGGTAACAAGCTAGAGCGCGAGCTTTATATCATTCGCCGCCGCATCGAAAAACAAGTCATCGCCGCCGCAATCCCGAGTTTCTATATTTGCTCGCTCTCTGTGCAGACGATCATCTATAAAGGCATGTTCCTCGCCGAAGATATTGATGCGTTTTATCCCGACCTACAGGATGAGCGCTTCGTGTCGCGTGCTGCGATTTATCATCAGCGTTATTCAACCAACACGTTTCCGCAGTGGTGGCTCGCGCAGCCCTTCCGCATGCTGGCACATAACGGCGAGATCAACACGCTAAAGGCCAATGCGAACCATATGAAGAGCCATGAAATTAAGATGGCGAGTTCCGCCTTTGGAGATCGCGCCGAAGACGTAAAGCCTGTCATTCAGAAAGGTAGCTCTGACTCAGCCGCGCTCGACGCGACATTTGAATTACTCGTCCGCGCAGGCCGCACAGCGCCCATGGCGAAGACGCTACTCGTGCCCGAAGCCTATTCCAAACGTAGCGACCTGATGCCCGACAGCTGGCGCTCGCTATATGAATATTGCAACGCGGTGATGGAGCCGTGGGACGGGCCAGCCGCCTTGGCAGCCTATGACGGGCGCTGGTGCATGGCGGGCCTCGATCGCAATGGTCTACGCCCCCTGCGTTACGCCATTTCTGAGGACGGCATCCTCGCTGTAGGATCAGAGACAGGCATGTGTCCAATGGACGAAAAAGACATTGTCCAAAAAGGTGCAATCCGTCCTGGGCGCATGATCGCTGTCGATTTGGACGAGGGTAAATTTTACAATTCTGCAGAAATCCTCGACGAATTGGCAGAGAAGCGGCCTTATAAAAAATGGCTCGAGAAGTCGGTGAATCTCGACGACAAATTGGCAGGTCCAGAAGTCATCACTCTCAAAGGTGAAGACCTTGTCCGCCGCCAAATGTCCTGCGGTCAAACGCTGGAAGATCAAGAATTAATTCTTTCGCCTATGGCAGAGATGGGCAAGGAAAGTATTGGCTCAATGGGCGATGATACGCCGTTGGCCGTGCTATCAGACATCTATCGTCCGCTATCGCATTACTTCCGTCAGAACTTCTCGCAAGTGACGAACCCGCCGATTGACCCGCTGCGTGAAACGCGCGTCATGGGCCTGAAAACGCGCTTCCGCAACCTCCGCAATATCTTGGCCGAAAGCAAAGACCAGACCAAGGAAATGCTCGTGCTGGAAAGCCCAGTCATGACAACCGGCATGTTTCAACGCTTCGCCACAATGGTCGGACCGAAGAAAATCCGCGAGATTGATTGCACATTCGATATCGCGATCACGCAGGACAAAGCGCAAGGCAGCGCCCTGAAGGACACGCTCGCACGGATCAAACAGGAAGCTGAAGACGCTGTGAAAGCGGGCGTTGAGAACATCGTTCTGACAGACGAATACGTCAATGAGGACAAAGCCGCCGCGCCGATTATTCTTTGTGTTGGGGCCGTGCAAACGCACCTCGTCAATGCGGGGCTACGAAGCTCCTGCTCTATCCTCGTGCGCTCGGCCGAGTGCATGGACACTCATTATTTTGCTGTGTTGATCGGGGCGGGTGCGACAGCGGTGAACGCCTATATGGCGCAAGATACATTATCGGAACGCGTGGGCCGCGGCCTACTCGATATGGGCACAGACGAAGCTGTGGCGCAGTATAAAAAAGCCATTGAAGGCGGCTTGCTGAAGATTATCTCGAAGTCAGGAATTTCTGTTATTTCGTCCTATCGCGGCGGGAATAACTTTGAAGCCTTGGGTTTATCGCGCGCACTGGTCGGTGAAAACTTCCCCGGTATGAAGAGCCGTATTTCAGGCATTGGTCTGTCAGGACTAGAGGCGAAAATCCTCGAGGCGCATGAAGCAGCCTATGATAGCGCCGTGGTGCGCCTGCCAGTGGGCGGGCTCTACCGTGTGCGGGCCAAGGGCGAACGTCACGCCTATCAAGCCGATATGATTCACATGCTGCAAGAGGCTGTCGGCCGTGAGGACTACGAGCTTTACAAGAAATATGCCGACGTGGTGAACAGTGAAAAGCCGATCCAAATTCGCGATTTGCTCGATATCCGCCCGGTCGGCAAGCCGCTGCCGCTGTCACGTGTGCAAAGCGTCAACGAAATTCGTCGTCGCTTTTATACGCCAGGCATGTCCCTCGGCGCGTTGTCGCCAGAAGCTCACGGCACGCTCAACATCGCGATGAACCGCATTGGGGCCAAGTCTGTGTCAGGTGAGGGCGGCGAAGACCGCGCGCGGTATAAGCCACTGCCAAATGGTGACAACCCGAACTCTGCCGTTAAACAGATTGCGTCAGGTCGCTTTGGCGTTAACGCGGAATATCTCAACCAATGTCGCGAGATCGAAATTAAAGTCGCCCAAGGTGCAAAGCCAGGTGAGGGTGGGCAACTGCCTGGATTTAAAGTCACAGAGATGATTGCGAAATTCCGAAATGCGACACCTGGCGTGACACTGATCAGCCCGCCGCCGCATCACGATATTTATTCGATCGAAGATCTGGCGCAGCTGATTTATGATCTCAAGCAGATCAACCCGATCGCACGCGTAGCTGTGAAATTGGTCGCCTCAACGGGTGTTGGCACGATCGCAGCGGGTGTGGCGAAAGCGAAAGCCGACACGATTTTGATTGCGGGTCATAATGGCGGCACGGGCGCGTCGCCAAACACCTCTTTGAAATTTGCAGGTATTCCGTGGGAGTTAGGATTGTCAGAAGCCCACCAAATTCTGACGCTCAATAACCTCCGCGACAAAGTCACTTTGCGCACAGATGGCGGCTTGAAGACAGGTCGGGATATTGTCATTGCTGCCATGCTGGGTGCGGAGGAATACGGTATTGGCACACTCTCGCTCGTGGCTATGGGCTGTATCATGGTGCGTCAGTGCCACTCCAATACCTGCCCTGTCGGTGTGTGTGTGCAGGACGAACGCCTACGCGAGAAATTCACCGGCACGCCAGAAAAAGTGATTAACCTGATGACTTTCATTGCCGAAGAGGTACGCGAGATTCTGGCCAGCCTCGGGGTCGAAACGATTGATGAAATTGTAGGTCGCACGGACCTGTTAATGCAGGTGAGCCGCGGGGCGGAAAACCTCGATGATCTTGATCTAAATCCTGTCTTGGCGCGTGTTGATAATGCGAGAGTAGAAGACACACGTCATGAACGTATTGAGGTGCCAGAGACGCTGGATACACAAATCATCGCAGATGCGGGGTTGTTTTTTGAACGGGGCGAGAAGCTACATCTCACCTATGCCGTGCAAAATACGCACCGCGCGGTTGGCACGCGAACAAGTTCGCACATCTATCAAACTTTCGGGGCAGAAGGCCTGCCTGATGGTCAATTGACGGTGCATTTGCGCGGGTCTGCGGGACAATCTTTGGGAGCCTTTGGTATGCAAGGGCTTCGGATCATTGTGGACGGCGATAGTAATGACTATGTCGGCAAAGGTCTTTCTGGCGCTGAGATTATCGTATCGCCGCAAGGTCGCACACCGATTGATGCCCATAGCAGTGCGATCATCGGCAATACATGCCTCTACGGCGCGACCAAGGGCACACTCATGGCAGCAGGTCGGGCGGGGGAGCGCTTTGCGGTGCGAAACTCTGGCGCTGTATCAGTCGTCGAAGGTCTTGGTACCAATGGCTGCGAATATATGACGGGCGGCATTGTTGTCGTATTGGGCTCTGTCGGGGATAATTTCGGCGCAGGCATGACAGGCGGCATGGCCTATGTTTACGATGAAGACGATGCCTTTGAACGCGCCGTCAACCCTGACAGCATCGTCTGGCAGCGCCTCGCATCAGAGCATTACGAGGAAGAATTAAAAGACCTCATCCGCCGCCACGCCGCACAGACAGGCTCCGAGTTCTCCAAGAAAGTCCTAAATGAGTGGGAGTTGGAGCGCGGAAAGTTCTGGCAAGTCATCCCGAAGGAAATGCTCAACCGCATCAAAATTCCTCTGGCGGACGCCGCAGAATAATTAAATACAGAAAATAAAAGGGCGGATTATTCCGCCCTTTTTTGTCTCTTAATAAAGCGTTTTAAGCGCTTCCCCGTCATAATCTTTGAGCTTATCAAACTCACCCGCTTTGACTTTGCTAACCCATTCAGGATCGTTCAGAAGCGCACGTCCCACCGCGACCAGATCAAATTCACCTTTTTCCAAGCGATTGAATAATTCATCTAGTGACGCTGCTTCGGATGCTTGTCCCTGAAAGGCCCCGAAAAAGTCAGATGACAGACCGACTGAACCCACTGTGATTGTCGGTAGTCCTGTGAGTTTCTTCGCCCATCCCGCAAGATTGAGATCGTTCTCTTCTGCAAATTCAGGTTCCCAAAAACGACGTTGCGAGCAGTGCAGCATATCCACGCCCGCATCTTTAAAGACCTCCAAAAACGCGCCTAGCTTTTGCGGGGTATCGGCCAATCGCGCGGTATAATCTTGCTGCTTCCACTGTGAAAAGCGCAGAATGATCGGCATATCATCGCCGACAGCTTTGCGACATTCACGGATCACGTCAGCGGCAAAAGTCGCGCGGTCTACGAGGTTGCCGCCATAACGGTCCTCACGCTGGTTCATGACGTCCCAGAAGAACTGGTCAATCAAATAGCCATGCGCGCCGTGGATTTCGATCGCGTCAAAGCCCAAATCTTTCGCGTTCTTGGCGGCACGCGCATAGGCGCTCGCCATATCGGCAACGTCTTCCTCCGACGGTGGCGGGGTGACTTGCTTGCCATTATGCGTGAGGCCAGACGGGCTGTCGGATGGGGCGTCTGGAAAATTGCCTGTGCCAGGTTTGCGCACAAGTCCCTGATGCCAAATCTGCGGCGCGATCCGTCCGCCAGCATCGTGAACACGGTCTGCCACTGCTTGCCAGCCTGCCAAGGCGTCTTTCCCGTGGAAGTGCGGAATATTGACGTCATTCGATGCACCGCCGCGATCCGTCACTGTGCCTTCCGTCAGGATCAATCCAACGTCATGCTGCGCTCGCCGCTCGTAATAGGCCGCAACATTCTCGCCGGGCACACCACCTGGTGAAAAGCTGCGTGTCATTGGTGCCATCACAACTCGGTTAGGCAAGGTGAGGCCGCGACAGGTAAAAGGCTGAAAGAGGCTAGCAGACATAATAAATTCCTTTAATGAAATATATAGGCGCAATGTCTGCCAGCGCCCCCTGTGTCAATAAAAACCCCTCAAGAGGTGCTGTTCAAAACTGAACGCATGACTTCCAGATATGCGATCCCCGCTGTGCGGCCCGTACTCTCGAAGGCCTAAGCGCGCGGGTGGGCCTTTTGATGTATATTCATCAGGCTGGCGGCGTCTACATCGGTATAGCGTTGGGTGGTTGACAGGCTGGCATGGCCGAGGAGTTGCTGGATCGTGCGCAGGTCGCCATTTCCCGCCAGAAGGTGCGTGGCGAAACTATGGCGCAAAGCGTGGGGTGTCGCACTTTCAGGCAAGCCCAGAGCCCCGCGTAATTTCTGCACTTCACCCTGGATAATCCGCGCAGACAGTGGCCCGCCGCGCAGCCCTCGAAAGATAGGCTGATCGTGGGGCACATCATGCGGACAAAGTGAAAGATATTGGTTCACGGCTTTCGCAATGACAGGCAGGATCGGAATAACGCGATCTTTCCCGCCTTTACCTGTCAGTTGAAGACGGTCACCTAGGGGCATGTCGGCCCCCGTCAAACCCAACGCCTCAGAGATCCGCAATCCTGCGCCGTAGCACAGCATCAACACAGCTTCATTCCGCGCCATTATCCATCCGGGCACATCGTCAAAACTGCCCGCTGTAACAAGTGCTTTTGCATTGTCGATAGACAACGCCTTGGGCAGAGGCCGCTTGACGCGCGGGCCTTTGATCAGGGGGAGGGCGTCATTCCGCGCATCCCAGCGGCGCTGCATATAGCGGTAAAATGTCCGAATAGCGGAGAGTTGCCGCTGGATAGAGGCAGGCGACAAAGGCGTATCTCCCCGCCGTCTATGGGCGAGGTAAGCGCGGAAATCTGTGGCTTTCAACGCGATCAAATCTGGCAAAGCGAGGGATTTATCCAAATGCTCCGCTGTGAATCCCAGAAAGGCAGAGAGGTCTTGCTGATAGGCTTATACGGTTTTATCCGCCAAGCGCCGCTCGCCCGAAAGATGAGCGAGGAACAGAGCCAAGACCTCTGGCGCGGGAATTTTCTGCAAAGCTGCCATGGAGGTCAGCTTCGCAGAGCAAGGTTAAGAATGGCTTTCAGAGTTAGCGGCTTAGTCTCGCTGCAAACACACCGCTGTCGCCTCGCCGCCGCCTATACAGAGTGACGCCACGCCCTTCTTTGCGTCGCGTTTCTCCATCTCTGCGATCAAGGTAGCCATGATCCGCGCCCCTGACGCGCCAATGGGGTGACCTAAAACACAGCCGCCACCATTCACATTGACCTTATCGTGGTCCAATCCCAACTCTTGCATAGCAATCATCGGGACAACGGCGAAGGCTTCGTTGATTTCCCATAGGTCTACGTCTTTGCTGTCCCATCCCGCTTTGCCGAGCGCCTTTTTCATCGCATGGACGGGCGCGGTGGTGAAGTAAGCGGGTGCGTGCGCATGGGCGGCATGAGAGACGATTTCCGCGAGCACTTTATGGCCGCCTTTCTCCGCATCTGAACGCCGCATCAGGACAAGCGCCGCCGCGCCGTCATTGATCGAACTTGCATTGGCCGCTGTGACTGTGCCGTCTGTGGTGAACACAGCGCGGAGGCTTGGTATTTTCTCAGGCCGCGCATTTTTGGGGCCCTCATCTTCGGTGACGACAACATCGCCTTTGCGTGATTTGACCGTCACGGGCGTCAGCTCGCGGTCAAATTTTCCGTCAGCTTGCGCCGTCTTTGCGCGCTTCACAGACTCGATGGCGTAGGCGTCTTGCTGCTCCCGCGTGAATTGGTATTCCGCTGCGATCATATCAGCAAACACGCCCATGGCATTGCCTTCGTAAGCGTCCGTCAGCCCGTCATACATCATGGAATCGACCACTGTCTGATCACCCATACGCATCCCGCCGCGGGCTTTGGGCAGTAGGTAAGGCGCGTTTGTCATACTCTCCATTCCGCCAGCCACAGCGATGTCCACGCTGCCGGCTTTGATCGCATCGTGCGCCATAATGGCCGCCTGCATGCCAGAGCCACACATTTTGTTGATTGTCGTGGCTTCGGTTGATTGCGGCAGTCCCGCATAAATCGCGGCTTGGCGCGCGGGTGCCTGGCCTTGCCCTGCGGGCAGGACGCAGCCCATGATCGCTTGCTCCACCTTGTCTGCGCTCACGCCAGCTTCGCTCATGGCCGCTTTGATTGCTGCTGCGCCAAGTTGCGGCGCAGAGACGCTGGCGAAATCGCCTTGAAATGCGCCCATAGGCGTGCGGGCGAGGCCTACAATACAGACGGGATCATTCTTAGCGGTATCAGACATAATTCTCTTTCAAAGACGGGGGACGCGCAAAATTCTAGTCGTCCGACAGGTTGGTTTTGTATTTATGGTGAATTGAGTTCTAAATCAAATGTCGCTAGTCAAATAGCTGGAGGGCTTATGCCAAAAATCATATCGAAGATAAATCCTGATAGTGAGACCTTTCGGGAAAATGCCGCGCATATGCAAGCGCTTGTCGATGACTTACGGGCAAAAGTTTCCAAGATTTCAGAGGGGGGATCAGCGCGTGCTCGCGAAAAGCATCTGGCACGCGGAAAACTGCTCCCCCGCGAACGCGTCGAGCGACTGCTTGATCCCGGCACGCCTTTCCTAGAGCTGTCGCAAATGGCGGCTTATGGCAGCTATGATGATGAGGTGCCAAGCGCTGGTTTGATAACGGGTATAGGCCGCGTAGCAGGGCGCGAGGTGATGATCATCTGCAATGACGCAACAGTCAAAGGCGGCACCTATTTCCCGCTGACCTGCAAAAAACAAGGTCGCGCTCAAGATATTGCGCGTGAAAACCGTTTGCCCTGCATTTATTTGGTCGATAGCGGCGGCGGGAACCTGCCACACCAAGCTGAGATTTTCCCTGATCGCGATAACTTTGGCCGCTGTTTTTTCAATCAAGCCACGATGAGCGCAGAGGGTATTCCGCAAATAGGTATCGTGATGGGCAGTTGCACGGCGGGCGGTGCTTACGTGCCAGCCATGTCGGATGAAAACGTCATCGTCGCCGATCAAGGCACGATCTTTCTCGCGGGGCCACCTTTGGTCAAAGCTGCGACGAATGAAGAAATTTCCGCCGAAGACTTGGGCGGCGGCATGTTGCATACCTCCGTCTCTGGAGTCGCTGATCACCTCGCGCAGAACGATGCGCATGCGCTCCAAATTGCGCGCGACATTGTAAAAACGCTCGGCCCTGCCGATCATAGCTATACCCCGTCAGAAGTCGAGCCGCCCGCTTATGATGAAAACGAACTCAATGGTGTCATCCCTTCCGATCTACGCAAGCCATATGACTGCCGTGAAGTTATTGCGCGAATTGTTGACGGCTCGCATTTTGATGAATTTAAAGCTCTATATGGCAAAACACTCGTTTGCGGCTTCGCGAAAATCCATGGCTACCAAGTCGGGATACTTGGGAATAATGGTGTACTGTTTTCAGAAAGCTCTCTCAAGGGCGCGCATTTTGTTGAACTGTGCGCCCAGCGGAAAATCCCACTTGTATTCTTGCAAAACATTACGGGCTTCATGGTCGGGTCCAAAGCGGAGTCGGGTGGCATTGCGAAGCACGGAGCAAAAATGGTGCATGCAGTGGCCTGTGCGAAAGTGCCAAAATTTACGATCATCATTGGCGGCTCCTACGGCGCTGGGAATTACGGCATGTGCGGACGCGCCTATGAACCGCGCCTAATGTTCATGTGGCCCAATGCGCGAATTTCGATCATGGGGGGTGAGCAGGCCGCGAGCGTTCTGGCGACCGTTCATCGCGAAAGCGAGAATTGGAGCGACGCCGAGCGCGACGCTTTTAAAGCCCCCATCATTGAGCAATTTGAGCGGGAAGGGCATCCCTATTTCGCCAGTTCTCGGATTTGGGATGACGGCATTATCGCGCCAACTGATACGCGCCGCGTGCTAGGCCTTGGCCTCGCCATGGCTGCTAACGCGCCACTAGAGGACACACGTTTCGGCGTGTTCAGGATGTAGGCATGACGAAGACCATCACCAAAATCCTAATCGCTAATCGCGGGGAAATTGCTTGCCGTGTTATAAAAACAGCGCGGGATATGGGCATTGCAACTGTCGCGGTTTATTCCGATGCAGACCGCAAAGCGCTGCATGTCCAAATGGCGGATGAAGCTGTCCATATAGGCCCGTCCCCTGCCAATGAGAGCTATCTCGTTATCGAAAATATCATTGCGGCTGCTAAAGATACTGGCGCAGACGCAGTCCATCCTGGCTATGGCTTTCTCTCTGAAAATCCAGGTTTTGTGCGAGCTTGTGAAAAAGCGGGCTTGATCTTTATCGGGCCATCCGCCGATGCGATGGAGGCGATGGGCCTGAAGGATGCTGCTAAAAAGCTGATGGATAAGGCGGGCGTGCCAACGACTCCCGGCTATCACGGCAAAGACCAAGACTTAAACGTGCTGCGGAAAGAGGCTGATAAAATCGGCTACCCCGTCTTGATTAAAGCGGTCGCGGGCGGCGGCGGGAAGGGCATGCGCAAAGTCGATGCGGCGGCAGATTTTGAAGCATCGCTCGCCTCCTGCCAACGCGAAGCCAAGAGCAGCTTTGGCAATGATGCTGTCCTGATTGAGAAATACATCCAAAGCCCGCGCCACATTGAGGTGCAAGTCTTCGGGGACGCTCATGGCCATGTTGTTCATATGTTTGAACGCGATTGCTCACTCCAACGCCGCCACCAAAAAGTCATTGAGGAAGCACCAGCCCCAGGCATGACGGACGCTGTGCGCACAGCTATGACAGACGCGGCGATCAAAGCGGCCAAGGCCGTGAACTACGTTGGCGCTGGCACGGTGGAATTTATTGTCGACGGGTCCGGCGAGCTTCGCACGGACGGGTTCTGGTTCATGGAAATGAACACGCGTTTGCAGGTCGAACACCCCGTCAGTGAAATGATCACAGGCCTTGATCTAGTCGAATGGCAGATACGCGTTGCGCAGGGTGAAAAACTACCCAAGCAAAGCGACATCAAGATGAGTGGTCACGCGATTGAAGCTCGGCTCTATGCTGAAGATCCTGCCAATGATTTTCTGCCGAGTGTCGGACAGCTTGACGTATTTCATCCATCGCTTGGGGCGTTGGATGGGAGCTACCGCCTTGATACAGGCGTTCAAAAAGGGTCTGAAATTTCGATCTATTACGATCCCATGATCGGAAAATTTATCGCCCATGCGACGACGCGCAACAAAGCCATTCAGACATTAACAAACAGCCTGCGCACGAGCTATGTTTATCCCGTCAAAACGAATAAGGACTTTCTCATTGATTGTCTCAATGAACCTGCCTTTAAAAACGCGGCTATTAATACGAACTTCATTGCGGAGTATTTATCAAATTGGTCGCGGACTGAACCTTTGAGCCGAACGGCTTTGCGCTCACTCGCCATTCATATTTATCAACATTTACCCAAATCAGATAATTCACCGTTTTCGCAGACCGATGGTTGGCGGCTAAATGGCCGAACGGGGCCAACATTAGTTTACTATGTGAACGGTGAGGCGATTTCATTTCACTATAGTCACAAAGCTAACGGCCTTCAATGTGAGGTCTTGGGCAAAGTCAAAACGTCACTCCCGACTGATCCGAGGGACGTTTACGAAACGGCTGCGCCGTGTTTTGATTTGAGGAATGATGCATTCGTTATTATGGCAGAGGGCGGGCCTTATCAAATCACTCGGAAACCGCCCACGCAGGCTAATGCGGCAGCGTCTTCTCACGCTTTGACCGCGTCTATGCCAGGGAAGATAATTTCTGTAAACGCGACGGCGGGCGATAGCGTCAAAGAGGGGGAGGCCCTTATTGTGATGGAAGCGATGAAAATGGAAATGACGCTCAATGCTCCGCGTGACGGCATCGTGTCAGATGTGACTTGCGCAGAAGGTAGCTTGGTAACAGACGGCGAAATTCTATTGACGCTCGAGAAGAATAATTAGCTTTGGAAAGATAATTAAATGACGACTTCATACCCGACACTTCAATTTGGCCTGTCAGAAAACGCGGTGATGATCCGCGATAGCGTTCACAAATTTGCGCAAGATAAAATCCTGCCTCGCGCCGCAGAGATTGATAGCCAAAATGAATTCCCTCGTGACCTTTGGCCTGAAATGGGCGAGTTGGGTATGCACGGAATTACAGTGGACGAGGCCTATGGCGGCATCAATCTTGGCTATTTGGAACACACCATCGCAGTCGAAGAAGTCAGCCGCGCGAGTGCATCCGTTGGCCTGTCTTACGGCGCTCATTCAAACCTATGTATCAATCAATTGCACCGTTGGGGAAATGATGAACAGAAGGAAAAATACCTCCCTAAATTAGTCTCTGGTGAACACCTCGGTAGCCTTGCCATGAGCGAACCTGCTGCCGGATCAGACGTGGTTTCGATGAAATTAAAAGCCGAAAAGCAACAGGGCGGATATTTGCTCAATGGCAATAAAATGTGGATCACCAATGCGCCCACCGCTGACGTGTTGATGGTCTATGCAAAGACCGACCCTAGCGGCGGCAGTAAAGGCATTTCTGCCTTTATCATCACGCCCGACATGGAAGGTTTTTCGACGGCACAAAAATTAGATAAACTCGGTATGCGGGGGTCTGACACAAGTGAATTAGTGTTTGAAGACTGCTTTGTCTCTGACGAGAACCTTGTCGGCAATACGGGTCAAGGCGCAGAAATTTTAATGAGTGGTCTCGACTATGAGCGCGTCGTGCTGTCAGGTATTTCGGTTGGAATAATGCAAGCCTGTCTCGACACAGTATTGCCTTATATTCACGAGCGCAAACAATTTGGCAAAGCCATTGGTGAGTTTCAATTAATGCAAGGGAAACTGGCCGATATGTACGTCACGCTGTCCACAGCGCGGGCTTATACTTACGCAGTTGCGGCGGCCTGTGACCGGGGAGAAACAACGCGCAAAGATGCGGCAGGCTGTATTCTTTATGCTGCAGAAAAAGCAACGCTTGTGGCGCTAGACGCGATTCAAATGCTAGGTGGGAATGGCTATATCAATGATTACCCAACAGGTCGTTATCTAAGAGATGCGAAGCTGATGGAAATCGGAGCCGGAACAAGTGAAATTCGCCGCTGGCTTATCGGGCGAGAATTATTTGCGGAAACACATTAATTAATTACTCAACCGTGACGGACTTTGCGAGGTTGCGCGGCTGGTCTACATCTGTGCCCAAATGCACAGCCGTATGATACGCCAGTAATTGAATAGCAATCGACATGATTATGGGTGCAACGAAGCTATCAGAGCTTGGTATGACGATGGTTTCGCTCGCCATATTACCAGCACTTTTTGCGCCGATATCATCGGTAATTAAAATAATTCGCGCACCGCGAGAAGCCACTTCTTGTAAATTGGAAATCGTTTTTTCAAAGAGCGGATCATAGGGCGCGATGACGATCACGGGCGTCCCGTCCTCGATCAACGCGATGGGCCCATGTTTAAGTTCGCCAGCCGCATAGCCTTCTGCGTGAATGTAACTAATTTCTTTTAATTTCAATGCGCCCTCAAGCGCGATCGGGACCTGGCTGCCACGGCCTAAGTAAAATGCGCTGCGTGACTTGGATAACTCAAATGCGATCTGTTCGACTTGTGCATCTAATTCTAGCGCCTCTTTAATCTTGCGCGGTGTTTTAATTAATGCGCGGGCTAAACGAATCTCGGCATCACGCGACAAGTCTTTGCGAGATTTCGCGGCCGACAAAGCGAGCGAGGCGAGGGCAGTTAATTGTGAGGTAAAAGCCTTCGTCGAAGCGACTCCAATCTCTGGCCCCGCATTGATAGGCAGTGCAATATCAGCCTCGCGGGCCATGGTGGATGTCATGACATTTACAAGCGCTGCAGTCCTAACGCCGTGGTCTTTGCAATAACGCAGTGCTGCCAAGGTGTCCGCAGTTTCGCCTGATTGGGACACCGCGATAAATAACGATTTGGGTGATAAGACTGGCTGCCGATAACGAAATTCTGAGGCGACATCAACATCCACGGCAATGCCTGCTAATTGCTCAAACCAGTATTTTGCAACCATGGCCGCATAACATGCCGTCCCGCAGGCGATAATAACAATGCGGTCATATTCTGAAAAGTTCAAACCCTCAGGCAAGTCTGCAGTTAAATTAAATTCGTCCACATAATTCGCGAGCGTGCGGCCGACGGTCTCTGGCTGCTCATAGATTTCTTTGAGCATAAAGTGGCGGTAATTCCCTTTCTCCGCCATGGCAGGGCCGCCAGAAATAATGGTTTCTGCACGCGTTACGGACGCGCCAGACTTGTCAAAAATATCTACGCTATCAGGGCTTAGGATCGCCCAATCGCCCTCTTCCAAATAGATCAAACGATTGGTGAGCTGCGCCAGAGCCATAGCGTCAGAGCCAAGATACATTTCATCATCGCCGATCCCAATCGCCAGCGGTGATCCTGCGCGGGCACAGAAAATTTGGTCTTTGACGCCGTCGATAATGACGCCAAAAGCATACGCGCCTCTGAGCTTTTTCAGGCAATCTTGAAACGCGGCTTTGGAGTCTAACCCCCGTGTCAGGGCATCATCAATTAAATGCGCCACAACTTCGGTATCCGTTTCCGTATGAAAATGATTGTCCGGCAAACTTGCGCGAAGCTCTAAGAAATTCTCGATAATACCGTTATGTACAACGCCGACGCGGCCGAAAAAATGCGGATGGGCGTTGGTCTCATTGGGGACGCCATGCGTGGCCCAACGCGTGTGAGCTATGCCTGTATGGCCGTCGATCATGCCGTCTTTAAGCTTGGCTTCGAGGGATTTGATCTTTCCCTCGGCGCGTTCACGCTTCAATTCACCGCCATCCAAAATGGCAATGCCAGAGCTGTCATAGCCGCGATATTCCAGCCGCTTGAGACCTTCTACGAGGCGTTCTGTGACCGTGCTACGGCCTGCAATTCCAATTATTCCGCACATACCCGAATGACCTTCAGCCTGAATTGTCGCAACTTATACCTGTTAGGGCTTAAAATAAGCCTTAAAATGTCAGGGAAAAGGCGCTTTCAGGGCAGGGCGAGTTAGGCGTCGACTTCTGCGTCAATATCGGCGCTCCATTCGCCCAAACTGGCGAGGCCGTTCATCTTGGCGCGGTGATTGAAGGCGAGCTGCGCCGCATCATAATTCTCGGCTTTACCTTGCCACGCAAAGAGCGCGGATTGCTGCAGAGCGCGACCGTAGGAATATGTCAGTTTCCACGGGAAACCGCCAATTTTGTTCATCATATCAAGGTTGCGCGTCGCTTCTTCATTTTCTTGACCGCCCGATAGGAAGGCGACACCCGGCACCGCAGACGGCACAGTGTCTTTGAGGACCTTGATCGTGCGTTCTGCAATTTCCTCCCGAGAGGGCTGGTCTTTGCATTTCTTGCCCGCGACGACCATGTTCGGTTTAAGGATCGTGCCTTCGAGGGCGACGCCTTGTTCGTATAGTTCGGTGAAGAGCGAATTGAGGGTTTTTTCCGTGACTTCGTGACAGCGCTCAACGGAGTGATAACCGCCCATGAGGATTTCTGGTTCGACAATCGGGACAATATTCGCTTCTTGGCAGAGCGCGGCGTAGCGGCCTAACGCGTGTGTGTTGGCTTTGATGCCGCCGCGGCTTGGCGTCATGCCGACATATTGATCGGGATGCGAAATTTCGATGACCGCCCGCCATTTCGCAAAGCGCGCACCTAACTCGTAATATTCCGCTAATCGCTCGCGTAGACCATCCAGCCCTTGCGTGATTGTTTCACCAGGGCGACCCGCGAGCGGGGTGATGCCCATATCGACCTTGATGCCCGGTATTGCCCCTGCGTCTTCAATCAGTTTGCGGAAGGGCGTGCCGTCTTTGGCAGACTGGCGAATGGTTTCATCATATAAAATAACGCCAGAGATATGGTCATTCATGGCTGTTTCTGTGCGGAACAACATTTCGCGCCAATCTCGGCGGTTGGTCTCATTATTTTCCGTGTTGATCGAGGCAAAGCGCTTCCCGATTGTGCCCGTGCTTTCATCCGCTGCGAGGATGCCTTTGCCAGGCTCCACCATACGAACGGCGATATCGTGTAATGCTGCCAGATCCATTGTATTCACTCCGATTTATTTTTTCAAAATTTCGACGCCAGGAAGGGTTTTGCCCTCCATCCATTCAAGAAACGCGCCACCTGCTGTGCTGATAAAGGTAAAGTCGTCTGCCGCGCCTGCGTGTTTCATGGCCGAGACAGTATCGCCGCCACCCGCAACGGCGATGATCTTACCGTCTTTACAGCGTTCGCCTGCATATTTTGCGCATTCGACAGTGCTAGTATCAAACGGCGTAATTTCAAACGCGCCAAGCGGGCCGTTCCAGATTAACGTGTTGCTGGCATCAATAGCGTCAAGGATTTTCGTCACCGTATCGGGGCCAGCGTCTAAGATCATCTCGTCAGACTTAACTTCGTTCAAGCCACATACACGATGAGGCGCGTTGGCTGCGAAGGCTTCTGCTGCGACGACGTCTACGGGCAGAATAATCTCGCAATTTTCGCGTTTCGCCGTTGCCATCATTTGCAGCGCGGTGTCTTTGAGGTCTTTCTCACAAAGCGACCCGCCAACGCTGTGGCCTTGTGCGAATAAAAACGTATTCGCCATGCCACCGCCAATCACGAGCGTGTCGAGCTTTGACACCAGATTTTGCAGGAGATCAATTTTCGTCGACACTTTCGCCCCACCAACGATGCCCATTACGGGCGGTTTGGGATGGTCTAGCGCTTGGCTGATATGATCTAATTCCCGCTCCATGGCGAGGCCAGCATAGGCCGGCAGAAACTCGGCAATGCCCGCACTGCTGGCGTGATCACGATGGGCCGCAGAGAACGCGTCCATGACGAATATATCGCCGAGCGCTGCGAACTTCTTGGCCAGCGCGGGATCACTCTTGGTTTCGCCTGCGTGAAAGCGGGTGTTTTCCATCAAAACGACCGTCGAGGGGGGTAGGTTTTTTAACGCATCTGCTTCTAGCGAGGCTGAGAAATGTACCTCACTGTCCAAACGCTTTGCGAGGGCGTCGGCCATGAAGCGCAGAGAGTTTTCCGTGTCGGGCTCTCCCTTTGGGCGGCCAAAATGGCTTAGCAAGACAACGCGCGCACCTGCGTCTTGCAAATGGCGTATTGTGGGTAGCGCCGTGTTGATCCGTGTGTCGTCGGTGATCTTCCCGCTCGCGTCGCGGGGGACGTTGAAATCCACGCGGATAAGGGCAGTTTTATTGTTGAGGTCGGCATCTTCTAGGCGGCGAAAATCCATATCAGTCTTTCTGGTTAGGCAAAATTCAATTAGGCAGATTCTGCCTGTACGCGTCCCATTTCACGGGCCACATCAATCATACGGTTGGCGAAACCCCATTCATTGTCATACCACGCGATGACTTTAACAAGGTCGCCTTCTAGCACTTTCGTCAGCAAGCTGGCAAATGTTGCCGAATTGGGATCATGGTTCAAATCAGAGCTAACAAGCGGGTTTTCGGAATAGCAAATTACGCCCTTCATCGGGCCTTTGGCGGCCTCGCGCATATAGCCATTGATCTCTTCAGCGGTCGTTTTCAACTCAGGCTGGAAAGCGAGGTCGATCATGGAGACATTGGCTGTCGGCACACGCACGGCAGAGCCCGACAATTTGCCGTCCAATTCAGGTATCACGAGGCCCACCGCTTTGGCTGCCCCCGTGCTGGTCGGAATCATGTTCAAGCCAGCGGCGCGGGCTCGGTAGAGGTCTTTGTGGGAATTGTCCAAAATCCGCTGATCTTGCGTGTAGCTATGAACCGTGGTCATAAATCCGCGACGGATACCCACCGTCTCCATCAAGACTTTGGCAACTGGCGCGAGGCAATTCGTGGTGCAAGACGCGCAAGATACAACAGTGTCGCTGGCCATCAGATCAGCATGATTGACGCCGTAAACGATCGTCTTATCAACATCTTGACCTGGTGCGGAGATTAGCACTGACTTTGCGCCAGCATCAAAATGCGGTTGCACTGTCTCGCGGGAGCGAAAAATACCCGTACATTCCATGACCACATCGACGTCTAATTCACCCCACTTGCAGTCAGCGGGATTGCGGTGGTGGCTCATGTGAACACGGCCGCGCCCGAAATCAATCCAGTCATCTTCCGTAGTAACTGTGGTCCCAAACCGCCCATGAACACTGTCATATCTTAGCAAATGCACGGATGTTTCCAGCGCGCCAGGTGAGTTTATGGCCACCAATTCGACATCTTTAATATCGTATTCATGGAGTGCGCGCGCGACGAGACGCCCAATACGGCCAAAGCCGTTAATCGCAATTCTGAGTGCCATTCTGCCAAGGCCCTTTTTCTGCTTTGCGAACGACTTGAAGGTGCGCGGCGTAACAGTCAATAATTTATACTTGTTTGAAGGCAATTCTTGCGCCAATCTAGGGAAAATTCATTGGATTGTTCGGATATTATGACTGACAGCGCTGACATGAAGACTGCCCAACAACGGCTACAATCGGCCTTGAAGAGTTTGGAGGGTTCCATCAACCCGCTCTTGGCCAAAGTGAGTCGTTTGGAAGATAAGGCGCAAGAGGCTGGCAACTTCTCGGAAGATCGCGCACGGCTAGCGACGGAGCTAGATGAAACCAAATCAAAACTGGCTGAAGCTGAGACAGAAATGGCGCAGCGCGAGGCCAAATTCACAGAGCTGGCAGACGAAACAACAGCAGAGCTGGACCGTGTCATCAGGCAAGTTCGCGCAGCTTTGGGGCATGAGGACTAAAGATATGGGCAAAGTCAGTTTGAACATAAATGGCCGCAAATACGGTATGGGCTGCGAGGACGGCGAAGAAGAACGCTTGATCCGATTGGGACAAAAACTCGATGATCGTGTGAACCTTATGGCCAATCAGTTCGGGCAGATCGGCGATATTCGCCTTATGGTCATGGCGGGAATCACGCTGTTGGATGAATTAGAAGACATCAATTCCAATGTCGATGCACAAGTCGACTTGAAAACGGGCCAGTTGCGGTCTGAAAATACACAGCTCATTACGTCGCTCACCCGCACAGAGACCAAATCTGTCAATGCGTTGGAAAGCGCAGCCGAAAAAATAGAACGACTTGTCGCACGTCTTTCTGAGGGTGATCCGTAAATCTCTATTGCAAAACCATGTATTCGCGCCCACATAGCGCAAGACGGTTTCTGCGGGTTTCGTGAGCGGCACTAATCCACCGGACCTTAATATACTCCTCGGGAGCTGGCTCTGCGTAGACCGTGGTCTGCGTAATTCCGGCACCCACTTGAACTACTGGTTCACGAGGATTCTTAAGCTTCCACGGACCAGGTGGGGCCGTCACTTTTCCTCTCAAAACTATATTCATCTAGGCTGAAACTCGAAGTTTCGCTTGAATTAATCGCCTTTTGCGCGGCAAGAGGGCGTTATGACATCAATCGCTGATCAAAAAACTGCCGCTCGCAGGACTGCTAGAAACCGAAGGCGCCATGCCGCCAAAGAACACTGCGCTACGGCACCCATAGAAGTGATTAATCACTTACAAAATCCTGTATTCGCATCGATGCTCACGAAACCTTTAGTTATAGGGGGAATTTGGCCACTGAAGAACGAAATTGATCCAAGGCCATTGATGCAATCTCTTCACGCGCAAGGATATACGCTGTCCCTGCCTTGCACGCCTACGGTTGGACAGCCTTTGACGTTTCGTGCGTGGTCGCCGGGCGACGCATTGAAAGAAGGCCCGTATGACACGCGGGAGCCCTTTCCTGACAAAGCTGAAGTTCTCCCAACGCTCGTGCTTGTGCCGATGCTCGCCTTCACAATGACAGGCAAGCGGCTCGGCTATGGCGGCGGGTTTTATGACCGCACACTGGCAACCTTAAAGTCGCGCCATGATGTTTTTGCTTGCGGCATCGCCTATGCTGCGCAAGAAGCCCCCGACTTGCCGACGGATGAATTTGACCATCGGCTCGACGGGATTTTGACGGAACAGTATTTTAAGGCTTTTTAATGCGTTTAGCTTTTTTGGAGATGTTGTGGGGCGTGCGGATCGTCACGCCGTGGTGCGACATTTGCCGCGCTTGCGCGGTGATCTGGGACTAGACGCCGTTGTGATCAACGCCGAAAATGCAGCGGGTGGTTTTGGCATCACGCAAAGCACAGCGGATGAATTGTTTGAAGCGGGTGCAGATGTTCTAACTCTCGGCAATCACAGCTTTGACCAAGCCCAAGGTATTCGCGTGATTGAAAACGAGCCGCGCCTCCTGCGCCCCTGCAACTATCCGCAAGGCCAAGTGCCTGGACGTGGGGCGGGGTTATTTAATGTCAAAGGCTATAACTTGCTCGTCATCAATGTTCATGGCCGCGTATTCATGGACGCCTTGGATGATCCTTTCGTTGCCGTAGAGCGCGAGTTAAATGCAGCGCCGCTAGGCGATGTGGCAGACGCTGTGCTGGTTGATATGCATGCGGAAGCTACGTCAGAAAAAAACGCCATGGGCTATTTTTGTGATGGCCGCGCGAGCCTCGTTGTAGGCACGCATCAACACGTGCCGACAGCGGATGCGCGTATTTTGCCTGACGGTACAGCCTATCAAACGGATGCTGGTATGTGTGGTGATTATAACTCGATCATCGGGATGCAAACAGAAGAGCCGCTACGGCGCTTCACAACCCGTATGCGAGGCGGGCGTTTTGAGCCCGCCACAGGAGACGGCACGTTATGTGGTGTGTTTGTTCAAACAAATGCTAGAGGTCTCGCGGACCGTATTGAGCCTATCCGTGTCGGAGGGCAACTCGCTAAACAAGTGCCTGTGGTTTAGTCAGCCTTAAGCCGTTTGAGATAAAATTCTTTATCGACCACGCCTTCGAGCACCTTGGGGTCAATCGTGAGGTCGCCACCAGTTTGATGCAAGACGCTAACGTCACCTGTCGTTTCGGCAATGACCGCTTCGACTTCGTCAAAATTAAGCGCATTGGCCTCTCTAAGTTTTGCGATCAGGTCACCGCGCGTCATCTTCGCCTTCTTTAGCTGGACATCATTGATAACGCCGCGGGCCATGATCAAGCGCGCTGAATTGCCTGTCATCTGATTAAACCAAGTCCATTGCCGCCGCGCAGTCGCAAATATAAATTGGATCACAAATAACGAAGTGAGGGCGAGAAGGCCCTGCAGCACGGGGGGATCTTTGGCCATAACAATGCTGGCGAGGATTGAGCCAAACGCCACTGTTACAGCAAAATCAAAGCCGCTCATTTTTGAAAAACTACGTATGCCAAATATTCGCGTTAGCGCAACGAGGCCAAGATAGGTCAAAATAACGCTAACTAAAACGCCCGCAATCGCCGTTGGTGGTAGAAAAATCCAGTCTGTCATAACAACCCTCCTAAACAAGCTACGCCTTGGGGTCGTGATCGTTGCATTCAGCGTTCGGATAATCTCGTGCCGTTGCATCTTTGGGAGCAATCGCCTATTACGCCACAAATCGAATAATGAAAGAGGTTCCGCATGGCAGGTCACTCAAAATGGGCCAATATCCAACATCGCAAAGGGCGGCAGGATAAACTCCGTTCCAAGCTGTTTTCAAAGCTCGCAAAAGACATTGCGATTGCGTCAAAAATGGGCGGGCCAGACCCCGATATGAACCCGCGTCTGCGTTTGGCTGTGTCCAATGCGAAGGGCCAGTCCATGCCCAAAGACAACATCCAACGTGCGATTGATAAGGGTGCGGGCGGCGAAGGAGACGATTACGAAGAAGTCCGCTATGAAGGTTTCGGCCCCGGCGGCATCGGATTTATCGTCGAGGCTAGCACGGATAATCGTAACCGCGCAGCAATGGAAGTGCGCACAGCGTTTTCCAAAAATGGCGGCGCACTCGGCGAGACGGGCTCTGTTGCTTTTATGTTCGATCAAGTGGGCAAAATCGAATATCCGCTAGAGATCACCGATGAAGACGGCATGATGGAAGCCGCGATTGAAGCGGGTGCAGACGATGTGGAAACGGACGAGGCATCAGATGATCAATGGGACGAATATGAACCCGTTCATACGATCTGGACGCAGCGTGATGACCTTGGTTCTGTTGCCGCAGAGCTTGAGAAAAAATTCGGTGAAGCGAAGTCTGTCAACTTGGTCTGGAAAGGCCAGAACGAGATCGACAATCCCGAACATGCGGCCGCTGTCGTTCGTTTGACTGACGCTCTGGAAGATTGCGATGATGTCTCCACGGTCTTCCATAATTTCGACATGACAGACGAAGCGCTGGCGACATTGGAAGAAGACGAGTAAGCCAACTCGAAAATTAAATTAATTAATTCAAGGGAGCCACTGGCTCCCTTTTTATAACCAAAGCGCATTACATATAGCGAGAGCTATCCCAGACTTGCGCGAAGGGTTTAGACCGCCCGCTCGCTTGTATAATCATCAAATGTTCCCGTCCTAGATCACGAGGATTATCAACGCCGCAACTATGCGCAATCATCTCCACTTCTTTTTGCATCGTCTTGACATAGTTCATCACGCGGACGGCTTTGTTGGAGGGATCAAGGCCGCGTTGCAATCGCTTATCATGTGTTGTGATACCGGTAGGGCAAGTATTCTGATCACATTTCAGGGCTTGAATACAGCCCAGCGCGAACATGAAACCCCGACCCGCATTGACCAAATCTGCGCCAGCACAAAACGCCCATGCTACATCTGCAGAGGTAATTAATTTTCCAGACGCGATGATCACGATGCGGTCGCGGAGGCCTTTTTCGATCAGCAAGTCATCAATGAGCGGTAAGCTTTCACGGATCACCAAGCCGACATTATCAATAAGCGGCAGAGGCGCAGCCCCCGTCCCGCCATCCCCGCTATCGACCGTTACAAAATCAGGCGCACTATCTTTGCCGCGCTTGTTGATCAAATCCATCAATTCGATAATCGGTGTGATATTTCCGACAACAAATTTAATGCCGACGGGACGCTTAGACACACGGCGGACTTGCGCGATTAAGTCGAGCAATTCCTCTGGTGTACCCGCATCGACATGGCGGTTGGGAGAGAGTGCGCTTTCACCTTCTTTGATGCCACGGATTTCTGCGATTTCTGCGGTCACTTTTTTGCCTGGCAGAATCCCGCCCTTGCCAGGTTTCGCCCCCTGCGACAGTTTAATCTCAATCATTTTGATGTCTGGGTTTTCGCAGAGTTTGGCGAGCTTGGCCTCATTGAGTGTCGCGTCATCATTCCGTGCGCCGAACTTAGCTGTGCCGAGTTGATAAACAATGTCACATTCCCCTTCGAGGTGATAAGGCGACACTCCACCTTCGCCCGTATTGAGCCAACACCCCGCCATTTGCGCCCCGTGGGATAGCGCTTGGATCGCGGGCTTGGATAGGCTGCCATAGCTCATAGCGGAGATATTAAAGATGCTGGTCGGCTTATAAGGATTAGGGCTGTCTGGACCGATGACGAGCGGCGCTTCGCATTTATCCTCAGTATCGAGTTTCGGAAACAAGCCATTTGCAAAAATAGAGGTGCCTGGCACGAGGCGCTTGGTTGAGCCGAACGGCACGACATCACTGCCGTCCTTGGACACATGATAAACCCAATCGCGTTCCGCGCGGTTAAACGGCATTTCCTCGCGGTCCATAGCGAAGAAATATTGGCGGAAAAACTCACCTAGCTTTGAAAACAATTCTCTAAACCGTCCGAGAACAGGATAGTTTCGACGCACCGCATCTTTGACCTGAAGAACATCAATCACAAAAAACACGACGGCGATAAGAACCAAGGCTCCGATCACGAACAAGAAGAGAGAGCCGAGGAGGTTCAATCCGCGCATGGCAAAACTGGTAGCCTCTTCCATCATTGTTTGATCATCGGGAAGTGATGCGGTGGCTTGCAAGATTAGCGTGGTCAACATCGGTGTTGCTCCTTTAAGACCGTTTTACTATGGCGCGGCGAGGCACATCTCGCAAGCCATAGCTCTGTCGGCTAGATAAGACTCAAGCGCCTATACCCGAAATTCAAGGCTAGACGCCGCGACGTATCCTTGCGAGACTAAGATAACTGTGGGAGTCGTGCCATGAAATGGCTGTTTAGAATTATAGGCATAATATTATTGGCATTTATCGGCCTTTGCATAGTCGGATACTTCTTACCTGCCAAACAATCGATAGAACGGTCTGTCCAAATCAAAGCCTACCCCGAAGAGATTTTCCCCTATCTCAACGACCTGACGCGTTATCCGCAATGGTCAGTCTTGCATGCCGCGATCGGAGACGCAGACATCGCTTATGGCGGGGCGCATGAGGGCGTGGGGCAATCTATGGCGTGGCAGGGTAGCAGCAGCGCGTTTGCTTATGGATCTCAGGAGATTGTGCAAAGTCAGGCGGGAGAGTTTGTCTTATTAAATATCAACCTGGCGGGGTTAGACGCCGTCGCCACACATGCGATCCAATCCCATGAGGGCGAGGAATATGTTACGGTACTAACTAAATCTGAAATTGATCTGGGTGGCTTCCCCTATTTGGGCCGCATTGCCGGCAAAATGAATTTGAAAAGCCGAGAAGCTCAATACGATCGGGCGCTAGAAAACCTAAAAACAACCGTAGAGCTAGGCGTCCAGTAGCCTATTCCTCTGGCGGCGGCAGGAGGTCTAATTTCCACTTATCTGGATCAGGGGCATCTGCGTCTGGCAATTCGATTGTATCGAAATGCTTGTTTTGCGAACGAATAGGATTGTTGCGGAACTGATTATTAAACCCTCCAATGTCGTCTAGGACAGTTGTAGAGGGGCCGCCATTATTGATCGAGTTGCCGCCTATTTCAGGCGCAAGTTGTCTCTGCGTCCCCATAGTACGGCTTGTGGCGGATACTCCCGGACCACGGTCTGTCCCGCGACCTGCCAGCCCGTTAAAGCTCTCAAACCCCGTCGCATCACGTCCTTTGAAACGGCGCAGATATTCAGGACATTCCAAGTGAGTTTTGCCCGCTTCGCGACACCGAATGTCGATTGTTAGACCGTCATAGCCCTTGCCAGGGGAGTTTCCGTAAGAGCCTGGCGCGAGAGTCCAGCCTGAATTACCAGGCGAATTGCGGCGCATACCGCCACCAGGTGGATTGGCGATATTGCCGCCACCGCTGCTAGGGCCAGCGATAGCTGGGTTTCGCGGCGCTCCGCCTGCACCGGGGTTTGTCGGCCTAAGCGGGCGGTCTTTTTTCAATAAATCCAAAAACGGATCAGATTGTGACTGCGGTACAGCCTTTTGCAATTCCTCCGAACTTGTCGGCGCGTCTGGCGAGGCCAAGACTGTTGGCGCTGTCGTCACCACGGGTGTGTCAGGCGTAATGGTCTCAACCTTTGGCGGCTCAATCGTCGGTGTTGGCGCTGGCGTAGGGGCGGGCGGCACGATTTCAGGCTCTGGCAGCGGCGGCAGATCTGCGAGATCAGGTAAGTCTGGCAGAGGTTCTTCGATTACAGGTCCAGGAGCTGGTGGTTGCTCGGTGGGTTGCGGCGTAACAAATGGGGTTGGGTCTGGCGCAATGTCTGGTTCTGGCAGAGGCTCGAAAATCTCAATCTCGACCTCGGGTTCTGGTTCTGGCGCAGGGGGAATATAGGGCCGCCACTCGGAGGGTTGTGGTTCTGGATCAGGCACAATCGGCTCTTGAATAATAGGCTCAGGCTGAGGCTCAAAGATTTCCACGATCGGCTCAGGTTCGGGTTCCGGTGGAGCTGGCTCAATGACGGGTTCGATCACAGGCTCAGGCAGCGGCTCGGGAATAATTTCGGGCAGAGGTTCAAGAATAACTTCAGGTTCAGGCTCCACGATCTCTTGCGCCAAAATCTCTGGCGGCGGGGGGAGGCGGCGTTGGTTCTGGCTCTGGTTCAGGTGTGGGAGGCGGAGGTGTCGGAGCAGGCTGCGGAGTAGGTTGAGGACGCGGCTTTGGCTTCACACGCGGGGCCGTCGCAGGCGCTGGCACAGCGGGTCGCAGATCAACCTCTGGCGGAGGCGGCGTTTCCTCAACAGGGGCGAGTTCCTCAAAACTGACGATCTGCACAGGGATCGGGTCAGGCTCATCAGGTTTAAGATCAGGGACAATGAAATTCGATGATAGGGCGAAGACAAGTGCGACATGAATAGCAAAGACAAGCGCGATAATGGAGGTAACGCGCTGCGCATCATCATCAAAGAAATCCGATATCGGATCATCATCGTGATAGGGCGAAAAGTTCGCATAGAATGTGACGGGCATTGTCAAAGGGTGGCGACTCTTCAAAGTTGAAGCTCTAGCCTAGTCGCTCCTACCTCGCCCGCCAAGGGGGACGCTGCCATGAATTTGGGGGTGGCGGCTTAAATTTCGGTTAGACAGCCGCCGCCTTTTGGGGTGATTTACATAGATTGCGCGACGATCAGTAGGGCCGCAATTCCCAGCGTCCCGATCAAAACACACACTTCAAAGCTCAATTCTTTCGTCATCACATTCACCATCTTATTTTTCATCCTTATGGGCTTAAAACATGACGAGAATTTGGCGGTGCTGTGAATTCTTTGTAACGCTTTCTGGTGTTATCTAGGGCATTGGCCCCTCTGGATGAAGGTCGTGAGCCGTAGGTTTGGCCCGTGCGCGATTGCGCCATAGGATGATTGCCACGCCGCCCAGTGTCATAAGGCCACCAATGATGAAACCCTCAACCAGGGGTTCTTTGAGGATCAACACGCTACCAATGACTCCGATTAGCACCATGATAAGGCCAGACGGCGCGACCGTGTGTATCGGTAGACGCTGTAGCAGCCAGTAATAGCTAGCATGCGCCACAATGGACACGAGCAAGGTCGAATAAGTTAGCGCGGCCAAAAACGGCCAGCGCGTGTCAGGCGACGTAATCGCGCGGAGTTGATCTTGTTCAGTCAATAGGCTCAGCGGCCACAGGACAATCGTGCCAATGACTGCAAACCACGCGAGGAGTTGCAGAGGGCCGATGCCTTCGACCTTTTTGACAATGATTGCTCCAATAGCTTCGCTCATCGCGGCGCAGGCCATAAACACAATCCCCAAGTGATAAAAAGGCCCCGCAGCCTCGCTTGGCTTTGACAGGCCGATAATCACAACACCCATAAAGGCGAGTGTCATGCCGAGTAAGCGCCACCCTCCGATCCGCTCTGACAGGAATATAACAGACAGCAAAATCGCAAATGGCATATAAAGCTCAATCGTAACGGCTGCCGCAGATGCTGTTGTCATCTTCATAGCAGGAAACATAAAGGCATAATTCAGCGCCCCATATCCTAACCCGCCAAGCAATACAGCGCGCATCTGTCCTCTATGCCATTTCAGGAATGGCAGCATGAGCAGCATGACAATCGTTGCGCGGCAGGCAGCGTAAAACAACGGATCGGCATTATTCTGCACCGTGAATTTCATTACGACGAAATGCAGCCCCCATGCGGTGCAAACCATTAGCAGAACAAAAAACTCTTTTATCGGCATAGTCGTCCCTGTGAGCGCTGGACGAATGATCCATCGCTGCCTATGGCTGACTTATAGGGAACTCGGATTGTAAAGAACAGCTATGACACATCTCTCTGATCGTATTTCGCGCGTTGCTACGTCCGCGACAATGGCGATGACGCAAGCGGCGCGTGATCTAAAAGCGCAGGGCCGCGACATCATAAGCTTGTCGGCTGGGGAACCTGATTTCGATACGCCTGTTCATATTCGGGACGCCGCCAAGGCGGCTATGGATGCAGGGCAGACACGCTACACGGCTGTTGACGGTATTGCCGAACTGAAAGCCGCGATTTCGGCGAAGTTTTCGCGCGATAACGGGCTAACCTATAGTGCCTCGCAGATTTCAGTCGCGCCCGGCGGAAAGCCTGTCATCTTTAACGCGCTGGCCGTCTTGGTCGGCGCAGGGGACGAGGTCATCGTGCCAGCGCCGTGCTGGGTCAGCTATCCCGAAATGGTGCGTCTGTGCGACGCAACGCCTATCATCGTGCCCTGCGGCGCAGACACAGATTATAAACTCACGCCCGATGCGTTGGCGGCGGCCATTACACCCCGTACAAAATGGCTTATGCTTAATTCTCCGTCTAACCCCACGGGCGCGGCTTACACGTCGAATGAATTAGAGGCGCTGGCAAATGTTTTGCGCGACCATCCGCAAATATTGATCCTTTGCGATGATATTTACGAGCATCTGGTTTATGATGATTTCAAATTCGCAACCATGGCAGAGGTCGCGCCTGACTTGTTCGAGCGCACGCTGACCATGAACGGCGTGTCAAAAGCTTACGCCATGACAGGGTGGCGAATTGGCTATGCGGGCGGGCCAGACTGGCTCATCGGCGCGATGCGCAAATATATCGGGCAGACAACCAGCAATCCCTGTTCGATCAGCCAATGGGCCGCCGTGGCCGCCTTGAACGGACCGCAAGATTTCTTGAATGACTGGCGCACCGCTTATGCCCGCCGCCGCGATATGATGGTGCAGCGACTAAACGGTATGAAAGGTTTGTCATGCCAAGCACCGCCGGGCGCTTTCTACGTGTTCGTCGACTGTTCAGCCGTGACAGATAATGACTCTGACTTGGCCATGTCATTATTACGAGAGCAAGGCGTCGCAACTGTGCCAGGGTCAGCCTTTCATGCGCCAGGGCATTTGCGTTTCTCCTATGCCGCGAGCGATGAAGAATTGCGCGAGGCGTGCGACAGATTAGAAGCACGGTTTGGCCGATTATCTTAATCGGAAAAAACGATGAAACCTATGGGTTGAATATCCGTTTTCCTTCCCAACATATGATGTAACAGGAGAGACTTATGGATATTAATATTGGCATTAGCGCGGAGAAACGCAAAGCCTCAGCCGAGGCCGTGCGCAAACTTATGGCGGACACTTATACGCTATATCTAAAAACGCATGGCTATCATTGGAACGTCGAAGGCCCGCATTTTCAGCAGCTCCATATTCAATTTATGGATCAATATACCGAGATGTGGACCGCCGTAGATGAGTTGGCAGAGCGCATCCGCGCGCTAGGATATTTGGCGCCTGCTTCCTATGCAGATATGGCGAAAATTTCGTCGATCAAAGAAGAAGATGGGACACCTGACTGGAAGACTATGGTCAAAAATCTTGCTCAAGGCCATGAACAAGTCGCCAAAACGGCGCGGGATGTCTTGCGCGTCGCAGAAGACGCTGGCGATGACGCGACCGCCGATGTAGTTGGCCCGCGCGTGACATTGCACGAGAAGACAGCTTGGATGTTGCGCGCCACGGCTAGCTAGGCACTGCGACCTAAGACGCGCGTAGAGCTTTTTCAACGTATGTGTCTAAGAGCTGTTCCAGTTTTTCAATCAGCTTGTGCTGCCTGACGGGCTTAGTGAGATAGTCATTCATGCCAGCTTGCAGACACAGCCCGCGATCATGCGACAAGGCGTGGCCCGTTAGCGCAATAATCGGTAGGCGGGCCAAGCCCTGCATCCGCTCAATCGCGCGAATTTGACGAGTCGCGTCATAACCGTCCATCACGGGCATAGACACGTCCATCAAAATCGCTGCGTATTCTGTCGGGCCATCGCTAAACATGCGCACGGCTTCTGCGCCGTCATGGGCAAATACTGGGCGATAATCGCTGTCTTCTAGCATTAGGCGCACAACGTCTCTGTTTAACGCGAAATCTTCAGCAACAAGTATTGGAGTTTTGGACTTAACGGATATAGGCGGCTCGGATGGTGGGGAGATCGCCTGTTTGGGTCTAGGTGGTGCGCTCGCCACGGCCGTTTGAACCGCGCTGAGAAGGCGTTTTTCGCGCACAGGTTTGACGATGTATTGTCGTATCCCGATCTCTGCCAAGGCGCCGCTATTGATGTTTTGGTCGCATGAAGACAGCATAATCATGGGCGGCGGGTGGCCCTGATAGAGAGACTTTATCTGCCGCGCCAAATCTTCGCCGTTACAGCCGGGCATCTGGTAGTCCAGCAAGATAAAATCGATCTTTTGTTCAAGATGGCTTTGCCGACCGATAATGTCTATCGCCTCTAGGCTATTGCAACTGGTCAGAGTTTTCACGCCCCACATAGCGAGTTGTTCTGATAGCACGATGCGATTGGTTTCAATATCATCGACGATCAGCGCGGTCTTCCCAACCAGCGAAGTAAAGTCTGGCACCTCAATCATGGCATCAAAGTCCAGTGGCATTGGCACGATGAAACCAAAAGACGAGCCTTCGCCGACAACAGAAGACACCTGCATCCGCCCGCCCATCATTTCAATAATGCCTTTTGAAATCGTCAGGCCCAGCCCCGTTCCGCCGTAAACGCGCGTCGTGCTTCCGTCCGCCTGTGTGAACTTATCAAAGATATTGGCAAGCTTTTCTTCCGCAACACCAATGCCTGTATCAATCACATTGACGGTAATAATGCCCAGTGTGTTGCGCTCAACCACGTCAACTTTGATTGTGATATGACCTTGGTCCGTGAACTTAATAGCATTGCCAATCAGGTTGATCAGAGTTTGGCGAAGGCGACCAATATCGCCGATAAATGAGCGAGGCATGCTGACGGGATAATCGATAATCAGCTCAAGTCCCTTGTCTTGGGCCTCGCTTCGCAGCATTGTCGTCAAATCATTAATAAGAGTTTTGAGATCCATCGGCACAGGATCAAGCTCCATCGCGCCCGCCTCGATTTTAGAGAAATCAAGAATATCATTGATGATCGATAGCAGAGCCGTCGCGGAATTGTTGATCACATCGACAAACTCTCGCTGACGGCTTGTCACGGGAGAATTTGCGAGCAGTTCTGCCATGCCCAAAATGCCGTTCATAGGCGTGCGGATTTCATGGCTCATATTGGCAAGGAATTCTGACTTAGCCTGATTGGCCGCAATCGCTTGATCCTTCATGCGTTCTAGCTCGGCAGAGCGGCGCACATCGGCAGTGATGTCTTTCACGAAGGCCCGTATTTTGATCGGCCGCCCGTCTTCGTTTCGGATCAATTCACCACTCGTGCGGCTCCAGCGTTCATTGCCTTTGCGACTAACCGTGCGGCAGCTCACTTGAAACTTAGACTGCGTAGATGACAGGCTAGCAATCGCTTTTTTAAACTTCGCGCGGTCGTCTTGATGAACGATCGTGATAATGCCAGCTTCTTCGACCTTTCGCTTATCCTCTTCGGAGAGATAGGCGCGAAACGATTCAGATAGACGATATTTTTTCGTCTCAAAATCATATGTCCAATATCCAGAATTACCGAGCGCCAGAGCCGACTCCAGCATTTCATCTTTTTCAACTAACTCGCTGACGTCAGTCGACATAGAGACTGTCAGGCCATTCGGAAGTGTTTTGCGCAAATGTCTATGGGTTGTGCCGTCGCCTAGTGTCAGGAGATTTTGCGAGGCGAAATCAGGCGTATCTTTTTTGTGCCGAAGATCACGCGCGCTTAGTCGCTGGCGTTCTAAAAACTCGGCGGTGATTAGCCCGTTTTTAATCATCAGATCATGACAGTCACTTAGCTTATCGCCGACTTGTAATTGATCTGGAGAAATCCCTAACTGGCGATAGACTTCATTGCTTATCAGTTGATACCGTAGGTCTTCATCCAACACGCTTACACCCACATTCAGGGCGCTGCAAAGCGTATGCAGAAGTTCCGCTTCATGGCCTTCTGCCACGGACTTTGCATTCGGTGTATTGAGGGGGTGGGGAGAGGAGGTGTCCCGATGTGTCACGCGCTGTGCCCTTATTATTTGATCAAATCACTCCCACAACCTTTTGGCTAGGACGATATGATTAACAAAGCGCAAAACTGACTGTATGAATGTCGTATTGATTGTACTGCCATTTAAGCAAAAAAAACCGGGCAAACGCCTCAGCGCTGCCCGGTAAAGTCTTCGCAATTCAATCGGGGAGAGTGAACGCGGTAAAAAACACAGGCAACTAAAGGGGAGGACGCTGCCGTGTTCTGATACTGATATAGGTAACGCAAACCCGACTTTGAACACATAGCGCCGCAAGTAAGCTATGCAAAAAAGCATAGCTTTGCTGAAATCTGTTCAGGAATGGGTCATATTGCACAAATATCGCGCTTAAAGCTGGTAATTATCCCAGTTTTTCGCTGTCCGCATCAGGAATTCGCGAAAGACCTTGGCCTTGACCGACCCGCGCAACTCGCTGGGATAGACAAAGAACAAATCAAATGATTCGCCGCGGAGCTTTGGCAGCACCCTGACAAGGCGCGTTGAGGACGCTGTCATATAATCCGGCAAGCCTGCCAACCCGATGCCTGCCTCTGCGGCCCGCATAATACCATGCAGGTTGTTGACGGTCATAACAGGTGTGCGCGGTTTTCCCTCTCGTCCGACCGACAACACCCAATTCGCGCTGTGCAGATTTTTGGGCATTAGGTCGCCAAAGGCGACAATTTTGTGATTATCGAGGTCTTCCGCAGATGTAGGGGCGCCGTATTCCGACAGGTAATTATGGGACGCAAATAGCGATTGCGAAATACGCCCCAATTTGCGTTCAATCACATCCCCCTGTGTGGACGGCCAGGGCCGCAAGGCGCAATCCACATCAAACGTCGACAGGTCGTGTTCCTCGTCTTCCAAAATCAACTGCACATCAATATCGGGATAAGCCTTGAGGAAATCTGGCAGGATTGACGTCAGCCAGTTAGAACCCAGTGAGATTGGCGAAGAAATGCGTAGCGTACCCTCAGGCGCTTGGCGGCTGTTTTTGACATTGGCTTCCACCATGGCAATCCGCTGAGCCACGTTCTCTGCCGTCTCAAACAACATCCGGCCCTGCTCTGTTAGGGTGAGGCCGCGCGCGTGGCGATGAAAGAGCGGTGTGTCGAGACCTTGCTCTAGCGCCGTGATTTGACGGCTGACGGCGGATTGAGAAATACGCAATTTATCAGCAGCTCCCGTTAGCGACCCTGTCTCGGCCGCCGCGTGAAACGTCTTCAATTTATCCCAGTCGAGGGAGTCTGGCATCTATTCGCCCATCTATTCTGCCGCTTCCTGCATAGCTTCCATCTCAGATATGTACCGCTCGGCCTCCAAAGCCCCCATGCAGCCAAGGCCCGCCGCCGTCACGGCTTGGCGGTAGACTTCATCCGAAACATCGCCTGTCGCGAATACGCCAGGAATATTCGTCGCTGTGCTGTCAGGGGCCGTAGTAATGTAGCCGCCTTCATTCATGGCGACATGCCCTTTAAAGATTTCAGTCGCAGGCTTGTGGCCAATGGCGATGAAAATACCGTGGGTAGGCTTGTCATAAACCTCACCCGTTTTGACGTTTTTCAGGCGCACACCTGTGACATTTGGCGGATTATCTTCGCCGAGAATTTCTTCCAATGTTGTGTCCCAAAGGACTTCGACTTTGTCATGATTGAATAAGCGCTGCTGCAGCATTTTTTCAGCTCTGAGCGTATCGCGGCGATGGATCAGGGTGACTTTGGACGCAAAATTAGTCAGGAAGAGCGCTTCTTCAACGGCTGTATTGCCGCCGCCTACGACGACGATTTCTTTGCCGCGATAGAAGAAGCCATCGCATGTGGCACATGCAGATACACCGAAACCCTGATATTTTTGTTCACCTGGTAGGCCGAGCCACTTGGCCTGTGCGCCCGTTGCGATGATCACGGCATCTGATGTGTAAGTCTTGCCGCTATCGCCTTTCATCACGAAAGGACGGACTTTGAAATCAACATCAATGATGGTGTCTTCATAGAACTCTGTGCCAAACTTCAGCGCATGCTCTTTGAACTTTTCCATCAAGTCCGGCCCCAACACTTCGGGGAAGCCCGGATAGTTTTCAACATCCGTTGTGATCGTCAACTGACCGCCAGGCTGCAGCCCAGCCACAATGCCAGGCTTTAACATAGCTCGCGCAGCGTAAACGGCGGCGGTATAACCCGCTGGGCCAGAGCCAATAATCATGACGGGGTGATGAATAGTCTCGGACATGGTAATCTCGCTAAATTGGTTGCGCACATTAGATAGGGTGTGACGGGCGGATTCGCAATAAGCGGGCGGGTCAACCTTGTGTATAGCTTCGTCGCGGCGAGGCGCGCTAATTCAAGACGGCGCCGCGGCTATCCATATGCGCCCAAACCTGTTCGGCGATCCGCGTGGTTTCATCCAGCGCGGGATAGTCCTCGCCCGACATCTGCCCCGCCCACGGTACAACACCGCAACGCGTGGTCAAAGCCTGATAGAGTTGTATGAATTTCCCTGACTTTCCTTGCATGGGTAATGTAAAAACAGGTTTCCCTGTGCTGCACGCTTCAGTCAGCATATTGGTGCTGTCTTGCGTCACGAGCAGCACGTCTCCGCCGCCCAGAAACGCGAAATAAGGATTGGGCTCGCCAGTATTACCGGCACTGTCATATAGCCAGACAGTCTTGTGTTGGCGCGCGAACTCTCGCCAGGCTGCTCGTGCATGGTTCGGCGTGCGGCGAGAGGTTGAAACCAGCACGCTGTGCCCCGCCGCGCGGAACGCCTCTGCGGCCAGCAAATGCGCCTTGCAATCCGCTTCTGTCAGCGTGTGCGACTTTGAATCTCCGCCAATCAAGAAGGCAGCGCGCGGCATGGGGAGGGGCTTGAGCTGCGCCGCCATCTCCAGCGTTTCGCCCGCTATCCGATCTCGCGTGGCGCGGTTGGGGGAGCCAATCATCGTCTCAACATTTGGTCCAGACAGTGCGTCATGTTCAGGGGCTATGACGAGGTCAAATCGCTTGGGGTCAATCCGAGGGTCTTGCACATAAACCGTAAAACTCTCAGGCCAGTGTTTTTTTATCGCCAGCAAAGGCGCAATCGCTTGTCGCCCGCATCCAATGACCAAGTTAGGCACAGTCTGGGGGAGGCCAAACTCTGCGGGTGAGCCACGCATAGAAAGCTGCAAGAGCGGGGGAAGCGCTTGGAATATAGCGCTACTCGTGGTGTGGTGCTTTGAAATTTTAAGAGGTCGCATCTGGGACATAGCTTCCGCCAGCCCCAGCGCTTGGTTTTCAATCCCGCGCCGCCCGTCGGAGATAACCCAACAGTTCAACGCGGCAGCGGCCATTACTTATACGTGACTTCGAGAATTTCGTAGCCTTTTGATCCGCCCGGCGCGATCACTTCGAATGTGTCGCCAACTTCCTTTGAAATCATAGCGCGCGCGATCGGCGACGTGATAGACACTTTGCCGTTTTTCACAGACGCTTCGTCTTCACCAACGATTTGGTAAGTGCTTTCCTCGTCCGTATCTTCGTTCACGATTTTGACAATCGCGCCAAAGCGGACAACGTCGCCTGACATATTGGATGTATCAATGACTTGCGCCAAAGATAGCTTTGATTCGAGTTCTTGAATCCGACCTTCAATAAAGCCCTGCTTTTCTTTCGCAGCGTGATATTCTGCGTTCTCGGACAGATCGCCGTGATCGCGCGCAACAGAGATTGCGTTGATGATCTCTGGGCGTTCCACAGATTTCAAATGCTTTAATTCTGTCTCAAGAGCGGCGTGTCCGCCCACTGTCATTGGGTATTTTTGCATCGGGATGTCCTAAAAATTCTAAGCCGCAATCAGGTAAGGGTTAAACCGTCAAAATCAAGTAAAGAATGCGCGTTTCCGCGCATTGTTCAAGCCATTGCCGCCTTTCTATTTGCTTTCTGTCCGTTTCCTTACCTAAAGTTTATCGTTTTACGATAATTATTTCGTGACAGGTGCGACAAAATGTGTTATTGAAAAACAATAAGGAGAAATCCCTTCGAATGGGTTCCCTCCTTATGCGACTGCCCAAATGGGTGCCACCGGAAGAGCGGTCGTTTCATTCAACACAAAAGGAGAGACACGAATGACACATTTTTTTAACACAGCTACGAAAACCCTCGCTGCCATTGCTTTGATCGGCGGTAGCCTTGCGCTCACGACGCCAGCTTTCGCCGTTAGCGGCGCGTCGAAGAAAGTCTCGGTGAACTTTGATAAATCCGAGCTAGAGACCACAGAAGGCCTCGCCAAGGTTTATGCCAAATTCGAAGAAACAGCAGCTAAGAATTGCTCGCGCGCCGATAGCAATACGGTTTTAGACCGCGTCGCTGAGGGAGTCTGCACCCGCCGTCTTATACGCGATCTGGTCAGAGACGTCGATCACGCAGATCTAACCGCGTATTACGAAATGAAGAAATCAACGTAAATACGGTGTGGTCCTGTCTGCAAGACGGCTCTCTGTTGAGGGCCGTTTTTTTATGGCCGAAGCGTAGGAGTAGGGGGTTAAAAAAAACGGCAGGGGTGCCACCCTGCCGTTAAAAATTTGTCCAGCCAGAAAATCGAAAGGAGACGAAAACTCTATAGGACTGTGAAAGATTGCTTAAGTTTCATGGGAGAGTCAAGTGGATAGACGTCGCACCTAATCCGCCGCGATGCTCTGCAGACTTTCGACTTGATAATCCGATTGGCTTAAATCCTTGATCGCCTCAACCGTTGCGCGGGCGGCAGCAGCTGTGGTGAAATAGGGAATTTTTTGCGTCAGAGCCGTGCGGCGGAGCGAGAAGCTATCTTTCAAAGATTGCTTGCCGGACGTCGTATTGAAAACTAGCTGCACGTCGCCGTTTTTCATGGCGTCCACGATGTGAGGGCGACCTTCATGAACTTTCTTGACGTATTCGACCTCAATGCCTTGCTCGCGTAGATATTTTGTTGTGCCGCCTGTTGCGATAATCGAGAAGCCGAGATCGATGAGGTCGCGCGACAGTTTCGCCATAAGCGGCTTATGTTCCTCGCGCACAGAGATGAAGACTTTGCCTAATTTTGGCAAGTTCACACCGCCGCCGAGCTGGCTCTTGGCGAAAGCCATGCCGAAAGTCTCCGACAAACCCATGACTTCGCCAGTCGAACGCATTTCAGGGCCGAGCACGGTGTCGACGCCTGGGAAACGCGCGAAGGGGAATACGGCTTCTTTGACCGCAATATATTTTTGAGGTTTTGTTGAGAGGTCAAACTCGGACAACTTCATGCCAGACATCACTTTCGCCGCGATGCTCGCCACGGGTAAGCCAATGGCCTTGGCAACAAATGGCACCGTATGGGAGGCCCGCGGGTTGACTTCGATCAAGTAGACCACCTCATCCTTCACCGCGAATTGAATATTCATCAGCCCGACAACGCCAAGTTCCAGCGCGAGGACTTTCGCCTGCCTTGCCATTTCATCTTGGATGGATTGTGAGAGCGTATAGGGCGGAAGGGAACAGGCACTATCACCCGAATGGACGCCCGCTTCTTCGATATGCTCCATGATGCCAGCGACAAAGACATCCGTGCCATCGCAAATCGCATCGACATCAACTTCGATGGCGTCGCGTAGATATTGGTCAATCAGCAGCGGCGATTTGCCAGACACTTTTACGGCCTCGGTGATATAGCGCGTCAGTTCTGTATCGCTGTCCACGATCTCCATACCGCGACCACCTAGGACGTTAGAGGGACGCAGGACGAGGGGGTAGCCGACAATATCAGCCGCCGCTTGCGCTTCTTTGGCATTGCGCGCAATCATATTATTGGGCTGTTTTAAGCCGAGTTTTTCAACCAAAGCTTTGAACCGCTCGCGGTCTTCGGCGCGGTCTAGCGCGTCGCGTTTGGTGCCAAGCAGCGGGATGCCGTTCTCTTCCAACGCTTCAGCCAGCTTCAGCGGTGTCTGCCCGCCAAACTGCACGACAACACCGAGCAAATCGCCCTTTTCCATTTCTGTCGCGATTAATTCCAGCACGTCTTCTTCGGTGAGGGGCTCGAAATAGAGGCGGTCAGATGTGTCGTAATCTGTTGAAACAGTCTCAGGGTTACAATTCACCATAATTGATTCAATGCCAATATCGGCCATGGCATAGGCCGCATGGCAGCAACAATAATCAAACTCGATCCCTTGGCCAATACGATTTGGTCCGCCGCCAAGGATGATGACTTTCTTTTTGTCTGACACTCGTGCTTCGTCTTCGACCTTCCCGTCAAAGCTCGGCACTTCATAGGTGGAGTACATGTAAGGCGTCTTGGCCGCGAACTCTGCCGCGCAGGTATCGACGCGTTTATAGACGGGGCGAACTTCAAGCTTGCGCCGCGCTTTGCGGACTTTTTTCTCTGACAGGCCAACCAGTTCACCCAGACGCGCATCGGAGAAGCCTTCGGATTTTAGGGCTCGGAATGTGGCCGCGTCTTGCGGCAAGCCGTTCTCGCGCACCCACGCCTCAGCCTTTACCAGTGTTTCAATCTGGCGCAAGAACCAGGGGTCAAAGCTCGTATATTGCTGGATTTTCTCCATCGTAAAACCGTGACGGAAGGCTTGGGCGATGACCAAAATACGGTCAGGCGCTTGGATAGACAGCCGCGCTTTGATCGCCGCTTTCAGGGCGTCTGCGTCCATATCGGGCGTCCCGATTTCAATTTCGTTCAGGCCCGTGAGGTCAGTCTCAAGCGAACGTAGCGCTTTCTGTAAGCTCTCCGTGAATGTCCGTCCAATCGCCATCGCCTCGCCCACAGAGCGCATGGCTGTGGTCAAAACAGGCTCAGCGCCGGGGAATTTCTCAAATGCAAATCGTGGAATTTTCGTGACAACATAGTCAATCGTCGGCTCGAACGCGGCGGGCGTCGCGCCTGTGATATCATTGTCCAGTTCATCCAGCGTGTAGCCCACAGCCAGCTTAGCCGCGATTTTCGCAATCGGAAATCCTGTGGCTTTGGAGGCCAGTGCAGAAGAGCGCGATACGCGCGGGTTCATTTCAATGACCACCATGCGCCCGTCTTTCGGGTTGATCCCGAACTGCACATTTGACCCACCAGTCTCCACACCAATTTCGCGTAGGACTGCGATGGAGGCGTTGCGCATGATCTGGTATTCTTTGTCAGTGAGCGTGAGGGCAGGTGCGACGGTGACGCTGTCGCCCGTATGCACGCCCATTGGGTCGATATTTTCGATCGAGCAAATGATGATACAGTTATCGGCTTTGTCGCGGACAACTTCCATTTCGTATTCTTTCCACCCAAGCAAGCTCTCATCAATCAAGACTTGATTGGTGGGGGAGGCGGCAAGGCCAGAGCGCACGATTTCTTCAAATTCTTCAATGTTATATGCGACACCGCCGCCTGTTCCACCCATGGTAAACGCGGGGCGAATGATTGCTGGCAGGCCTGTATAATCGAGCTTGGACACAGCTTCCGCGACACCCGCTGTAATGTCGCCCGCAGGTGCCGTCACAATCGTCGCGCGTGGGTTTTCAAGGCCGATCTTAGTCATAGCTTCGGCGAAACGCTCGCGGTTTTCAGCCTTATCGATAACGTCCGCTTTCGCGCCGATCATCTCGACGCCGTATTTTTCCAGCACGCCCATCTCTTCCAGCGCCAGCGCCGTGTTCAAGGCTGTCTGTCCCCCCATGGTCGGGAGGAGGGCGTCAGGTTTTTCAATCGCGATAATCTTCTCGACGATCTCGGGCGTGATCGGCTCGATATAGGTCGCATCCGCCATACCGGGATCTGTCATAATCGTGGCAGGGTTGGAATTGACCAAAATAACGCGATAACCTTCATCTTTCAGCGCTTTGCAGGCTTGGACTCCGGAGTAATCAAACTCACAGGCTTGGCCGATAATGATCGGGCCAGCTCCAATGATCAGGATGCTGGAAATATCAATACGTTTTGGCATGAATTGGACCCTAAATGTGCAAGAATCTGGCGCTAAAAACCAAATTGTCCCCCCATAGAGAAATGCCGGCCTCGATACAAGTGGTGGCGGAGGCAAAATTCATGCTAAGTCGTGGGTAAAATGATAATTGAGGCCGATTTGGCTCTGCTACGTTTGGGCTTTCTTCTGCTTGCAGTCATTATTCTGCACCGCTAGTGTGGGCGGGAATAAGAGGGTGTTATGGTCAATCGGCGACAATATGCGAGACGGTCCAATTTGGGCGGTAGACGACGTGGCGGCGGCTTTCGCTGGCAGATTATGATCCTATTTGCGATTGGCGCAGCGGTTTATTACTTCGCCAACCAAGAGACCGTCCCGATCACAGGCCGCAAGCAGCTCCGCACGATGGATGCGAATGCAGAGATGCAGCTCGGCCTGCAAAGCTATCAGCAAATTCTGGCCGATAGTCAGGTGCTACAGCGCGGGCCAGTTGTGGATGCTGTCAATGAAATCGGCGTCCGCCTCGCGCGCCAAGCCGAAGGCATGATGGTCGAAGAGACTGGCGAAGAAACGGGCTTTGATTGGGCTTTCAACGTCATCGAGTCAGAGCAAGCCAACGCTTTCGCCCTGCCAGGTGGCTATACGGCTGTCTATACGGGGCTGATCCCGATTGCGGAAAATGAAGACGGTTTAGCCGTCATTATGGGGCATGAAATCGGACACGCGCTGGCCCATCACGGGGCGGAACGCATGGCGCAGCAAAATATGCAGCGTATTGTCGGCGCAGGCGTCGCTATGGGCGCTGGCGGGATGGATGCGGGCGCGCAACGGGCCGTCATGGGCGTGTTTGGCGGTATCAGCCAATACGGCTTCGCATTGCCATTTTCGCGCAAGCACGAATCAGAGGCCGACGAGATCGGGCTCTATTTAGTGGCGCGCGCTTGCTATGATCCACGCGAAGCGCCGCGTTTATGGGAGCGTATGGGCGCGCAAGCGGGCGCAACTCCGCCAGAGTTTCAATCCACTCACCCATCTCCCGATACACGTATTCAGGATTTTCAGCGCCTCATGCCGCGCGCCATTGAAATCTATAATGCGTCATGCCCCAATAAAATTAGGTAGATTGTGACGGATACTGTCTTGGTCACTGGCCTGTCTGGCTTCATTGCGTCTCACGTGGCGGAGCGTTTGTTGGGCCGAGGATTCGCTGTGCGCGGCACCGTGCGTGACAAGAAAAAAGGTCAGGCGATTGTTGATAAATTAGCCGTCAATGGCGTTGATGTGACCGCGCTAGAATTAGTCGAAGCGGACTTAGACTCCGATGCGGGCTGGCACGATGCCGTGCAAGACTGCCGCTACATTCAACATATCGCCTCACCATTTCCGCTAGAAGCGCCGAGTGACCGCGAAGCGCTGGTTCCGGCGGCCAGAGCTGGCACCATGCGCGTGCTTGAAAACGGCTTCGGTGCAGGCGCAGAACGCATTGTCATGACATCATCCATGGTCGCAATGATGGGCCAGAAGGGGCGCGGTAGTCATATGCGGGTGACCGAAGACGATTGGTCAGACCCAGATTGGCGTCCATTAACAGCTTATCCTGTTTCCAAAACTCGGGCAGAATTATCGGCATGGGCCTATGTCGATGCGCAACCTCAAACAGACCGCGAGCGCCTGACGACGGTTTGCCCTGGCATCGTATTTGGCCCCGATACTTATAAAAATGGCGGCGCGTCGCTGGGCTTGATCAAAGCAATGTTCGAGGGTGAATTCCCGCGCGTGCCAAAAGTCGCTTATCCCATTATCGATGTCCGCGATTGCGCGGCAATACATGTGAAAGCGATGACGCAAAAAGAGGCTGGCGGGCGTCGTCTTATGGCGGCGGGGGAAACGCTATGGTTCCAGCAAATCGCAGAAATTTTAGCCAAGGCCTATCCGCAGGCCGAGAAACTGCCAAAGAGCGAATTTCCGAATTTAATGGTGCGCCTCGTCGGCCTATTCGATGACCGTGTGAAAGGCGTTTTACCAGATCTCGGCATATTTCACGAGGCAGATGCGGCTTATGTGAGCAGTTTGACTCACGTCATGCCGCGCCCCGCCAAGGAGGCGATATTGGCGGCGGCTGCGAGTTTAGTCGCGAATGGCGATGTAAAATTGCCGAGCTAGCCCGCTTACAACGCGTCGGCAAACCGTTCAAACAAGTAGAAGCTATCCTGAGGCCCGGGGCTGGCTTCGGGGTGATGCTGCACGGAAAAGACGGGCTTGCCCTTCAGGCGGATGCCGCAATTTGATCCGTCAAACAAGCTGACATGTGTTTCTTCAACTGTGGCAGGCAAGCTCTCACGATCAACGGCAAATCCATGATTCATTGATACAATTTCGACTTTGTTCGTTGTGTAGTCTTTGACGGGATGGTTCGCGCCGTGATGGCCTTGATCCATTTTGATGGTCTTGCCCCCCAACGCCAATGCGAGCATTTGATGACCTAAGCAGATGCCCAAAATTGGCATACCAGCAGCGACAATATCTTGAATTTGAGGGATCGCATATGCGCCAGTTGCGGCAGGGTCGCCCGGGCCGTTGGACAGCACAACGCCGTCTGGTTTGAGTGCGAGAATATCTTTCGCCGGTGTCTTGCCCGGGACAACTTTCACCGCAAGTCCTGCACTGACGAGGCTACGCAAGATGTTACGTTTTACACCATAATCAATCAGCACAACTTTCTTCAACCCGTCATGATTTTTGTGACCATCAGGCCAAACCCAGCGGGCTTCCTTCCAATCGAAATCAGCCTCAGTCATGACGTTTTCGGCCAAATCAGCGCCGACAAGGCCGTTCCAGCTGCGCGCTTTTTCTGTCAAAGCTGCAATGTCAAATTTGCCTTTGGGGTCGTGCGCAATCACGCCGTTCGGCATGCCGTTTTCGCGAATGTGTGAGGTGAGGGCGCGGGTATCAATGCCTGAAATACCAATGATTTTTCGCGCTTCGAGCCACGCGCCAAGTTCGTTATCAGAGCGCCAGTTGGAGGCTGGCGTCACGGCGGCCTTAAAAATTGCCCCGCGCGCGGCAGTTTCGGCGCGCGGTGTAGAAGCTTCTTCGTCTTCAACCGTAGTGCCTGTATTGCCAACATGCGGGAAGGTGAAGCAGACAATTTGTTGGGCGTATGACGGGTCAGTCAGAATTTCTTGGTAGCCCGTGATCGAGGTGTTGAAACAGACTTCGCCGACAGCGTCGCCAATATGGCCGAGGCCTTCGCCGTAAAAGACATCGCCACTGGCCAGAACCAGAACGGCAGTCGGTGTTTTTGTCGGAATATAAGGCTGTGTCATATCGGCTTTGGACCTCAAAAGCTGTCGAATCCGATCGTCCCAAAATGTCGCGGGCTGATCTCGAGGGGTTGTAAGGATGTCATACCGCAGTGCAAGTGTTTATTGCGGCTTTTGGCGGTATGTCGTGGTCAGTGTGTGCGACCGAGCACCCTTAAAGCCTTGGCAAAGTCACCTCGGATGTCTATATGACGTCCCTTAGACAAAGCGTATGGGGCACGCGAGCAAGATTATAAGTAGGCAAAGCCTACGGAAAGTTTGTTATGACGGCGACGCTGCGAGATCAAATTACCGACTCCATCAAGACGGCTATGAAAGAAAAAGACACCCTACGTGTGTCCACACTTCGGCTTGTGTCAGCGGCGATTAAAGACCGCGATATTGCGGCGCGCGCAGAAGATCGTTGCCAAGGCATTGACGATTCTGAAGTGTTATCGCTTTTGGCAAAAATGGTAAAGCAGCGTGAAGAGTCTGCCAAGACATACGAAGATAACGGCCGTCCTGAGCTGGCCGAACGCGAACGTCAAGAAATTGAAATCGTGCGCGACTTCATGCCAAAGCCGCTCTCAGAAGACGAGCTAAAGACGGTGATCGCAGGGCTGGTCGAGCAGTCTGGCGCAACGTGCCTCAAAGATATGGGCAAGATCATGGGCATGTTGAAGACGGACTATGCGGGTCGCGTGGACATGGGCAAAGCGGGCGCTGTCGTGAAGGGTCACCTCTGCAGCTAGTCAGGCAAACTGCGCCGCCATTGCGGAGCGGCGTGTAAGATAATTTCAAATTTTCGGAACCATTGGTCGCGTCCGTCATTCCTTATATATAGCAACTTAAGGAAATGATTTATGCAGCCTCTGAAAACAGAGACACTCGAACTAACACTTGATAATAATATTGCCGCCATGTCCGTGACTGGCGAAGTCGATCCAGACACGCTTCAAAAGACGATTGAATGGATTGAGACGGCCTCCAATGATCATGAAGATCTAACGATTTGTGTTGATATGGCGAAAGTTGATTTTGATGGCCTCGCCGCAATCAATAAAGAATTCCGTAACATCGGACGCGTGCTGCGTTATGCCCATGACGTCGATAAAGTTGCGGTCATGTCAGACAGTCAATTCATCCGCAATACGGCGGAAGTTGAAGGCTCCGTCATTCCAGGGCTTGAAATCAAAGCTTATGACCTAGACGAAATCGCCCCCGCAACAAATTGGTTATCAGATGATGATGGCTCAGCTCATCAAACACAAATGCAAGAATCAGTTTTGCTAAAGCAGGACAATCAAGAAGATACAGCTGGTAAAATCATCGACAGCAATGTGTCTGTCGCAGGTGTCAAAACGCCAGAAGAGCCCTCTGATAATCCTTGGGATAACCTGGATGTCAAAGCCGCCATAAATTAGCCTACCAAACATGATTACACGAAATGCGGGTCTTCGGAGCCGCATTTTTTTTGCCTATATTCCAGACTCGCATTTTTGACGCGTTCGCCCTACATCTAGCCTATGCGGTTTGGTGAGAATTTCCTCGACGAAGTCAAAGCTCGCACGCGGGTTTCCGACGTGGTGGGTCGGCACGTCAAATTAAAGCGTCAGGGCCGTGAATTTGCGGGCCTCTCTCCCTTTACCAACGAGAAAACACCCAGCTTTTTTGTCAATGACGAGAAAGGGTTTTACCACTGTTTCTCCTCTGGCAAGCATGGCGACGGCATCAGCTTTTTGATGGAAGTCGAAGGTCTGTCCTTCCCCGAAGCCGTCGAAGCCCTTGCTGGCATGGCAGGCATGGAAATGCCCAAATCAGACCCGCAGGCCGAACGTCGCGCCGCCCGCAATAAAGCCACCATCTCTTGGATGGAGCGCGCACAGGAATTTTTTGAAAAATCACTCTATCGAGCGGACGGGGCAGAAGCGCGAGACTATCTGAAAGGGCGAGGCCTGACGCAGACAGCGGCCAAGAATTTTGGCATGGGTTATGCGCCCAACAATTTCTCCGCCTTAAAAGATGAGTTGATTGCACAAGGTGCCACGGATGCCCAGCTTATTGAGGCGGGGTTGTTGGTCGAACCTGATGATCGCTCGCGCGGGTCATGGGATCGTTTCCGCAACCGCATCATGTTTCCAATTCACGATACGCGTGGGCGTTTGGTCGCCTTTGGCGGACGCGCGATGGAGAAAGATGCGAAGGCCAAATACTTGAACTCCCCCGAGACCCCGATATTTTCCAAAGGGCGCTTGCTTTATAACTATCACCGCGCCCGCAAAGCCTTGGCCGCGCCGCAGAAATCCGCGCGCGGCATGATCGTGGCGGAGGGTTATATGGACGTGATTGCGCTGTCCCGCGCTGGGTTCGAACACACAGTCGCGCCTATGGGAACAGCTTTGACCGAAGACCAGTTGGATTTGCTGTGGCGGGCAGGGCCAGAACCCATCCTCTGCTTTGACGGCGATAAGGCAGGGCTGCGCGCCGCCTACCGCTCCATTGAACGCGCATTGCCGCTGATCAAACCGGGTCAATCGCTCCGTTTTGCGCTATTGCCAGAAGGCCAAGATCCAGACGACCTGATCAAAGCTAAAGGTGCGCAGGCAATGCAAACCATTTTGGAAAACGCGATCCCTCTCGTCGACATGCTCTGGCAACGAGAAGCAGAAGCGGAGACACTAGACACGCCCGAAGCCAAAGCAGGCTTGAAAGCGCGAATATTCAATGCGCTCAACGAAATCACCCATGACGACGTCAAGGCGCTCTACCGAACGGAACTCCTGGCCCGCTTTGACGCCGCCTTTGGCTGGAAAGCGCAACGCAACTATGGTCGTCAGCGCAATGATGAGCGGAAGGCGGACAAGCTCGCGACGAAAGCGGCAGGCCAATCGCTCGCCCAAAACTCCCGCCGTGAGGCCACATTGATAGGCGCAATCATACTGTTCCCAGAGCTATTGACCCTTGTGGATGAGCGTCTATTTGAGTTGGAATTCACTGACCCCGTTTGCATCCGTTTGCAGCGCGGCGTGTTGTCTTACGTCCGAGTCACAAAAGCGGTTGAAAAATCGAGTCTTTATGCCCATATGGTGACTGAAGGACTGGAACAGGACGTAAAAGCTCTGTCTCAGCGCCGCGCATTGATCAATGCGGCGATGGGAGGGGCGTCAGCAGAGTTGAGTGACAAAGCGGCGATTTGGAACACCGAAGCCGATGCCCTATCGGGTCAGCACCAACCAGATGAGATATCCCATGAAACCCGGTCCCGCTTTGCGGAGACAATCCGCTCGGATAATGCAGATGCCCTCAAGCGTCTGAAACGTGCTGCCTTGAAAGCGCGAGATTAGTAATAATGGCCTTATTTCCGTGCTGGGGGTGAGGCTAACCTTATTTTAAAGTCTGGCGTCCATGGCGTAGGCTTTAACACGCGGAGTGTTCCCATATGGCAAAAGCTGCCACAAAAAAAACGACGGCCAAAAAGAAGGCTGCCCCCAAAAAATCACCCAAAGACCTAGAGCAAAGCGCAGACGATTTTCTTGCTGCTGCTGAGACTGGGACAGAGGTTGGTAAGGCTCAGCCTGCCGACAATAGCGCGAATACGCGCCTTGATCTCGAAAATATGGAGGTCAAGCGTATGTTGGTGGAGGCGCGCAAATCCGGCCTGCTGACAACCAAAGACCTCAATAAGCATTTGGACATTGACGGAATTTCTGCCGAGGAAATCGAAGTTGTCTTGGCCCAACTCTCCGACATGGGTATTTCCGTGATCGAAGAGAAAGTCGAAGAGACTTTGGGGCCGAAGACCCTCGCTCGATCCGAGACCACAGCGGTCAAAGGCGGCAATTCGAAAGAAGAACTCGATAGCACGGATGATCCTGTTCGGATGTATTTGCGCGAAATGGGCGTGGTCGAACTGCTCTCCCGCGAAGGCGAGATCGCGATCGCCAAACGCATCGAGGCCGGCAAAGACACGATGATCAAGGGCCTGTGCGAATCTGCGCTAACCTTTGAAGCGATCATGATTTGGCGCGAAGAATTGGCCGAAGGTCAAATCCTGCTGCGCGATATTATCGATCTGGACGTGACCTATAACAAAGCTATCGGCAATATCCAAGAAGACCGCTCGGCCCTCGCTGTCCGTCGCGAAAAAATCGAAAAAGGCGAACTTGAAGCCCAAGAGGGCGACCTAAAACCGTTGGCTGAAGAGCGCAAGGTCAAGATGCCTGAGCGCAATTATGAAGAAGGCCAAAAGCCCATCGATGATGATGAGGACGAGGAAGAAGACAAGGTCAACGTCTCTATGGCGTCGATGGAGGCTGCCCTCCGCGAAGACGTTATGGAGAAACTCGACCGCATCGCTGCCGATTTTGGTCGCTTCCAAAAACTGCAGCAAATGCTCATCCGCGCGCGCTTGTCCGGCAAAAAAATGCGCAAGCCGCAGGCCGAAGAATATGACGCTATCCAGACGCAGATCATTGAAGAGATTAAATCTCTCCAACTTAACAATGCCCGTATCGAAGCCCTGATTGATCAGCTTTATGCAATCAACAAACGCTTTATCAGCCTAGAGGGTCGCTTGATGCGACTTGCGGATGGGAATGGTGTACCGCGTCAGGAATTCCTCACTGCTTATCTGGGGTCTGAATTGAACCCAAATTGGGTTGAGGACATGACGGGTTCCTCCGAGGCTTGGGATCGTTTTATCAAGCGCGAAGGCCGCTCGATCGAGAAGCTCCGTGATGAAATCGGCGAGTTGGCTCAAGAAACTGGCGTGCCTGTCGATGAATTCCGCCGCATTGTGCAGACTGTGCAAAAAGGTGAACGTGAAGCGCGTCAGGCTAAGAAAGAAATGGTCGAGGCCAACCTTCGCCTCGTGATTTCTATTGCCAAGAAATACACTAATCGCGGCCTGCAATTCCTCGACCTCATTCAAGAGGGTAATATCGGCCTGATGAAAGCGGTTGATAAATTTGAATATCGCCGTGGTTATAAATTCTCGACCTATGCCACATGGTGGATTCGCCAGGCGATTACGCGCTCTATTGCAGACCAAGCGCGGACAATCCGTATTCCGGTTCATATGATTGAAACGATTAACAAAATCGTGCGCACCTCGCGTCAAATCCTGCATGAAATCGGTCGCGAGCCAACGCCTGAAGAATTGGCAGCAAAGCTCTCCATGCCTTTGGAAAAAGTGCGGAAGGTGATGAAGATCGCCAAAGAGCCAATCAGCCTCGAGACACCGATTGGCGACGAAGAAGACAGCCAACTCGGTGATTTTATTGAGGACAGCAATGTCATCCTGCCAATCGAAGCGGCGATTCAGTCTAACTTGCGTGAGACAACCACGCGCGTTTTGGCATCCCTCACTCCACGCGAAGAACGCGTGCTGCGCATGCGCTTCGGGATCGGGATGAACACGGACCACACGCTCGAAGAAGTCGGCCAGCAATTCTCTGTCACCCGAGAACGCATCCGCCAGATCGAAGCCAAAGCTCTGCGCAAACTGAAACACCCAAGTCGAAGCCGAAAGCTACGCAGCTTCCTAGATCAATAAATGGCTAGAGCCGTCCCTTGAAAATGGGGACGGCTTTTTTATTCATAAAGCTTTCGCATCGCATTGGTGTAGCCATTTGCGTTCACTATAAAAGAATACTGCGATGAAGTTGTTCGTTTATTGTATATAGAAAACTTCACTTGATTGGCTGTTTCTAGAGCATTATGCAATTTCGCCGAATTTTGAGGTCCGCATGAAATACGATCTCCAGAATTCTTACAGGTTACGCTGCCAGTTTGGTCATCATATTTAAACCTAATTACAAATGCATCCCCGCCAAAAATATCTTTAACTGGGTTATTACCAGCATACTCATAAAGTGAAATGTCAAAATCTGTTTGACTATTTAACGCAATCCAAAAATTCAACGGGCTTCCTTCTGTTGCCGAATTACTAAATTGGCCAGACCCACGATAACCAACAAATTTCTCTGTTGTTCGATCACCAAATTCATCAGTGTAATTACCAATAGTGAAATTTCCTGTGAAGTTTAGTTTTCTCTTTCGTTCTTTCTCGATCTTTTCCGCTTTAGCATCTGCTATTGCCGCAGCATATTTCTTTGTTTTCTCCGGTTTTAAATTTTCTAGTTCTGTGACTGTTGCTAGCAAAACTTCAGCATTTTTATTTTCCAATGCCAAATCAGCCTTTTTAACTAATTCATCTATTCTCAGTAAAGCGCTAGCAGCGTCTCTCTCTGCTTTCTCGGTTGCAATTTTAATTTTTATAGCATCAAGTTTATCCGCTCGCTCAGTCTCCCTCGCTTCCTTTTCTTGGGGTGTCATTGACAATTCTGCAATTGTTGCAATCCCTATTGGGAGTCCAATAAAAATTAAAGCACCCCATAAAACGAGCTTTGGTAGAAATTTCTTTTTTGCTTTCTTCGCGGGTTTAAAGGCTTTTAAATTTTCAGCATCTAACTCTCGTTTTAAGGCGTCCACTTCTGCCAGTTTTTTTAACAGCAATTTTTCTTTTTCTGAACTCATTAGGCTTCCCAACACAGTAGTGAATTAAACGGACTTCCATCTAATATCAAAAGTTGTAATAAAAAACAAATGCAATTACCCCAAAGCCCGCGTCACCAGCCAGCCTAAATACCCGCCATAGGCCAGCAGTAACAGCGCACCTTCCCACCTCATAATCCGCTTATGCGTTACGGCGAAGAAGAACATAAAGAATGTGGCGGTGCAGAGGATGGCGGCGTCGAGCAGGGTGAAGCCGCCTGCGCTGGCGGGGCTGAAAGTGAGAGTGTGGAACAGGCCTGTAATCCCTAAAATGCCGAGGCCATTGAAGATATTGCTGCCCACAATATTAGCGAAAGCGATTTCGTTCTCGCGCTTCAGGCTGGCAATGATGGAGGCTGTGGCTTCGGGCAGGGATGTGCCAATGCCGACAATAGTGATGCCAACCATAGCTTCGCTAACACCCATCCCAAGGGCAATGTCGCTGGCTCCACGGATCAGCGCTTCTGCGCCCAGGACGAGAGCGGCTATACCCCCAATCGCAAAGAGGAGAGACAGCGGTAAGGCGCGCTCTTTCGGGAGCGCAGTAATATCGTCCGCCGTTGCAATCTCGTCTGCTATGTCTGCGCGGATCGTGAAAAACATGTAGGTCGCAAAAGCTGCGAGCAGCCACGCTGCGCCCCAAAACGTGATACCGCCACTATAAATCCAATAGACGGATGCGGCGGCCGACAGGCTAACGAAGAGCGCATCGCGCCAGAGCCCGTGCATGCGGGTGGCGATAGGATGGATCAGGGTCGACACGCCCAGGATCATCAAAATATTGGCGATGTTAGAGCCTAAGACATTGCCGAAAGCAATATCAGGCGATCCTTTGGCAGCGGCGCCGAAAGTCGCAACGAATTCTGGCATGGACGTGCCAAATCCAATCAATGTCACGCCGATCAAGGCTTTTGACATACCCAGTTTTGATGCGATCGACACGGAGCCACGGATCAGAGCTTCGCCCCCCGCGACGAGCAAGGCTAGTCCTACCGCAATTAATAGCCAGCTCACGGAGCGTTAGGCTTTCTTACGCCGACGCCAGAACCAACGAACGAGCCACAGCCCAGGCAGGATCACCAGCAAGAGCCACGGCAAGATGGCTGCAAAAAAGTCAATCACATCAGACAAAGCATATGCGACCGTGCCAACAAATCCCTTGAGCGATTGTGTAAGCGGGGTGAAGGCCGTGCGACTGACCGCAACAGATTGACTTTGGTAGCTGATATCGGCGACGGACATAGATACACGTTTGCGAAGGACATTTAGCGTTGTTGTTGCGCTCTCAATCTGGCCCTGAACACGAGCGAGTTCACGTTCCACAGCCAGCAAATCAGAGAGTTCCGCATTGCGTGTTTCGAGCAGTTTTTGCAGGCGATCGCGCAAGGTGGTTTGCGCCCGAAGCCTTGCATCTGTGTCCAGAATTTGCCGTGTCAAATCTTCGGCAGAAACGGTGGAGGACGTTAATTCTCCACTCGCATCTTCAACCGATGTCTGCATATCTTGGGCGAAAGTTTTGAGCCAAGTGGGTTCCCCGCGCAGCGATAAACTGGCGTAGACTTGGCTTTCATTTTGTTGATTTGTGGACGAATTCAGGATTTGGCATTTGCTTGGCCCCGCGTCTAGGCATGTCTTGGCATGGGCGTTCATGGTTGGGCTGACGGCTTTGGCGGGGAGGGCAAAACCGTATCCGTAGCGGTAAGCGAGAAAGCTCTGAGCCGATGGATTTTCACTCGCTTGCGGCGCGGGCGCAGGCGCGTCGCCCATATATTCCATGTCCGCTTCCGACCCCATGATTTTTGCAGACGGCGGAGGCGCCATCATCGGCGACTCAGTTGATTGCATGCGGTCACTACTGCCGCACGCCGTTATGGCTAGAGCGGCGAGGCCCAGTAGAAAAATACGCATTATTTCGTCTCCAACATGATCGGATCGCCGAGGCCTAACTCTGACAGTGGGGCCGTTTGCGTCGCCGCATCGCCCACGACGAGATATGTCATTGCGTCTGGGCGAATATATTTTTCCGCCAAAGCTTTGAAATCATCCAACGTCATCGCATTGATCGCTTTGGCATTTTGGGCGCGGAAATCGGGTGCGTAGCCATAGGCGCTGATTTGACCGAGCAGACCTAATTTGTCGGCATTGGTCTCGCTCTTGAGCGCTTGCCCTCGCAGCAATGCGCCTTTCATGGTATCTAATTCTTCCTGCGTAAAGTCAGGGCCGTAGCTTGCGAGAATATCGCGGATGAGCGCGATGGATTCCTTGGTCACATTGGTCCGCACAGAAGACCCGACTTGGAATTGGCCGATGTCTTTATCGCCGTTAAACGTCGACCGGATGCCATACGTATAGCCCTTATCGACCCGTAATTGTGTATTGAGTTTCGACGTGTAGATGCCGCCCAAGGGGAAGTTAATGGCTTCCGCTAGCGGATAGTCTGGATCAGTCGCGGCAAGGCTAGGTCGCGCAATCCGCAAGACGGACTGCTTGGCCCCTGGCACGTCATAGAGATAGATTTCCGCTGAGGTTACAGAATTTAACTTTGGCGGGCTTACGGGCGGCACATCGCTGCTATCTTGCGGGGTGTCTAGTCCAAAATCCGTCTCAGGCTCCACAGCTCCGACGACGCGGAATTGGGCGCGGGAGAGATCATAATGCGCCGCGTGAAAAGCTTTGAGATCGTCGAGCGTTACAGCTTCTAGCAAATCCTTGGGGCCGTAGCCGGCATGGGAAAATACGTGGTCGCTGGGGAAGGCAAGCAAGGCGGCTTCACGCCGCGCAATCGAATTGGGATCACCCTCGGCTTGCGAGATTTCCTGTATGCGCTTGTCCTTGAGGAGTGCAAATTCCTCCGCGTCCCATCGCGGCTCAAAAAGCATTTCTTTAGCTAAATCGAGTGTTGCATCCAGATTCCTAGATAGCGTTGTCCCAGATACAAAAGTCCCGTAATCGCCAGCGCGAACTGTAATAGTTGACCCAAGCGCACCGATGGCTTCTTCCATTTCGGCGGTCGTTTTATTCACGGTGCCTTTTTGTAAGAGATCGGCCGTTAAGCCAGCAATGGCGGGTTGATCGACGCTGCTACGGATTCGTCCCGCATCCAGCTTTAGCGAGAAGTTGACGAGAGGCGTTTCATTGGAGGTAATGCCGTAAACTTCAAGGCCATTGTCTAGCGTTTTGCGCCACACATCTGGCGCTGTCAGATCATAAGCAGCCCCAAATTCTGGCTCGATAGATCGGTCAAAAGCAGACGTTGTCGGGTTGGCAATAATTCGCGCCGCAGGGTCAAATTCTTTCTCGGTTTCTGCGCCAGGCACAACTTTTTCTTCCACGATTTCGGCGAGTTGCGCAGGGTAAGTTTCGTCCAATTTCAGCTCAGTTTCACCCTTCGGAACAATGCTTAAATAGAGTCGCGGTTGGTCTTTTATATATTTGTTATAGACCCGCATGACATCATCGGTTGTGACGGATTGCAGTCCTTCGAGGTCTTTTTTGTAAAAGCCAGGATTGTCCGTGAAGAGGTTATATTCAGACAGTTGGATCGCCTTGCCTAGCGCGCTTTGGACTTCCTCATAAAAGCTGACTTCGCTTTGCGTCTTGATGCGGTCAAGCGCGGCTTGGGGGATGCCTGTCTCTTCAAAGCGGGCAAACCCGTCCGCGAGCGGGGCCATCAAACCATCAATATCTTCGCCGTCATTTGGCGACACAAAGAAATATAACTCGCCCGCAATTTCTTTATTGCTCTGAAAAGACGATACGTCAGAGGTAACTTTCGCCTCATCAATCAGAACTTCGTTCAGCGGCGCACGTTTGCCTTCAGTCAGGTATTCGCTGAGCACATCCAGCGCGTAGCTGTCAGGATGATATTGCTCCACCGTTGGATAGGCAATCAGCAGTAGCGGGACAGTCGCGAAATTATCTTCGTAATAAAGTGATGTGGTTTCAGTCAGGTTTGATGCGCGCGGGGCGTAGGGTTCAATCTCTTGGTCGCCTGCAGGAATTTCGCCAAAATATTTTTCGACCCAAGCTTTCGCCTCAGCCATATCAAAGTCGCCCGTGATTGATACAGTCACATTGCTCGGCACATACCATCGTGCGTAGAAGTCCTTGGTCTCTTGCAAAGACGCCGCCTCGAGGTCTGCAAGGCTGCCAATAACCGTCCAGCTATAGGGATGATCGGATGGGTAGAGCGTTTTATTCGCGATATAATTCCAATGGCCATAGGGTTGGTTGTCGACACGCTGGCGCTTCTCATTTTTGACGACTTGCTTTTCCTTATCAATCACGTCTTGACTGACGGTGTTGATAAACCAGCCGAGCTTGTCGGCCTCCGCCCAAATGACTTTCTCAAGTGCGTCCTTGGGCACGGCTTGGAAATATTGCGTCATGTCGTAGGTGGTGAAACCGTTCGTGCCTTCGCCGCCAATCCGCGTGTTCATCTCGTCCAGCCCACCATAGCCGAGGTTCTCGGAATCGAGGAAAAGCAGGTGTTCGAAAAGATGTGCGAAACCTGTATTGCCCTCTGTCTCCCGCGCACTGCCGACATGGGCGGCGAGGTTGATCGCGACGACTGGGTCAGACCTATCAATGTGGAAAACAACGTCGAGCCCGTTTTCCAGCGTGATCTTCTCATAGTTCAGGTTGAGGTCTGCTTGGGCTGCGGGGCCGCTTATACCGTCTGCGCAGGCGGCAAGCATCAAACCACCGAGGGCGAGGCAGCCGTCGCGGAGATCAAATTTACTCAAAGAAAAAGTCATAGCTATCGTCCCATGTGTTTGACGCCATTGTTTAGCACAATGTGAAACAGCCCAGACGGTTTGTCTATGGGTAAGGGCTACCGTGTCTGGAACTTTACAAAGATCAACGGGCTGGCGAGTAGTATGAAAAACAAAATGCAAAAGACGATGTTGGATAACTGTCCGACAGCGATTGAGCCTGTAATATCCATGCTCACCCACATGAGGAGCGAGACGAGGGCGACGCCGCGAGCGGCCCGATCTCCAGCCTCAATTAGGGGGCCGATCAGGCCGAGAAATAACACGCCAATCGCTGCCGTTAGAGAGCCAGCAAGCGACGTCATAAACCGCGCTTCCTTAGACGGCGCAGTCGGTAATCCGTCCAGCGGCCAGTCAAATAAATCGGCCAAGAAACGTCCCGGCATTTGCCCATCTAGAGCGCCTGTGAATTGCACAAATCCAAAGGCAATTAGGCCTAACCCCGCTAACCTAATCCATCGTCCTGCAAATTTCGGTGTCATGCTCCAGCCTCTTTTTCTTCCAGATACAGCAAACGCGATAACATGGCGCTAAAGCCAATACATCCCGTCAGGATAGTGATCAGCAACCATAGGGGCAATTTCATTTCCACCGCACGAGCGCGTTTGATAATCAACGCCCACCCAATCCCTATAGCAATCAGAAGGTCAAACCAGATTTGGTTGCCCCATAAATTGCGTGTGTGTTCTGTCCAAAACCCAAGTGGCCCCTCCTGCAAAACGGCAAAAACAGACCATGCTAAAAATGCGAAGGCGAACAAAGCGGGTAGCCGCCACAGCCCTTTTTTGGGAAACGCTGAGGGCTTAAAAACCATAATCAACGTGACGAGAATAAAGAGGCCTGCAGCTACAAACGGTGCAATTTGAACAGGTGTCATAGATGTAAATTCCTAACGATCAAAGCGTCCAGCCTGTGTGTCTTTGTGAACATTTTGCGCTTTGATAACACGCCCGTTCATCACCGCATAGACACCAGCGGGCAAAGTTTGTGCTGCGATTATTGCCCCACCCAAGTTGAAATTCGCGTCCGATTTGCCCAGAGATTGTGGACGCATCGCACCTGTCAGGATAACGGTTTTATCGCCAGCTTGACCATCCAGATATTTCGCCGTTTGCTCCATCGTGCCTGTGCCGTGCGTGATAACAATGCGTGATTGCGGCGCGGTCTGGATAGCGTCTAAAATCTTTTGGCGATGCACGTCTGTCATTTCTAAACTATCGATTTGCATCAAGATGTGGAGACGAGGATAATCGCAACGGCCATTGCGGAGAATATTCTCAACGCGCGACTTCGCTTTATCTGCGAAGATCAGCGACTCGGTCTGCGTATCATGGACTTTGTCCAATGTGCCACCAGTTATAAGGATCAAGACTTCCATACCGCGCCTTAACGCATGCTGAATATAAGATAAACCTCCCACATAGAGGCCTTGCACGAATGTAGGTTCTGCTTGGACATTTAAAAATGATATCTATATAGGGCAGGCAGCAAGCCTGCTTATTAAAATTTGGAGGGGTCTGAATGCTTCTGACCATGATGAAGGGTAAAATCCACCGCGCGACTGTGACACAAGCGGACCTGCACTATGAAGGCTCGATTTCGATCGACCAAGACCTGCTGGACCGCGCAGGTATTTTGCCGAATGAGCAAGTGGACATCCTCAATATCACCAATGGTGAGCGGTTCACGACCTATGCGATTTCTGCGCCGCGACAATCCAAGACCTTTGGCCTGAACGGTGCGGCCGCGCGTCGTGTGCAGTTAGGCGATAAAATTATCATCATCACCTATTGCCAGATGGAAGCTGAGAAAGCGCGAAATTATGCGCCAAATGTTGTGCTACTGGACGAGAATAACGAGGTTGTCATACCCCCTGTGCATTAGGGCCATAACCATGCGCAATTTGGATAAGTTGCAGAGATAGACCCATCGCCAAAGCCCCCAAATCAATTGTGAAAGAAACTGAGCTTTACGCACCAATCAAAGCGCATTTCGTGGCACTTGGCTACGACGTCAAAGGGGAAGTTGGGGCGGCCGATATGGTTGCCGTGCCGCGCCGTGACCCTGACGGCGAGCCAATTATCATCGAGCTGAAAACAGGTTTCACCCTCTCACTTTTTCATCAAGCTATCGCCAGGCAATCCATGACGGATCAAGTTTATATCGCCGTCCCGCGCAAAGCTGGCAAGGCGGCGTTCACGGCCATGCGCAAGAATAAAATGCTCTGCCGCCGTCTGCGCATTGGCTTGATGACGGTGAGCTTGTCCGATGGCCGCGTGATTGTGCATTGCGAGCCCACAGAATTTGTGCCGCGAAAGGTCAAAGCGAAGAAGAGCAAGCTGCGCGCTGAATTTGAAAGCCGCCACGGCGATCCCAATGAGGGCGGGATGACGTCTGAGGGCATGATGACGTCCTACCGCCAAGGGGCGCTGCGCTGCGCGAAAGTCCTGCATGATGAAGGCGCGTGTAAGGCGTCTTACGTCGCGCAAATGGCGGGGTTTGAGAAAGCCCGAAATCTGATGGCGTCCAACCATTACGGTTGGTTTGAAAAGATTGATCGCGGCGTCTACGGCCTAACTCGCGAGGGCGCGAAAGCGCTCGCTGAAAACGCTGACTTGGTTGCGTCGATGATGGGCGAAAGTTAGGCTATTTAATAGCAATCGCCGTGCCCTCACGCCGTGGATCTGCCCCGCCAATCAACGTGCCGTCTGCATTGCGGTAGATAATGTGCAGACCAGAAATCTCGCCTTTAGAGCGTCTGACTGTGTGGCCGAGCGCTTCTAATCCCGCCACTGTGGCCTCATCCAGCCCAAATTCTGCCGCTGGCCCCATGCGCTCTGGCTCATCTGTCAACTCTGGCTCAAGCCCTTTGGTTTCCAATTTGATGGAGCCGTTGCGGGCGATCACATTGGGAAGTTCTATCGCTTCTTGCGGAGTCATACCCCAGTCGATCATGCCGACAATGCTCTTGGCTGTGTAGGCGATAATCGCGCTTCCCCCTGGGGAGCCTGTCGTGAATAGCAACTCACCATTGGGTGCAAATACGATATGCGGGGCCATAGAGCTACGTGGGCGTTTGCCGGGCGCAGGAGCGTTGGCAATCGGGTTGCCGTCCGCGTCGAGTATACGAAAAGAGAAATCCGTCAGCTGATTATTGAGCATAAACCCACCCACCATGCGCTGGCTACCAAAGGCGCTCTCGACTGTCGTCGTCATAGACACTGTCAGCCCGTCTTTGTCGATGATCGTGAAATGCGACGTGCCAGGGCTGTCAGGGGTTGCGTCTTTGCCGCGCACAAAGGCGACGGGATTACCCGCAGTGACGTTTTCAATGGCTGCGTCAGGACGGATCAAAGCCGCACGACTTTTGAGATAGTCTTTATCGAGCATCGCGTTTGTTGGCACCTCGATCATGGCGGGGTCAGCCACATATTTATCGCGGTCTGCATAGCCCATAAAGCTAGCTTCCGCGAAGTGATGCCAGCCTTGGACTGTTGCGCCGAGGGCGGCCATGTCAAAGTTTTCTAGCACACCCAAAATGCTCTGAACTGCAATTCCGCCTGAAGATGGTGGCTGCGCCCCGCAGACAGTATGCGCGCGATAAGTCGTGCAAAGCGCTTCGGTTTTCATCGGCTGATAGGCCGCCATATCAGCCAGAGTCATTGTGCCGGGTAGGGGGGCTTCCTGTGTCTTGGCGATGATAGCTTCGGCAATCGGGCCTTCAAGAAGAGCGCGAGGATTTGCTTGGATCGCGCGAAGTGTCTCGGCATAGGGCTGGTTATCGCGCACAAATCCTGTTGGGATGGGGGTCGTGCCGTCTTCCATAAAAAAGTAATCGCGAGCATTATCATCACGGCCCAATACATATCCCGCCATGCGCTCCACCATGCCGCCCATGCGCGGGCTGACAGTAAAACCTGTTTCCGCTGTTTCTATCGCGGGTTCCATTGGGGCGGCCCAGTCGAGCTTGCCGTAATCTTCATGCGCCATGTGCAGCATAACAACGGCCCCTGGCACGCCCGTGCTACGGCCCGAAGCTATGCCGTCAAAATAACGCAAAGGCTTGCCCGTTTTAGGATCGAGGAACAGCTCTGGCGTGATTGCAGCAGGCGCTGTTTCCCGCCCGTCATAGGCCCAAACCTTGGCCGCGTCGGGATCATACACGATCATAAATGCCCCGCCGCCAAGGCCAGAGCTTTGTGGCTCCACTAGGCCCAGCATCGCTTGCACGGCAATCGCGGCATCGACAGCGGACCCGCCCGCTTCCAATATATCAAGCCCCGCCTGCGTCGCCAGAGGGTTAGCAGCTGCTACCATGCCTGCCGCTTTCGCCTCGGTCTTCACAATCTTTGGCGTGTCGCTATTCTTGGCCTCTGGCGCACTACACGCTGCAATACTTAAGGCAGTTCCAAGGAGTAAGGCAGAAAAGAGTTTCATAATCAGGACTTTCATCGTTACACTCCGTCATAAGTCAGATCACGACGAGGGCAAGGTGTGAACACAAAGATTATCTCCGATCTATCGATTAGCGTCGGTCAAGCCCATGACACCACAGTCAAGTCGGGCGTGACAGTGATCTTGCCTGACGCCCCTGCGACATGTGCGGTTGATGTACGCGGCGGGGGGCCTGGGACGCGCGAAATCGCGGCATTGCAAGACGGTGGCTTGATCGAGAAAGTTCACGGCATCGTCCTGTCGGGCGGCTCGGTTTACGGCCTCGCTGCCGCCGACGGAGTCACAGCTTGGCTCGGCGCGCAAGGCAGGGGCTATCTCGCGAGAGAGGGCATCCCTGTCAGCCCCGTTGTTCCCGCCGCAATTCTATTTGATAACGCCAATGGCGGCGACAAAGATTGGGGCCTAGAGCCACCGTTCCGACAGCTCGGGATCGATGCCTGTAACTCTATGTGCGGGCATTTATCCGAAGGCGCTTTTGGCGCAGGGCTGGGCGCGACGGCTGGCATTTACACGGGCGGACTAGGCGTTGCGCATGAGGTCGTGGAGGGCGTTTTGATTGCTGCGATCATTGCCGCCAACCCCGTCGGCTCCCCCTACATGCCAGCTACGCAAGTGCCGTGGGCTTGGCCCTATGAGGTTGAGGGAGAATTTGGCGGCCAGCGTCCACCCGCCGATTATCAACTCTCCCCCGCCCAAGACACCAAGCTCGCCTTTCTCAAAGCTGCTGGTCAAAGCACAGTCATTGGCGCGATCATCACCGATGCGGGCCTGTCACAAAAACAGCTCAAACGCCTCGCTATGATGGCGCAAGACGGCATTGCGATGGCCGTGCAGCCCGCCCACACGCCGCTAGATGGCGATACGATTTTCGCGCTCTCCACGGGTGATAAATTATGCGAAAGCCCTGTCTCGTTGGCAGAGCTCGGCGCAGCGGCGGCTAGGGTCACGGCCCGCGCCCTCATGCGGGGCGTGCATTTCGCCAAGCCATGATCGGGCCAATCCTTAAATCACACCGCGCAAAAATTCTGCTTCTAAACAGAGATTTCGTGCATTGGCTTAGCCCGCTGGATGATGACGGCCTCGACATATTGCTGGGGCATTGCAGTTATCAAAAGCAGATCGATAATGCCTCGGGAGTTTTGCTCGGTTACGGCCATGATGTGGATTACGACCATAAAAACCTGCAATGGCTACGCCCGCGATTTGACCGATTTTATTATATTGATCGCATTATCATCGACATAGCCGCACACGGGAAAGGTCTGGCATCGCAACTCTACGCGGATTTCGAACAAGAGGCCCGCGCTCGTGATTTGCCACGACTAGTGTGTGAGGTGAACACAAAGCCAAACAATTCGCGCTCGCACGCTTTTCACCTCAGACAGGGTTTCGAAGCTATAGGTGATGTGGACTACCCTGACGCGGGCGCGACTTTGCGGTATTATGAAAAGCGACTTTGAGCCGAAAAACTTTTGTCAGATTTAACCATAGAAAACACTTGCAGGGCGCGGGCGAATACGCTTTAAGGCGGCTTCGCGAATGCGAACATGTTTGCGCAATAGCGCAACTGGCACCGGTAGCTCAGCTGGATAGAGTACCTGACTACGAATCAGGGGGTCGGGGGTTCGAATCCTCCCCGGTGCGCCATTATTTTCCTGTAAATACCCCAAAAGCCTTTATTTTTCCGAAATAGACTAACTCAGTGTCTCTGCTAAACTCATTATTGAGCTACTTTTTGTGCTACAAAATGAGCTACAACGGAGCGCAGTTTAGGATTCGAGCCTTGATTTGTTAAGTTAGTGTTTAGGGGAGGGGTCTCCCGCCCCTTTGTCATAGTCGCCCATGTTGCGTATTTGCGCAGCGTAGAAAGTTATTTAGCTAGCAGAGCGATTGCGTCCGGAAGCGCATACTGAGCTTTGGCGGAATAGTCATGCGTTTGAATTTGAGCCGATGAATATGCATTGATGTCGAGAAAAGACTTTGATGGCGATGGGGAGTTTACGCTCGCAAAATATACGCCCAAACCACTGAAACTATGTTTTGAAAGCGCATGAAATATAACTCGTCTGATGGAAGGCCCTGCGAATTTAAATGATATATTGATTGCCCTGAATAGCAACTTTGTTGAGGGTGGCGACTATCTGGATTGGGCCTGCAAAGACGTCATACACGTAATCGCTTGGATTGCACGATCAATTAACTCCTCGCGTGTATATGACTCGTAAATTTGTTGCGTCGCTATGGGTCAGGATATTGAAGAGGCTGATCTCGCTGCGGCTTGCGCCATAAGGATATGAAAGAAGCGATTGCCATGAAACCTGTCCGAATTGCCGTTTTGCCTGTGGCCGGCTTTGGCACGCGAGTCTTGCCTGCTACGAAAACCATACCGAAAGAAATGCTGCCGGTCGTCGATCAACCTGCGCTGCAATATGTTGTAGACGAAGCGGTCGAGGCTGGGATTGAGCATTTCGTCTTTGTGACGGGGCGTCAGAAAAGCGCGATTGAAGATTATTTCGACAGTGCTTACGAGTTGGAAGACTCGCTGCAGCGCAAAGGCAAATCAGACATTCTTAATGCAATGAAGGCCAAGCAGCCGCGCGAAGGCTCTATGAGTTTTGTCCGCCAGCAAGCCGCCAAAGGTCTTGGTCATGCCGTGTGGTGCGCGCGAGATATTGTTGGTAATGAACCTTTCGCTGTTCTGCTGCCAGACGTCTTGGTGCAAGCCAAGCAAAGCTGCCTCTCGCAAATGATGGACGTATATCACAAGGTCGGCGGCAATGTCATAGCAGTTGACGCCGTCGCAGTTGATCAAGTTTCAAATTACGGCGTGATCAAGCCCAAAGCTGGTTCGGATTATAAGAACCAAAAACTGATTGAAATGGACGGGATGGTTGAAAAACCTGCTTTTGCAGACGCGCCGTCTAACTTAAAAATCACCGAGCCGCTATATTTTACAGCCTGAATTGATGGGTCTTCTTAAGGATCAGGAAGCGGGTGCAGGCGGGGAAATCCAACTGACTGATGCCATGGCGCGACTGATGGCGGATCAGACATTTCACGCTTTGGCCTATGATGGGCAGGACTATGATTGCGGGAGTAAGATCGGATATCTCGAAGCCGTCGTCGCTTTCGCCATGAGCCACCCCGAAATTGGCGCCGAGGCTCAGGCATTGCTCAAGCGAATGGCGAAGTAGCAGGCCGCTCAATCATTTGACGCGGGACACTGTGTCGTGACAAAGCCTTTTCCATGACGGCAGCAGACCACAATTTTGCAGGACGCAAGTTTATCATCGTCGGCGGGGCGGGCTATATTGGCAGTCATGTCTGTAAGATGATTGCAAAACTAGGCGGCGTGCCGATAACATTCGATAATTTCTCTGCAGGCCATAAGCATGCTGTCAAATGGGGGCCATATGTCGAGGTTGACTTGCGCGACCGGGCGGCGACGCTTGCGGCGATGCAGGCACATAAATCTGTGAATACGGTCATCCATCTCGCTAGCTCGATTGAAGTCGGTATAGGTGAAAAACACCCTGCAGAGTTTTACGACAACAATGTGTCCGGCGCGCTGAACCTCCTCCTTGCTATGCGCGAAACAGAGGCAGAGCGGCTTATTTTTTCCTCGACCTGCGCCACTTACGGCGAAACGCAAAACATGCCGCTGCAAGAAAGCCAGCCGCAAATCCCAGTCAGTGTTTACGGCAAAACAAAGCTCGCGATAGAGCATATGATCCAGAGTTTTCATAAAGCCTACGGTCTCAATTACGTTACCCTGCGATACTTCAATGCGTCGGGTGCGGACGAGGGCGGCGATATCGGTGAAGAGCATGATCCTGAAACGCATTTAATTCCCAATGCCCTTAAGGCAGCGGCGGGACTGGGCGGGAAAATGAAGTTATTTGGGACGGATTACGACACGCCTGATGGCACTTGCATACGCGATTATATTCACGTCAACGATATTGCCCGCGCGCATATTCTATCAGAGTTGGCATTTGATAATGGCTTGCAGAGAGCAGAACTCAATATCGGCACGGGGCAGGGGGTGAGCAATCTTGAGATATTACAGACGATAGAACGCGTCACGGGCCACGCTGTGCCTTATGACCTTGCACCGCGCCGCGAGGGCGACCTGACTCGGCTTTACGCGGATTCACAGAGGGCGCGAGAGACTATCGGCTTCGTGCCTGAACATTCTTCAATCGAGACGATTATTAAAACCGCGTGGAATTTTCACAAGCGCGTGTGGAATATTCCTGATAAATAATATATCGCTCTCCTCACAACGTTCATTCGTAACCTAACCTTCAAAGTGACTATCTGTATGACCCGCAAACCTTTGCCGAATATTGCTTCCAACACTATCGAGTTTGAAACGAAGCCCCTCATCAAGCCAACAGGGTTTCGCGAATATGACGCCCGCTGGTGGTTTGGTCTGCCAGAGCATGAAAAGGCATCAGAGCTAAACCTTTACGGGGTTCAAGCGCTGGGCGAAGGACTCGGCACGTTGATGTATGAGCGCGGTGTTGACCCGAAAATCGCTGTGGGTCACGACTTTCGTCACTACTCGCTGGGCATTAAACAAGCGCTGATTATCGGGCTGATGAATTCTGGGATTGAAGTATTGGATATAGGCTTGGCCCTCTCGCCTATGGCTTATTTTGCGCAGTTCCATTTGGAATGTGCAGGTGTGGCAATGGTCACGGCGAGCCATAATTCTAATGGCTGGACGGGCGTGAAAATGGGCATTGAAGCGCCGCTGACTTTTGGACCGGACGAGATGAGCCGCCTCAAAGATATCGTATTGGGTGCGCAGTCTAAGCCGCGCGCGGGTGGATCATACCGCTATGTTGACGGTGTCCGCGAGGCCTATATTGATGACCTCGTCAAAGGCATCAAGCTGGAGAATAATATCAAAGTTGTGGCGGCTTGCGGGAACGGCACAGCGGGCGCATTTGCCCCCGAAGTCCTAGAGCGGATCGGCGCAGAAGTCATCGCGGTCGAGTGTGATCTCGACTACACTTTCCCCAATTATAATCCCAACCCCGAAGCCATGGAAATGCTTCATGCCATGCGCGACGAAGTCTTAAAACACGGCGCAGATGTGGCCCTCGGCTTTGACGGCGACGGGGATCGCTGCGGCGTCGTCGATAATGAGGGCGAAGAGATTTTTGCAGATAAAGTCGGCGTTATGCTCGCGCGTGATCTCTCGGCGATCCATGACAATGCGCAATTCGTCGTCGATGTGAAATCAACAGGATTATTTGATACCGACCCCGTTTTAAAGGGGAACGGTGCGAAAACGGATTACTACAAAACAGGTCACAGCTATATCAAACGCCGCGTGAACGAATTGGACGCGTTGGTCGGGTTTGAGAAGTCAGGGCATTATTTCTTCAACGCACCAATCGGTCGCGGCTATGATTGCGGGCCAACGTCCGCGATTGCGATTTTGCAAATGTTAGATCGGAATAAGGGTCGGACGATGGCGGATTTGCGCCGGGCTTTGCCAACGACTTACGGCTCTCCTACCATGTCGCCTTTCTGTGCGGATGAGGAAAAATACGGGGTGATCGAACAGATTATCGCAGGGTATCAAGCCGACGCGAAATCTGGTGCGAAACTCATCGGGCAAGACATTCGTGATGTGAACACAGTCAACGGCGTGCGCATCACGGTTGAAGACGGCACGTGGGGTCTTGTGCGCGCCAGCTCCAACACACCGAACTTAGTCGTGGTTGTCGAAAGCCCCGTCTCGGAAGAGAATAAGGTCGCCATGTTCCGCGATATTGAACGGCGCCTCGCGCAATATCCTGAAATTGGCGAATTCGATCAGAAGATCTAGCCTATATCGCCTACGCGCCAATGTTTGCGGCATAGGCTGACATAGCGCTCATTCCCGCCAATTTCGACTTGTCGGCCCTTGGTGACAGCTTCGCCCTTGGAGTCTACGCGCAAAGTCATGGTGGCCTTCCGCCCGCACCAACACAGCGTCCTAATCTCTCGCAAATCATCGGCGATGGCGAGCAGGGCTTGGCTGCCTGGGAAAAGTCGTCCAGCGAAGTCTGTGCGGAGGCCATAACACATGATCGGGATGCGATGATCGTCCGACACATGAGATAGCTGCCAGACTTGATCGCGCGTGAGGAATTGCGCTTCGTCAATTAGCACACAATCGATCGGTTTCGCCCCATGCGCTTCCAAGATATATTGCTCCAAATCCGTCTCTGTCTGGAACACATCCGCTTCGGCGTTGAGGCCAATGCGGGATAAAATCTGCGTATCGGCATTTTCACGATTATCGATTGCGGGTTTGAGCAGCAAAGTGTGCATGCCGCGCTCGATATAGTTATACGACGACTGCAGGAGGATCGTCGATTTTCCTGCATTCATGGCTGCGTAATTGAAATAGAGCTTGGACACAGGCAGGGCTTTCGGCGGAGCAGTTAAAGAATCACAGACAAAACTATGACCCAAGCCCGCGCGATTCTCTAGCCTGTGAACATAATTCCTGAGGGCGGCCATTGATCGGCGGGCGGGGCTTGCGCTAAAGGCCTCCTATGACAGTCACAATCACGCCCGTATCTTTCTCGCTCTGGTCCACAGACCGCGCTGCGTTTGCGCAAGCTTTGGGGGCGTCGTTGCTTGAGACGGGCTTTGCGATCATTGAAGGTCACACAATCCCGCAATCCAAGATTGACGGTGCGCATCAAGCGGCCAAAGATTTCTTCGCTCTGCCAGCCGAGGCCAAGCATCATTATTTTGATCCCAAGGGGGCAGGGCAGCGCGGCTACACGCCATTTGGGACCGAAAACGCCAAGGGGCAATCAGCAGCAGATTTGAAAGAGTTTTGGCACACAGGCCGCGCTCTGCCGCAAGGGTCGCCCTACCGCGAATTTATGGCCGACACGCCAGAGGTCACAGAAGTCGAGGATTTCGACACTGACACGCGCGATTTGTTTGAGGCTTTCGATCAATTTGGGGGCGAGCTGTTAGAAGCAATCGCACTTTATTTGGAACTGCCGCAAGACTGGTTCGCGGACAAGGTGGATATGGGAAACTCTATTCTGCGTCTACTGCACTATCCGCCGCAAGATAATCCGCCGCCCGCTGGCACAGTGCGGGCTGGGGCGCATGAGGACATTAACTTGATCACGCTTTTACTAGGCGCAGAAGAAGCGGGCTTGCAGGCTAAGCATCGGTCAGGCGAGTGGGTAGACGTCAATCCGCCCAAGGGTGCGTTAGTGCTAAATTGTGGAGATATGCTGCAGCGATTAACGGCAGGAAAATTGCCGTCAACGACTCACCGTGTTTTAAACCCTTCGCCAGAGCGGGCCAAATTCCCGCGCTATTCCATGCCGTTTTTCCTGCACCCCAATGCGGATTTCCTGATCACGCCACTGCCAAGCTGTTTGGCAGAGGGTTATGTGGGGGAGCCGCCGATTACGGCGCTGGATTATTTGACAGAACGTCTGATCGAGATTGGCCTGATCAAGCCTTAGACTGCGACCAATATTCCAGCAAGCGCCGCCGACATGAGATTGGCGAGCGAGGCGGCAAACACAGCCTTAATCCCCATTTTCGCAATCTCTCCCATGCGGTCGGGCATCAGCATGCCAAGCCCGCCGAGGAGAATACCGATTGAGCTAAGGTTTGCGAAGCCACAGAGCGCAAATGTCAGGATGATATAAGTGCGTTTTGACAAAGTGCTTTCCGCCTCTACCAAGCTGATATAGCCGATGAATTCGTTAAGGACGACTTTTTCGCCAAAGATTGCGCCCGCTTGCTGCGCCTCTGCCCATGGAATATTTAGCGCCCACATGACGGGGGAGAAAATCAGGCCGAGTATTGATTGCACGGACAGATTTTCCATCCCAAACAAATTGCCCGCCCAACCGAGCAAGCCGTTACACAATGCGATCAAGCCAACGAAAGCCAGCAACATCGCGCCGACATTTACGGCGAGTGTGACTCCATTTTGCGCCCCGACTGCCGCCGCCATAATCACATTGGGGTGCTTGCGGGCATCACCCAATGCATAAATATCTTTGGCCACGATTGTCGCGTCATCTTTGGGGTCAGGCATGATAATCTTCGCCATCAGAAGCCCGCCAGGCGCGGACATGAAACAGGCTGCGATCAAATATTCTGCAGGGATACCGAGTTGAATATAGCCCGCCAACACCGTCCCGGCGACTGAGGCGAGGCCAGAGACCATAATCGCAAATAGCTCATATTTGGTGATACCTGAGAGGTAAGGCTTTAAGCTGAGCGGGGCTTCGGTCTGCCCGACGAAAATATTGGCAATCACATTAAGGGATTCGACGGGCTTTGTGCCCGTGATGAAACGGAGGCCAATCCCGCCAATCCGCACAATCCATTGCATAATCCGTAAGTGATATAGCACTTCCATGAGGGCAGCGAAAAACACGATGACGGGGAGAACGCGCACAATGAAACTAAAGCCCAGCGACTCGTCTGCCAGCCCGCCAAAGATCATTTCAATCCCGGCATCGGCATAGCTTAGCAATGCTGTGACTTTGACAGACATGGCTGTCAGCACGGTTTTCCCAAACGGCACGTAAAGGACAAAAATCGCGATTATGACTTGCAAGGCAAAGCAGGTCAGCACGATGCGCGGACGGATAGCGCGACGATTTTCAGAGGCCAGCAGGGCCAGGCCCAAAATCACAGCAACGCCGATTAGGCCAAAGGCGGGATGATTCATGGGAGGGCCTTACGCGCTGGCGCTGGAAAGATGGGGCGACGCAATGGCTGGCATCGCGATGGAATTATGAATTCTTGCGACCAAGCCGCTTAGGTCTGTGACGTATTCTTCCTGCGGCACCACCAAGTCAGCATGCGCGGCAGACGGTCGAATATAGGCGTCGTGGGCTGGGCGCACTTCAGTGTGAAATTGTTGCAACACACATTCCGCCGTGCGGCCACGCTCCTGTATGTCGCGAATTTGACGACGTTCCAAACGTGTGGCCTCGTCACAGCGGACATAGACGCTCATATCAAAAAGCTCTCGCAGGTGGGACTGGGAGAGCAGTAATAAGCCTTCTAGTATAATGTACCGCGTGGCGATCTGCGGAATTTCGGCCTCGCGACGACGATGAGTCGCAAAATCATATGACGGCAGCGCCACAGCTTTCCCCGATTGCAGCGCCAGCAAGTCTGCGCGCATTTGATCAAAATCAAGCGCTTCGGGAATGTCAAAATTGGGGAGAGAGCCTTCGTCAAAATGACGGTCGAGGAGATCAAAGTAGTAATCGTCTTGGCGGATGAGGAGACAGTTCTCGCGGCCCACATGCTCGCGCAGAGCCTTGGCCAAAGTCGTCTTGCCAGAACAACTCCCGCCAGCAATCGCAATAATTTGGGGCACACCAGCCATTGCTTGTCCTCATGCGTGAGCAAAGCCGTCTGAGGCAAAGCTATCACAGTCAAAAATCTGTCATACATCCTGCCCGTCAAAATACAAGGTGCGGTGGGCGATAGCCTGTTAACTTTTTGCAGCATGAGTCCAGCAGCATGAGTCCATGTGTTGTGAAATTGTGCGGACGCCCAAAAGTGTGACTTTATCATCACGCCTAACGGTGATTCACAGGTTTTTTCGAAAACTGTCGTGACTCTGTCACATAACTTCAATATCGGGCGGGTAATCGCTGATTAAATTTTCGTTAATCTCCAGTTCAATTCATTAGGTGAGCTTCTCCATGAAAACTTCCATCCTCTCTCTTGGCTTCCGCGCCACGGTTGGCATCTCCGTCATCGCACTCACGGCCGGCCTCGCTAGCCAAGCCCACGCTCAGGTCACAACGTCGTCTGTTCGCGGTCAGGTCTTGCTAAACGGTACAACACCTGTTTCTGGTGCTTTCGCTGAGATCCGTCACATCCCGACGGGAACAGTCTCTACAGCAACATCAAATAGCAATGGTGTCTTTTCCGCGCGTAACTTGCGGGTTGGCGGACCATACACGGTGACTGTGAGTGGCGAAGGTTTTCAAACGAAAGCAATTACGGACATTTACATCGGTGTTGACGAAATCTTTGGCCTTGATGTGATCGTGGGCGAGGCTGCAATGGACGAAGTGGTCGCAACGGGCACCATTGCCGTGCAAAGCTATATGGACACGGGTCTGTCATCGACTTTTAACGTCGAAGACCTACGCGAGATTGTTTCGATCGATCGCGATATTGCAGACGTCGCACAACTTGACCCATTCGCGACGATTAATCGCCAGGGCAATGGCACAAAAGAACTTAGCATTGCGGGCGCCAATAACCGCTTCAATTCATTGACGATTGATGGTGTGGCGTTAAACGATCGTTTTGGTCTTAACGCGAATGGTTACCCAACACAGCGTTCGCCTCTGCCATATGACGCGATTGAGAGTATCTCTATCGAAACGGCGCCTTACGATACAGAATTTAATGGCTTCACAGGCGGCACAATCAACGCAGTTACGAAATCTGGTGAAAATGAATTGCACGGGTCTGCTGCATTTTATTACACAGATGACAGCCTCGGCGGCAGCAAAATTCGCGGCGAAGATCGTGATGTTAGCTTTGAAGAAAAAAGCTATGCGTTCACACTTGGTGGCCCCATCGTCAAAGACAAGCTTTTCTTCTTTGGCGCGTATGAAAAATTCGAAGAAGCGGCAGCGCTTCGCGACGGTCCGATCGGCTCTGGCGCTTTGAATATCACAGATATTGAACAGTCAGAAATTGACGCCATTCGTGACACTGTTTCCCGGGTTTACGGTTTTGATGCAGGCGGCTTTGCCGTCGAACCAGTGACAGAAGAAAAATACCTCGCATCTATCGATTGGAACATCAGCAACAATCACCGTGCAAAGTTCACATATCTTCACAATACAGGCGCAGCGATCAATCAACAGGATGGTAACTCATTCTTGGAAGACCGCGGTGTTGATATTCTCGGCTTTTCTTCCACGTGGTATAACAATAGCGAAGAAGTCGACACCTATATTGGTCACATCTTCTCTGACTGGACAGAGAATCTTTCAACAGAATTTAAAGTGTCCTACACGACACAAGATACAGGACAGAACTCACTGAATGGCGCTGAATTTCCACTCTTCACAGTGCGAAGCGCAGACGGAGAAGCCAATATTTCATTGGGTCCAGACACATTCCGTCACGGCAATGAGTTGTCGCAAGAGTTCTTCCAAGTCAAAGCAAAGGCTGAATACCTTGCTGGCAACCACACACTAAAAGCTGGCTTCGAGTATGAGGACGTGAACGTCAATAACTTGTTCGCACCTAACGCCGAAGGTCAATACTTCTTCGAATCACTTGCCGATTTGGAAGCGGGCCAAGCTTCAGCTTTGATCTATGAAAATGCGATCACAAATGATGAAAATGACCGCCGTGCGCTTTGGGGTTACTCTGTTGGATCCGTTTATTTGCAAGATGTTGTGGACGTCACAGACTTCCTGACACTGCAATTCGGTCTGCGGTATGATTTCTATGGCTCAAGCGGTGAAATTGCTGAGAACAACCTGTTCTCAAACCGGTATGGCTTCACGAATACAACAGACCTTGATGGTCTTGACGTCCTAATGCCTCGCTTCTCGTTTAACTTGGATGCAACAGATAATCTGCGCGTTCGCGGCGGCTTGGGTCGCTTTTCTGGCGGGGCTCCGTCAGTCTGGATTTCCAATTCTTACTCCAACTCTGGCGTAACAGCTGACGATGTCTTTGTGTCAAACCCAACAGTTCCGTTCTCCCCAGACTCCGCGACAGGGAATTATATTCCTGCTGACGCATTGGCCACTTTGGCGGGACAATCACCTGATGGCTTTGTGGCCGCTCTCGCACCTGACTTCGCGATCCCAACGACAATCAAAGCAAATCTTGGTTTTGCTTACGATGCAGACATTCCGTTCGTAGGTAATGACTGGACGCTGACAGCGGACGTTCTCTACAACAAGTATGAAAACGCACCGTTCTGGTCAGATCAATCATGTGTCCAAAATGGCGTATCACCTGACCTCCGCCCCGTATTTGACTGTGGTGGTAATGGTGATCCTGAAGCGATTGTTGTACGCAGCGTCGACGAGGGCGAAAGTTTCCTCGCTGCTGTTTCAGCGTCGAAAGACTGGGAAACAGACATCGGTGATATCGGCTTCTTCGCAAGCTATACCTATGCGGACGTTGACGACATTGGCCAAGGCACGTCATCGACGGCAACATCAAACTATTCCGATACACCGCGCTTTTCGTATCAACTCGCGCGTCCAGGTACATCTAACTACGAGACACAGCATAATTTCAAACTGCGTCTGAAATGGGAAGATGAACTGTTTGGCGATTACAAAACGCGCGTCTCGCTCTTTGGTACACGTCGTTCAGGTCAGCCATATAGCTATACCTTCGCCACGACGGGACGTGATGACCCCTTCGGTATTCGTGAAAATCGCGCAGATGATGCGGGTGCTTTGCTTTATGTCCCAACAGGTATCAGCGATCCGAACTTCTCAGCTGATTCATTCGGTGGCGATGCAGCTGCGCAAGAAGCTTTCTTCAACTATATCAATTCATCTGAATTGGCAGAATATAGAGGTCAGATCGCGCCGCGCAATGCGTTCCGGTCTCGCTGGCAGTCAATCTTTGATCTGAGTCTAGAACAGCAACTCCCAGGTCTGCGTGACGGTCACAAAACGTCATTCTTCTTGGACGTTGAAAACCTTGGCAACCTTCTGAACAGTAATTGGGGTGTGATTGAGCGTGTGCGTTATGAGTATGAGCAACAGACTGCTAACGCTGTCATTCAAAATGGCCAGTATGTTTATGACCGTCTGGACACGACTTTGAGCCAAGAAGTTTTGGGCAACTCCCTCTGGAAAGCTCAAGTCGGGATTAAATACGAATTCTAGGGGTGCAAATCCGCTCAGAATGAGACATACATTCGGAGGGTCTCGGCCCTCCGTTTTTGTATCTAACTCTCACGAGCCTCATTATGAAAGCTAGCCATGTTTAATACCCGCCGCGACATCCTCACTGGCCTTAGCGCGCTAAGCTTGGGGGCATGTGCGACGACACCGCTCGGCTCTGTCGAGCGAGCGGGGGTAGGGCAGGCGACCAACGGTGGTGGAGATTTGTTCACGCTCGGGGTGGCCAGTGGTGACCCTGTCTCGGATGGATTTGTGTTATGGACCCGCCTCGCGCCATTGCCGTTGCAAGCCAATGGCGGCATGCAAGAGCCGACCCGCGTGGCATGGCAAGTCGCGGAAGATGAGCGTTTTTCTCGCGTGATCCGTGCGGGCGAAACGGTTGCCACATCCGAATGGGCACATAGTGTCCACATTGAAGTCAGCGGGTTGCAGCCGCTGCGTCCCTATTTTTACCGCTTCATCGCCAATGGCCAGACAAGCCCCGTAGGTCGCGCGAAAACAGCGCCGACATTCGGCAGCTCGGTCGCCAGTCTGCGCATGGGCATCGCAACGTGTCAGCATTTCGAGCAAGGCTTTTTCAACTGCTATAACGATATGGTCGCGCAAGACCCTGATCTAGTGCTGCATATGGGTGACTATATCTACGAGGCCAGCTGGGGCCCGCAAGTGCGCCGCCAAGCCAGTGCGGAAGCTGTGACGTTGGCCGATTACCGCATTATTCACGCGCAATATAAAACTGACAAAGCGCTACAAGCCGCCCATGCCGCCGCTCCGTGGATTATGATTTGGGATGACCACGAAGTCGTGAATGATTATGCGGGTCTGAATGATGAAAACTACATGCCGCGCGAAGAATTCCGCGCCCGCCGTAATGCGGCCTATAAAGCCTATTATGAGCATATGCCCGTACGCTTACGGTCCAAACCTCACGGCGATCATATGCGGTTATACGATTACTTCCATTACGGAAACCTCGCGACGATCGCCCTAACGGATGGACGGCAATATCGCGATGACCAAGCCTGCCAGACACCTGATGATGGCGGCGCGCAAATGGTAAACTGCCCCGAATTAAATGACCCAACACGTTCCATGTTTGGCAAGGAGCAGGAACGCTGGTTGATGCCGTCTTTCGCGCGGTCAGGGGCAACATGGGAAATGCTCGCGCAGCCGACATTGTTCTCGCGGTTGAACCAGACAAACCGGGCGGGCGAAGCGGCGTCTTGGTCGGATGGGTGGGACGGCTACCCCGCGACGCGTCAGATGTTGCTGGACGCTGTGGCGCAGCGCAAACCCAAGAACTTCGTTTCCCTCGGCGGGGATATGCATAGTTGGTGGCAGGCAGACCTGAAGCTGGATTATGACGATATGAATTCGCAGACCGTTGGCACAGAATTTGTGACGACATCGACCACCGCACATAGTTATGCCTATGGTCGTTTCTCGCGGATGCTGCCCAATAATCCGCATATTCACTTCTTCGATGATCGCGCGCGCGGGTATACGCTGATTGACCTGACGCCAGAGCGCATGACGGTGAAGTTTCAAGAAGTTGACAACGTCTACTCCCCCACCGCGCCAACGAAAACGCGCAAAACCTATGTCGTTGAGAGTGGTGTGCCGAAAGCCAATGAGGTCTAAACGCTTTGCTTTAGCCCGTTGCGCCCCTATATCTGGTCTATGTTCACCGACCTCTATAACACAGACATCCTAACACTGTCGTCCACGCTCAAGAATGAGCGGCTGGACGCGCCTGATGGAACCGCTCGCAAAGTCTCAAAGCTCTGCGGGTCATGGCTAGAAATCGATGTGATCATGGACAATAACGCAGTGACCGATTGCGCCTTGCGCGTTCAAGCGTGCGCTTTGGGACAGGCAAGCGCGGCAATACTCAAAGAGCAGATCATCGGCGCGAAACTAGACGAGTTAATCACGGCCAGAGACGCGCTCAGGGCGATGTTGAAAGAGGGCGGAGAGCCGCCAATCGGTCGCTTCGCCAAGCTCTCTATGTTGCAAGGCGTCAGCGCGTATCCCGCGCGCCATGCCTCAACCATGCTCGCTTTTGACGCGGCGGTTGCGGCAGTCGAAGACGCGCTGGCCCATGCGTAACCCGCTGATATATCCAATGGTCGCGTCGCTGTGGTTTTACAAAATCCTGATCTCGCCTGTGCTGTCATTTTTCGGCGTGAAATGTCGCCATTATCCAAGCTGTTCGACATATTCCTTGCAGGCCGTGGAGCGACACGGGCCATGGGCTGGGGGCTGGATGACGCTGGCGCGGCTGTTGCGGTGTCAGCCTTGGGGCACAAGCGGGGTTGATAACGTCCCGCAAAATGTTACGAAGCCGCCTATCTGGGCGCCGTGGCGATACGGTCTATGGCGCAGCACTAACGAGACTGAGTAGATCATGGTCACTTTGACATTCCCCGACGGCGCCACACGCGATTACGACGCTGGCGTTACCGCGATGGAGGTCGCCAAGTCGATCTCTAAAGGCCTCGCCAAAAACGTCCTGGCGGCGAAGCTGGACGGGACATTGGTCGATGCGTCCTTGCCGATCAACGACAATGCGAAGATCGAATTGGTCACTGCGAAAGACCCTGAGGGTTTAGAGTTGATCCGCCATGATGCCGCCCATGTGCTGGCCGAGGCCGTGCAGGAGCTATTCCCAGGTACGCAAGTCACGATTGGCCCCGTCATCGAAAACGGCTTTTACTATGACTTCTTCCGCGATGAGCCTTTCTCCGAAGAAGACTTTGCTGCGATTGAAAAGAAGATGGCGTTCATCATCAACCGCAATGACAAGTTTGAACGTCAGGTTATGGACCGCGATGAGGCAATCAAATTGTTCCGCGACATGGGCGAAGAATTCAAGGCCGAGCTGATTGAGGACTTGCCAGAGAGCGAGACCATCACGGTCTATAAACAGGGCAAATGGTTTGACCTCTGCCGCGAGCCGCATTTGCCGTCGACGGGCAAAGTCGGCAAAGCGTTTAAGTTGATGAAAGTCGCGGGTGCGTATTGGCGCGGCGATAGCAATAATCCGCAGCTGCAGCGCATTTACGGCACAGCTTGGGCAACGCAAGAAGAGCTGGACGCGCATCTCCATATGCTGGCCGAAGCGGAAGCGCGCGACCATCGCCGATTGGGCAAACAGCTAGAGTTGTTCCACATGCAACCAGAAGCGCAGGGGATGGTGTTCTGGCATGACAAGGGCGCAACGCTCTGGCGTGTCGTCGAAGATTACATCCGTCGCCGTACGCAAGGTGCAGACTACCAAGAAGTCAAAACGCCCCTCCTGATCAATAACAAACTCTGGCAGGAAAGCGGTCATTGGGACAAATTTCGCGAAAACATGTTCGTGTCCGAGGTGAAGCACGGCAGCCACGAGGAAGTCCATGCGCTCAAGCCGATGAACTGCCCTGCTCATGTGCAGGTTTTCAATCAGGGCATGAAGTCCTATCGCGACCTGCCGCTCCGTATGGCAGAATTTGGCTGCTGCCATCGGAATGAGCCGACAGGCGCGCTGCATGGCATCATGCGGGTGCGGGGATTCACGCAAGATGATGGGCATATTTTCTGCTCGGAAGATCAGATTACGGAAGAAACCAAGACCTTCATTGATCTGCTGAAATCGGTTTATGACGATTTTGGGTTCACAGACTTAAAAGTCAAATTTTCGGATCGTCCTGAAACTCGCGCGGGCACAGATGCCACGTGGGATAAGTCAGAAGGTGCGTTGATGGATGCTGTGACTGCAGCGGGATTAGACGTTATCTTAAATCCAGGTGAGGGCGCGTTTTACGGGCCAAAGCTAGAATTTGTGCTACGTGATGCGATCGGCCGTGATTGGCAGTGCGGGACACTACAAGTGGACTTTGTCGTGCCAGACCGCCTCTCTGCGAGCTATGTTGGGGAGGACGATCAGCGCCATGTGCCTGTTATGCTCCACCGCGCCATCCTCGGCTCAATGGAACGATTTATCGGCATTTTGATCGAGAACTATGCGGGTAAATTTCCGCTCTGGCTTTCACCTGTGCAAGTCGTGATCGCGACAATCACCAGCAGCGCGGACGGCTATGCCGAGGAAGCCGCTGCCAAGTTGCGCGCGGCAGGCCTGCGCGTCGAAACGGACTTACGCAACGAAAAGATCAACTACAAAATTCGCGAACATTCCGCAGATCGCAAAATCCCTGTGATCGCGGTTGTGGGCGAAAAAGAGGCGGAAGAAGGCAAGCTCGCTCTGCGCCGTTTGGGGTCACGCGAGCAAACGGTCTTGACCTTGGACGAAGCCCTCGCGACGCTTTCGCACGAAGCCCTCGCACCTGATCAGCAGCGCAAAGCCTAAGCCATGAGCCGCGCGGCCAAGCTATTCGCGCTGGCAGTCCTATGGTTTAGCGTCCTGACTATGCCTCCACTGGCGCATGCGGGTGGGTTAGGCATTGTCATTTCAGGTGCGCTTTTGGGGCTAGGCGGTTTGGCGATAACACTGTCGTCGCGGCCAGAGAAGCGGATATCTCCCCCGCTTTGGGTGTGGCTATTTTTGGCCTTTCTGGTCTGGATCAACCTCACGGCTCTCTGGAGTCCTTACGCGGCGGACGGCGTTACAAATGCTCACAAGATTGCAGCGACAGGCGTCTTGCTTCTTTTTGTGCCGCAAATTCTGACGCACGTTTCAGCCGATCTCCGTGCCCTCTTGCGGCGTGTAATCATCACCATTAGTGTGATAGCGGTTGCTGTGATGTTGGTAGATGTCGTGAGTGGCTGGCGTATTTCACTGATGTTTGATCCAGTCTCGCCAGGGGAGTCTATTCATGCGCAGCGGAGCGATGCGCTGCAAAATGTTGGTCATGGGATTTTCACCTATGGCCAATATGTGCCGCCGCTGATCATGCTTATATTATGCACGATGAACCGCCCTTGGAGTTGGTTGGCCGCGACCTCTATGATTGCTCTGACGGCGCTGGCCGGGGTTTTCAACATGCTCGATATTGCGCCCCTCATGATCTTAATTTCACTCGCTGTGATGGGGCTGGCCTATATCTGGCCCAAGACGATTGTGTCGATTTCACTGCTAACATTCGCAGGTCTTATTCTGGCCGCGCCGCTGTTTGGGATTGTCTCGCAGCAGGTGCTAAAGATGGACGGCCTGACCCTTCCTGCGTCTTGGGATCACCGGTTTCATATGTGGGCTTATTGCTGGGAACAGATCCAAACGGCGCCGCTTTGGGGACATGGATTTGATGCGTCGAGGGCGATGCAAGATACGTATTTGGCCAAGACTGGGCAAGAGATGGCTCTGCTCTCGCTGCACCCGCATAATGCGGGTTTGCAGATTTGGCTTGAAACAGGGCTTGTCGGGGTCTTGCTATTTTGTAGCACGGTTTTGGCGCTTTGGCGACCCGCGCATCGCTATGTTAGCACAAAACCAAGAGCGGCAGCGCTCTGCGGTTGGTTGGCCGCGACAGCCATTATAGGCGCGACAACACTGGGCGTTTGGCAGTTTTGGTGGTGGGGCGTCGTGGGGTATGGCCTTGTTCTCTTACAATTAGTGCCAGCCAAATCCCGCGACACATATCAGTCTGGCGAGACCTAACGCGTCATTCCGCTATAAAATTTTCTTTTGCAATCATGGTTTACGACCTTTATGGACTCTCCACGCGTCAAGTGGGGGCTTGAAGGATTGAATATGACTGCATCCGTCACAGCCTTGCCTCTGACCGCTCCCCAAAGGCCCATCAGTGTAATTATGGTCAGCTATATGACGGACCCAGCCTTGGTCGAGGCGATCCATGCTGTCTTGGAAGATCGCGATATTCACGAATTGATTGTCGTTGATAATGGTAATACCGAGAGCGCACGCGCGCGATTGGCGCAATTTTTGGTTAGCCGCAACCGCGTGCGATTTTTACAAGGTCACGGGAATATCGGATTTGGGCGCGGGTGCAATTACGGTGCGTCTTTAGCGACAGGGCATTACCTGCTGTTTTTGAATCCTGACGCGATTATAGGTGTAGGGGATGCGAGGCGCTTAGCGCGGGGTGCAACGGGACTGAAGGCACCTTGGATTACGGGCGGGCTTTTGCGGGATGTTGACGGCGCGGAACAGCGCGGAGCGCGGCGCGGGGCGCTGACGCCTTTGTCAGCCGCGATCAGCTTTACGCCGCTCCACAAACTCCCCATGCTGACTTCCATTCACCGCGAAGATCAGCCTTTGCCAGCGGGCCCTGTCCCGATGGAAACGGTTAGCGGCGCATTTTTAATGACGGATCGTGCCTCGTTTGAGCAGTTGGGCGGGTTTGACGAAAACTATTTTCTGCACGTCGAAGATATTGATATTTGCCGCCGCGCGCGACAGGCGGGCGGCGATGTCTATTTTGTGCCAGATGCTTCTGTCATGCATTACGGCTCGACCAGTCGTGTACCGATGATGAAGATCGAGCGGGAAAAACTCAAAGGCTTCATCCGTTATTTCTCTCACTACCGCAAAGGCCCGATTGGGAGCGCTATGTCGCGTGTGCTGACATGGCTTGCAACGCCGTTTATGGCGGCGGCTATTCTGGGTCGGGCACTGTTTCTGTCGATCCGATCGGGGGTTCTGGGGAGGTAACTGTCGGGCAGACGTCGCCTCATACGGTCACGATTTCGACTTTATCGCCCTTGCTGTAATTAAACCCGCGAACAGGCTCTGACACCTCCAAGCACACACTGTCTGCGAGGGCGGCGTCTTGTAATTTGACCAGTAAGTCAGGCTGCGCCTCTGATTTTAAGTCCAAGATAATGACGCGCCCCTCGCGGATCGCTGCCATATCAATCGGATCAGCCTGCCCCCCTAAACGTAGAGATTTGTTCGTGTAATAGAGCAGGCTAGGCTCGGTATAGGTCGGGGAAATCGTATCGCCTAAACTGACTGGGTTCAACGTTTGCGCCACACGCTCCGACGTGCGGAACTGATCCAAATTGGGCAGGATATACCCGTAAGCGCCGCAGGACAGGACGATGGCGCTCAGCACAGCACTCATGACGGTGAGTTTTGCCTTGCCCACCACCATACCAAAGGCGGCGATGAGAGCGGCGAGGGCACCCACGCCGATGATAGCGTATGTGATCATTTCCATGTCTGGCGTGCCGTAAATTGTCTGTGCATAGAGCAGTGCGCCAATCAAAGCTGTGGTTGCAACGGCAAAGAGAGCCGCGCTGATAAAGCGAGCGACGGGGAAAATCTTGACTTGCATCAGGGTCGCAATCGCCGCCCCAATCATCACGCAAAGCGCGGGAAAGAGCGGCAAGACATAATGCGGTAGCTTGGTCGGCATGATCTCGATCATAAGCCAAAACGGCACAACCCAAATGAGGCACAGCCGCATAGCTTTGGTCACAGCGCTCATATCGCCTTTGCCACTCCGTACAGAACGCACAGCATAAATAGCACCAGGAATAAGGAACAGGCTAGACGGCCACAATGTCAGCCATATCAGGCCAAGGTGATAGCCAGGCGGGCCAGGGTGTTTTTCTTGCGCACTGACAAGCTTCCCGCCGAAATCATTGCCAAGACTTTCCGTAAAAAACGCCCCATCTGTCGCCATATAAATCGCGATCGCCCACGGCATCCAGATCAGTAGAAATAGAATGATAGCGGGCCAAAAGAGAAGGGCTTTTGCCCACCCCAATCGCCGCTCCCACACCCATAATCCTAGAATGGAAATCACGGCTAAGGCTGGCACGATCGGCCCCTTAATCATGATCCCTGCGCCCAAACCAACCCAAAAAACCCATACCCAGAGGCGTTTGAAACGCGCGTTCGGATCAGGATGCCTGACATGGGCGAGGGCGGCAAACACCGCGCTGGCGCTGGCGCAGAGCAGGGCATCCGTTTTGGCAATGTGGCCTTCAAACACAAATATCAGCGAGATCGCCAAAGCTCCCGCTGCATATAATGCCCCTTGCCGTCCGATCATGCGCACCGCCGCTAAATAAGTCAGCAGCACAGCGAGCAGCCCTGCAATAACGCTTGGCAAGCGTTGCACCCATATCTGGCGTTTTTCGGGAGAGGAGAGCGTTTTTAGCATGACGGTTTGCGCCCAATACGCTCCTGCGGGCTTCTTATTCCGCGCTTCGTCTTGGAACCGAATATTCAGCCAGTCACCGCTTTCCGCCATTTATACGCTGGCTTGGGCGTAGCGGGCTTCGTCGCGATCAATGACGGGAATACTGGCAAGGCCTGGTAAGAGCATAATCAGCGTAAGCACAGTTAAGGCAAAGGCGTGCATGCGCCGCTTTGGTAAATGTGTCCCGCTCATGCCCCAGCCTTAGCCTATGAGGCGAGTGAGCCAAAGAGTTTTCGTGCGAAGGTAGCCTGAAAAGCGCGTTGCGCGGGCCCGCCCGCTATGCGAATAGGCACTATGTCTAAAATCAAATCTCCCGAAATTTCTGTTGTTGTGCCAGCCTTTAATGAGGCGGAAAATGTCGGTAATTTGATGGCTGAGATACACGCGGCGCTGGACGGGCGGCCGTATGAAGCGATTTTTATCAATGACTGCTCGACCGACAATACGCTGGCGGTCTTGCAAGACTTAAAGACGACATACCCCGCTTTGCGCGTTCTGGCTCACCGTAAAAATGCAGGGCAGTCGCGCGGCGTGCGCACGGGTGTAATGGCGGCGGCGGCTCCGATTATCGCTACGCTGGACAGTGACGGGCAGAATGATCCCGCAGATATTCCCGCGCTTTTTGCGCAGCTGACACGCACTGACGCGCCGCAAGCCTTGGCTATGGTCGGCGGGCGTCGGGCCAAACGGATTGATAGCATGGCAAAGAAATTTGCCTCCCGTTTTGGCAATGGTATCCGCAAACGCCTCCTGAAAGACGAGGCGGATGATACGGGCTGCGGGTTGAAAGTTTTCACCCGCGAGGCGTTTTTGCGCCTGCCATATTTTGATCATATCCACCGCTACCTGCCATCGCTCATGCTGCGTGAAGGATATTCTATTGAGTTTTGTGATGTGAACCATCGCGCCCGTGAATTTGGCGAGAGTAAATATACAAATTTCGGACGCCTACGTGTATCGATTGCGGATCTGCGCGGGGTGATGTGGCTGAATAAGCGCTTTAAAAACCCTGGCGGGTGGGACGAAGTTTAGCGAGCGCGGCGATGGGGCGTCCTTCTAAGCAAGACATGTCACTGGATGATGCCGCGCGAATTTTGCGCGCCTCTTACGCAGCGCTGCCGAGCCCTGCTGATATGGACGCGCTGATTAAAGATAGTCAAAACGCAGAGGCGCGCAGGTATTATGATCCGCTGGAAGATGAGCGTTTGCGCGAAGTTTACGCGAGTTATCTCGGCATGCGCGTTGCGATTTGGCAGATGATCCACGCGCTCCGCCCGCAATATTTAAGCTACCAAAAAGGGGCGATGAACGGACGTGAGATACAGGCCTTCGGGATCGCGTTTTGCGGGGCGGAGATCATCGTGCGGACGGGCGAATATCTCATCGATCTGGCGCGGGAACGCGATATTGTCTGGCAAAAGCTGGACGAGGCCGAGAAACGCTACGGCCTTGCGCGTAAGAGTTTTACGCGGCTCTATCGGCAGCTGACCTCCGCTTTCCGGATGCACGCATTTTACCAAGCGCGAGATTATTTCGACGCGCACCAAGATGACATTTTGGCGGCTCTGACGGAGAATGGTCTTGGCGAAATCGCAGAGATTCTCACGACGCTTAACCTGCCCACTGCCTCGCGCGGTGATCACTTGCGGCGCTATCGGCGGTTTCTCAATTTCTCGCTCAGGCGGCGCGGTATGTCGACTGGGCGCAAGACGATGTTTGCTTTATTTGAGGCAACGGGCTCCGATATTGCCGAATTAAAAATCCCGTGGATCAAACGCACAGGCGCGCCAAAACGTGTGACGCCTGCCGTGGTCGACGCGTTGAAAGCCAAGTTGCAACCGGGTGATGTATTTATCACGCGCCATGACGATGCGATGAGCAATCTCTTTCTTCCTGGTTTCTGGCCGCACGGAGCCCTGTTTATTGGGACGGCTCGATCAACGCCAAAGGCTAGGGATCGAAGATGTGTCTGACGGGTTCCAACATAGCGGCGACCAGACGATCAATATCTTAGAGGCCAAGAAAGATGGCGTTCTGCTGCGACCCATAGAGGAAACGCTGCAAGTCGATGCTTTCGTAGTCCTGCGCCCCAAATTACCAGACACTGATATTACGCAAGCCATCACCAAGGGGCTGTCGCATGCGGGTAAGCTCTATGACTTTATCTTCGACTTCGGCACGGCGGACCGTATGGTATGTACTGAAGTCGTCTACCGCGCTTATCACGGCGTTGGCCCCATCGCGTTCGAGCTATCTACCAAGGCAGGACGTAAGTGTCTTTCCGCTGAAGACTTTCTCAATCAGGCGATCTCGCGAGGTTGGTTTGATCCCGTCATGATTTATGGTGTGCCAGAGGACAAGTTGCTGGGAGGTAGCTTGCCCAAAAGCCTCTTGCGACAGAGCTTTGAAGCGACGTTCTAGGCTCCGATTGAGATAATGATTGACGCCTTGTTAACCTTTTAACAGCCATTTAGCGTTTAGACTTCTTTAAGCCTTTTGATTCGTGCCGCGTGGAGCCGCTCGCCTTGCAATTTTTTACCGTATTTCCGCTAATGATCATCCCTGTGTTGATATACAATGTGGTCGCTTTGGGAGGGCAAACCTTCTCAACGGTGGAGGCTGTGCGCACGCGATTGGACACGGATTTCATCTCTGTTCCTATGGCAAGCGATACGCTGTGGCACATCACGCCAGGCCACGCGCTGATTATGCTCTCTCTCCTGATGTTATTTTTTGAATTAATTAAATCGACAGGCATTGGCCGCGCCGCCGTGATGAACCATGCGTTTTCACTCATTTTGTTCATCGTCTGCTTGGTCGAGTTTTTGATGTTTCCAGCCTTTGCTACCTCCGTCTTTTTCCTGATCATGTTGATGAGTTTGCTCGATGTTATGGCAGGATTTATGGTGACAATCGCCAGCGCCCGCCGCGACTTTGCTGTGGGGGATGGATATGGCGATTGATCTCCCCCAATCGTTGGCACAAACACTCTACCGCTCTATAGACTTTCTTAATATCGCACCTATAGGTTGCAATCAAGTCGCTATTGGGCGACACCTAAAGTGCGAAGAAGTGGCGGCTGGGCATGCGTAAGCAAGACCTGACACGAAACAGTGTGGTGGGACAGGTCACGACCTTGCCCGACCAAAAACGTGCGGAGCGTCTGTTCCGACTGCTCGAAGCGGTGCCGTTTACGATCACGCGGGGCCAAAGTCTGCAGTTTGAATATCCGGAGGCAGCAGGACATTTACTGCGCAATCACGTCTCGGAATTGCCAGATAGCAACGTCGCATGGATGGACCGTTTGTCGTTCCAAAGCCGCCGTGACCGCCAAGCTGCGCTCAAACGCCTGACATGGGACGGGGCGCAATACCGCCTGAAATATCAGCTAAAACTGGATACAGGCGAAAGCGTTTGGATCGAAGAAACGGGTGAGCGGATCGCAGGCCAAGACGCTACGCCCACCGAGATTATCGGCACACTTCGCTACATCGATCGCGTGCAATCGGAGCTTGAAAAAGCGGCCTATTTAGACCGCTACGACGCCCGCTCAGGCCTGATGAACGAGCGCAGTTTTCGCGACGCGGTTAATCACGTCTGTGCCCTGACCAAGCGGCAGAAATCGAGCGCTGCGCTTATTCGATTGCGCGCAACCAATCTGGGCGACATCAATGCGATCTATGGCTACGATACGGGGGATCGCTTGATCCGCTTGATAGGCGAAAGGCTCGCAAATCTACTGCGTGCACCAGATCATGTGGCGCGGCTAGAAGGGCCAGATTTTGGGCTGTGTATTATCGGGGCAGATGAAAACGGCGCTCATGCTCTGATGTCGCGGCTCAAAGAACCACTTTTGGACACGCCATATGCAACACCACATGGCGGCCTCTATATCGAATTCACAGCCAGCGCGACGATTTTGGGCGAGGCAGCTTTTACGGCCACAGATGCTCTGCGGCAAACAGCGGGTCTATACGAAGGCGACGACAATCATTTAACTTGGGCGCCGAAGTTCTATGAAAATACACAAGAAATACAGCAGCTTAACCAAAGCAGCCGCGCAGCTCGGGACATATCCCAAGACATTATCGCCGCGCTGAATGAGCGCCGTATCTCCATCGCTTATCAACCGATCATTGACGCACGGACGCGGGACTTACACCACTATGAATGTCTGTTGCGTCTGCGGCGTGAAGACGGCGAAATTATCAGCGCGGGCAATATCATCATGGCGGCTGAAAAGCTGGGTTTAATTAATTTGCTTGATCGCCGCGCATTGGAACTGGCTGCAGAAACCCTACATACTATGCCCGACATTCACCTCGCATTGAATGTTTCCGCAGCGACTATCAAGGACGAGGCTGCAGTCGAAGATTATCTAACGGCGCTCAAATCGCTCGGCCCGATGGCGCAACGCTTAACCTTAGAACTTACCGAGACTGCCGCACTGGACGATCCAGGCCTTGCGAGCTTTTTCTCAGTGGAAACGCGCAAGTTGGGCTGTGATTTTGCGATCGATGATTTCGGTTCTGGCTACACGACTTTCCGAAACCTTATGGCGATTGAAGCGGACAGTATCAAAATTGACGGTAGCTATATTCAGGGCATCGCAACGGAGCCGCATAAGGAAACTTTCGTGCGGATGATGGTAGATTTGGCACAGACATTTTCGGTCAAAACTGTCGCGGAAATGGTTGATAATCGGGCCGATGCAGAATTGCTACGGCGCCTCGGTGTCGACTATTTGCAAGGCTATATGTTCGGATACCCGTCCGCAGCCCCCGCTTGGCGACGTCAATCTGCCTAAGATAATTGCCGCGCCTATCCTCGCTTTCATCTAGTAATTCTCCCAAGCCGCGCTAGACTTCCCTCATGCGCGAGACGGTGATCAGGCTTGAGACCTTCTACGCCAGCCCCTTGGGTTTGGCGGCGCAATCGGCTGTGAAAGCGCGGCTCTCTACTTTATGGACGAATGTCGCGGGGCATAACATTCTCGGCTTTGGATATTGTTGGCCCATGCTCAACAGCTACACAAAGACCGCCAATCGTGTTGTCCTCGCCATGCCTGCGGGGCAGGGCGCACTGGCACATGCAGAATCAACGCGGAGTGATGACATGCTTGACAGAAGATGATCGCTTGCCGTTTTCAGATGCCACTTTCGATCATATTCTCTGTGTCCACGCGATTGAGGAAGCTGCCCATGTGCCGACTTTGCTGCGCGAATTATGGCGCGTGACGCGGCCCGAAGGCCGCATCGTCATTGTCGCCTCTAATCGCGCAGGTTTATGGTCGCGGTCTGAAAAAGTGCCGTTCGGTTCGGGTCGTCCGTATTCCAAAACCCAACTCCGCGCAGTGCTAACCCAAGCAGGGTTTCAGCCGACTGTCTCGTCCAATGCGCTCTACGTGCCCCCCATGACGCGACTGGCTAAACCGCGCATCGCACGCGGGTTTGAACAATTCGGCGAAGTTGTCTGGCCAAGTTTTTCGGGACTAGTGCTTGTCGAGGCGATCAAGCGTCTTTATGCCGAGCCAGGCAGTGTGGAGCGGGGCCTTGTGCGCCGCCCTAGTTTTGGTGCCAGCCCCGTCGCGAACCCCGTCGCGAACCCTCTGGGAGATACGCAAAATGAGCGATGATACAATCCGTGATATTAGCGATGTGCGCAAAGATATTGACCGCGTCGACAAGGCGCTGCTGGCGCTCATCGCGGAGCGGTTAGAACTCGCCATGGCTGTGCGGCGCGCGAAATCTGGTGTGCGTGTTTGGCGTCCTTCCCGCGAAGAAAGCCATGTCCGCGAATTGGCCGCCGCGACGGAAGATACTCCACGCGCGCTCGTCTCAACGATTTGGGCCGAACTGATGAGCGCATCGCTCGCCATGCAAGGCCCAATGCGGCTGCACATCGCCTTGGAAGGGGACGCGCTGGACGTGTGGAGCCTTGTGCGGGACCGGTTTGGCGGGGCTCTCCCGATCAAAAGCTACCCTACAAGCAGTTCTGCGCTGGCCGCCGCCTATGCCGAAGAAGAAGGTGTGGCGGTGTTGCCAGCCCCGGGCGGGATGCAAAATTGGTGGACGGCTTTGGGACCAAGAGGCGCGATGCCAGACATGCATATTTTGGCGGGCCTGCCGCGCACGGGGCAGGGCGATTGGCCAAGGGCTGTGGCTGTTGCAACCGCTGATCTGGCACCCTCTGGCGCGGATCAAACGCTGGTGATTGCGCCCCGCACGGCGAAGGGGCAAGGTGTTCTACGCGCTGATGCGGGCGATCAAATCTTGCTGAGTTTAGAGGGTTATCATACGGAAACCTCTATCACGGGTGGATCGATTATTGGTTGCTTGCCGCGCCCGCTTGGCTAAGACAGACCCATGACTTTTGATACAATTCTCGTGGTCGGGTGCGGCCTGATCGGCAGCTCCATCGCGCGCGCGGCCAAGACCTATGGCCAATGCCAAACAGTGCTGGTCGCGGATAAGTCCGAGAGTGTGTGCAAAACGGTTGCGAAGCTAGGGTTTGCGGACGGCGTGGCCGAGGGCATGGCCCATCACTTTGCGGCGCAAGCTGACCTTATTGTGTTATGTGTTCCGCCGGGGCGCATGGCGGAAGTCGCCGGCGAAATTATTCCTGCGATGAAAGCGGGTGCCACTCTCACCGATGTGGGCTCGATCAAAGGTCGCGTGATTGAAACCATCACCCCGCTCCTGCGCGAGGATATTCATTTTATTCCAGGCCACCCGATTGCGGGCACAGAATTTAACGGTCCCGAGGCGGGGTTTGCGGAGCTATTTCAACATCGCTGGTGTGTCCTGACACCGACTGATCCAGATCACCCTTCGGTCGCGGCGCTCAAAGAATTTTGGGAAGCGATTGGTAGTGCCGTTGCCATTATGACCGCGGAACGTCATGATCTCGTGCTAGCCACCACATCCCACGTGCCGCATTTAATCGCCTATACTTTGGTCGGCACAGCGGTCGATATGGAAGAAGTCACGCGCAATGAAGTTGTAAAATTTTCCGCAGGCGGCTTTCGGGATTTCACACGGATCGCGGCGTCTGATCCCGTCATGTGGCGGGATGTATTTCTGGCCAATCGTGATGCCACCTTGGAAGTCGTTGACCGCTTTATTGAAGATCTATCAGCGCTTAAACGGGCGATCCGCTGGGAAGACGGCGATGCTTTGCTGGAACATTTTTCCAAGACGCGTGATATTCGCCGTAAGATTATTGACGCAGGGCAAGAGACTGACGCCCCTAATTTTGGTCGCGAAGACTAATTAATTAATCAACGTCCTGCTCAGATAGGGGCGGCAAGACAGGGGCATCAGATTGTGCCCGCCGTCCGCGCGACAGGCTAAGCAGAAATTTTGTATATTCTTGCAACAAGCGTTTCGCCCGCGCCCCGTCCTTATACCACACCTCTGGATTATCGCGCATGACTGGGAAAGCGGTGATGCGCATGCGCCCCGCCGCTGTACCAATTTCGACTTTGGCGCGCGGCATATGATAGGCGGACGTTACAAGAATAATGTGCTCATAGCCCAGCGCTTCGACTCAAGCCGCTGTTTCCCGCGCATTGCCAATCGTGTCCTCTGCCGCATAGTCCAAATCGACACAGCAATCCGCTACCTCTGCATCTATCAATAACAGGTCTTGGACTTGGGGGAGTTCTAATTTGGTATTGACGCCAGACACTAAAAGCCGCTCGCCTTTGCCGTCTTTGAGTAATTGCCCCGCTGCCTCAAGCCGTCCGCCGCCTTTGCCTGTCCAGACAACGATCCCGTCTGCTTTCGGCACAAGGTTACGCGGCGGTGTGCGCAGGCTATCGACGTGTTGCGCAAAGGCGAAAAATCCGCCTAAGGCCATGGCAAACGCCAAAACAAAAATAAATAAGACGTATTTCAGCCAGCCACGACGCTTGGCTTTCGCGCTCAGTTTTTGAGGTTTGGCTGTCGTGCTAGTGCGGCTCATGCACGCCGTCTTTCGCGCGCCATTTGACGCGTCGCCGTCAGACCCGCCGCCATTGCGCAAATCGTTGTAAACAACAGCCCCAATCCAATCAGCCAAAGCACATCACGCAAAACGGCCCCCACGCTATGCCAGCCCATCTCTCCCGTTACGCCCACTATAGACGCAGCAGACCAGAACAAGGCGGCAAAGGTAAGGCCGATGAGCGCCCCTAAAATGCCGCGTCGCCCCGCTTGGCCCACAAATAACTTCGCAATAAACCGATTGCTTGCCCCGACTTGCACAAGGACGCTAATGATGTCGCGCTGCGCAGACAATCCCGCACGCGTGGCAAATACACTGACGGCTAACCCTGCGGTCAGCAAAATGATGAGCAAGCCAGACCCAAGAATAATTAAGCGTTGCGATGTGCGTTTGACCCCCGTGGCATAGCGGTCATGATTATCGATATTGACGAGCAAGCCCTCTGCCTCCATCTGGGTCGTGATCTGCCCCGTCGACATATTCCCCGCCATGTTTTTGATGGTAATTAAGCCCGGCACTGGCAAGTCATCAGGCAAACGCGTGGCCCCGAGCCAAGGCTCTAAAAGGGCCGCTGCGTCTGGTTCTGACATGATGGAAATGTCGGCATCAGGCAGTAAGCGCCGAAGCAGCTCTGCCGCTGCCGACATTTGTGCCTCTCGCGTTTCGGGCGAATTATGGAGAACTTGAACTGTGGCTGTGTCCGAGAGCTGCGCACGCCAATCGTCTGACAATCGCGTCGCCCCGCGCGAGAACAATAATGCCAAGCCCGCCAAAAACGCCATCAGGCTCAGCACGACGAGTAATGACCGCGCATTTTCTAGCCGCTCTGGCAGCAGCGGTTGCACGTCCATGGCGTGGGCATCCGCACTCATAGCTCATTCCCCGGCTTGTCAGGATGAAGCCCCTTATAAATATGTCCGTCTTCGATCCGCAGCACACGCGCAGATAATTCCCGAATTAAGGCGACATCATGGGTCGCGATGAAAACAGTTGTTCCCATGCGGTTCATTTCGCCAAATAATCGCAGCAATCGCCGCCCGATGACGGGATCAACATTGCCAGTGGGTTCATCCGCGATCAAAAGGTCTGGCTTGGCGATCACAGCCCGCGCAATCGCGGCGCGTTGCTTCTCACCACCAGACAGTGTCGGCGGTAAGGCTTGCATACGGTGACCCAGTCCGACCCATTGCAGCAACTCAACCACATCATCCGAATAGCTCGCCCGCGAAAGGCCCGATACGCGGAGCGACAGCGCGACATTTTCAAATACACTGAGGTGATCAATGAGGCGGAAGTCTTGCAAGACAACCCCAATGCGCCGCTTCATCGCCTGTTGCGCGGAATTAGACAGCAGCGCCGTATCTTCCCCGAACAAGCTAATCATGCCGCGCGAGGGCGTCAGAGCGAGGTAGCAGAGCTTGAGCAAAGTCGATTTGCCTGCACCACTTGGTCCCGTCAGAAAGGTAAAACTGCCCTTGGGAAGCTCCAGGTTAACGTCCGACAAAATCTCTGGTCCGCGCCCATAGCGAAGACCCACACGTTCAAAGCGCACAAGGGCATCTTGCACGAGCGCATCGGGGCTGGACATTGGCGTCGGATTGTTCACTTTATAAATATCTCTCGAATCGGAACCCTATGATACTGACCTGCCCAGAATGTTCTACGAAATATTTGACAAAGGCTGACTCGATTGGTCCGAATGGTCGGACTGTGCGCTGCGCGAAATGTTCAGAGACATGGTTCGTCAGTGCAGAAGAGGCATTAGAGGTCACGGCGCAGATTACCGCCGACCAGCGCGCGCTCGATGAAGACTTAACTTCTAGTTTAACGGAGGAGGCGCCTGTCGATGTTGCGCCACTGACGCCAGTGCCGAATATGGGCGGCGCAGCGAGCGGCACGACCGCGCCTGGCGCACATGTTCTGTTGCGCGATAAAGCGGACGCCGAGAAGCGGGCGCGACGCCGCCGCGTGATCTGGGCGATCTGGCTGATCCCACTTTTGATCCTCATGACGGCAGCCATTTTAGCCTATATATTTCGGCAAGATATTGTTGAGCGTTTTCCTGCATCTGCCACGATCTATCAATCATTGGGCATCCCCGTCACTACGGCAGGGCTGGAGATTGAAAATCCGACCGCAAGGACAGCGATTATTGACGGGCAAACTGTCTTGGTTATTTCATCGGCGATCACGAATATTTCCAACGACTCCGTTCGAGTGCCTGCTGTGCAATTAACTCTGCGTAACGGCGCAGGGGAGGCCGTGGCGGAATGGTTTGTAGAGCCAAAGTCACAAATGCTTGCCCCAAAGGCGCGGCTTGAATTTGCTTCGCAATACCCTGATCCGCCTGTCGATGCGGTGAAATTGCATTATGATTTCGCCAGCGAGTCTGGGCTTTAGCTCTGTTTAGAACCGTTTGAGCAAGCGCTCTAAATAATCCCGTTCTTGTTTTTCACGCTCCTGTTCCGCTGCGCGACGTCTGAGTTCTTCGAGAAGTTCGCGGGACCGTGTCGCATTATCGCGTGTGTCGATGTCGACTTCGCTGTTTTCGCCGGCAAAGCCGCCTTCGGCACGACCGAGTGGGTCCGTGCTTTCGCCGTCTCCTTCGCCGCTGCCTTCACCATCCTCTTGTGCCGCCGCGTCAGCCAATAATTGTCCCGCCTCGCGGAGTTCGCGCATCACGCGGGCTTGAGCATCACCCGCTTCGCCGAGGCGACCTGCGCTAAGGCCATTTTCGCTCTCACGCATGGCACGCCGTGCCGCGTCTAGGCGATCTTCAACAGAGCCGCCGCCCTCTGTTCCGCCAGCTTGTGTTCCGGCTCCGGGCTCCTGACCCTCTTGCCCAGCTTGATCACCTTCGCCAGATCCCGTCTCGGGTTTACCGTCGCCACCAGACCCACTTTGCTCTTTGCCATCGCCGTTCTGGCCGCCTTGCGTCAAATCTTCGGGCAATGCCTCTGCGAGTTTTTCGAGCAGGCTCTCAAGCTCGGCCTGACGCTCTGCCAGTTCTTGCGGCGAGAGTGACGGGTCTTCGCCATTGCCCGCATCCCGTTCGGCTTGGCGCGTTTCGTCCTGGAGGTCGCGCTGATCGCCCATCATATCGGCGAGATCTTCGAGAGATTTTTTCATCTCTTCAGACATTTCACCTTCCATGCCCTCACCGTCGCCGCCACCGCCGCCTTTCGCGAGTTGAATTTCCATATTCTCAAGCAGTTCTGCCAAACGGGCGAGGGCGCGGCGTGCGCCTTCTGTGTCGCCCGCTTTATTGGCCTCTTCAATCGCTTTCATAAGCTCTTTAATTTCGTCGACGCTGCCCATACCGCCAGCCCCGCCACCACCGCCGCCCTCGGCAAAATTACCTTCTTCCATCGCTTTGCGGCGCAGCTCTTCGGTGTAGGCTTCAACAGCGAGGTTGTAGCGTTCAAACAATGTATCGATTTCGCGCTGCACCGCGCGGCGGGCCATGCCTTCGCGCAGGGCTTCTTCAGCTTCTCGCATTTCTTCCAGTGCCGTGCCGAGAACCCCAAATTCCGCCCGCAAGGCGATCTTCCACAGGTCTTCAGGAATGCCGTTTAGGTCGCTTGCGTCATCGGCATAACGCAAACGCGCATGCACATTGCGCAGCCCCATATAAACAGCGGGGTCTTTGAACATTTGATCAGGGGCGTCTGTGACAGCGTCAATGAGGAGAGCGGCCCGCTGCACTTTGGCGGGGGCGCGGTCCATGCGGAGTTTCGGCTGATAGGTGTTAAACCAGCCCATAGCACGCCAGTCTTCATACCTCATGCGGGGGCGCGGCGCGTAGGGTTCGTCCTTGGCCAGTAAGACAAGCTGCCGCTGCTCCACCACGGCTTTGGCGAGGGGTTCGACGAAAATTTTGTCTGGCACAGTGAAATAGACAGGCTCGGAGGTGGCGCTAAATCCTGCACCGTCTGTCGCTTTCAATCGGGCAATCACTTTCCGTCCTGCCCATTCATGCTTGGTCAAGTCCAGCGCGGCAGAGGCGTTTTCGGCTTGCTTCACTGACCCCGAAGAAAGCGGGACGTCAGCATAGCGGGTCGCCCCCTCAAAGGCGGCGTCACCTTCAATTCCGTCACGGATTTCAGCCATCTCAATCTGCAGCGTCTCGACGCCGTAATCATCCAAGAGTTGATAGGTGAAGACAAGGCGGTCGCGCTTATCGGCTTTGGGTGGGTCAATGAAATCGACTTCGGGCGGGGTGTCGATTTTGGTGTTTAGCGTCCAAACCTCGCGCCGTGTGCCGATGCGCCACTCGACTTTACCCGAGCTATTGATTTCCGCGCGAGCTTCCACGCTTTTGGCGCCAAGTGGAGTGAGCGGTAGGAATTTTGCGCCTGAGCTCTGCCAGAGTTTGGGGCGGGGAGGATTTGATGCCCCCGATAAACGTGCAACAAATTCAGAGCCTACTGGCACGACAATGTCTGTCCCGTATTTGAAATAAATGGGAGGACGCCCCGTATATTCTGGTGGGTCGATCCAAGCTTCAAATGAGACTTTGTTGGGGTTGATACCAGATTGCCATTGCGGCGTGACAGCGCTGCGCAGGCGCTCAAATCCAAATCCTGCGGCATAAATCATGACGAGCGCAAGCGCGAAAGGGGCCGCAAACCGAAGGTAATAAGGGTCAATAGGGGAGAGCGCGTGGCGGCGGCGAGGCCGTTCAATCCGCTCCGCTTGCGCATATGCTTTCTTATAGTGGGCAGGCCACACCTCGCGCGAAATCGCTGGCGCATCTTCGAGCGTATCGAGTGGGCGGTGGTTTTGGCCACTGTCGCGCTCAATGCGGCGCAGGGCATCTGATCGCGTGGGGCGGCGTAGCGGCAACGCACGGTAGACAGACCGCACAATAACGGCCAGAGCGATCAGCAGTGCAATAAGGCGCCAAGGGTCGCCAATGCGTTCCCAAATACCTGCCAAAGCCCCTATAGCAAATATAGCGGCCGCTAAAAACGCAGGCGCTAGGGTGGCCGCATAAGTCTCGTAATAGAGCATGGCCCGCGCCAAAACACCGTAGCGTTTTAGCCGCGAAAGCCGTTTGTCAGTTGTGTGCGCGTGATCACTCATTACGTCTTACTATAAAGCGCTCGCCCCGCCTGTCGCGTTAATTTTCTGTGATAGACTGCACTTTATTGCCGCAATGCGCCAAATGTTTTGAGCTTATACAATCGTCGTTATTTGTGCAGTGGTAGGCTGAAACGTAGCTTGTGCGTCATAATTTACATCAGAGCTGTTTGATTCCATCATGACATAGGCCAGCAAGCCCATTGCGCCCATTGCGGAAATCCAACCTAGTGTCAGGATCGCTGCAAGCTTAAGGCTAAATGTGTGTGTCTTCTTAAGGTGTGTTGCCATTACAAGTCCTCCTAAGTTGGTTACGCATGAGAGGGCTTTTGTGTTTTCAAAAACTATTGATAGGCATCAGTCCCAGTCAGGAATACTCTCGGTTTTAAGAATATCCGCAACAGTTGGCCGTTCTCGGATAATCGCGAACTTATCACCGCGCACCATAACTTCGGGGACGAGGGGGCGAGTATTATATTGGCTGCTTTGCGCCGCGCCGTAAGCGCCCGCAGAATGCAGAACGACCAGATCGCCTTCTTCCAAAGCGGGCATTTCACGGCCCTTCATAAAAGTGTCACCGCTCTCGCAAATAGGCCCGACAACGTCATAAGTCTCTTGTTTGAAATCGCGCGCGGGGGCTTTGACGCCCTCCAGATCATGATAGGCGTCATAGAGAGCAGGGCGCAGGAGGTCGTTCATCGCCGCGTCAATAATCAGGAAATTACGGTCTTCACCCTGTTTCACATAAAGCACTTCGGAAAGTAAAATACCTGCATTGCCTGCGATCATCCGACCGGGTTCGAATATCATCTCGACATTCATGTCCGCCGTCAGTCGCTTGACGAGCGCCCCGTAAGCGGAGGGCAAAGGCGGAGCTTTTGTGTTGTCACCATAGGGGATGCCGAGGCCGCCGCCTATGTCGAAGCTCTGAATCGTGTGGCCTTGTTGGCGCAGCGTTTTGATCAAATCACCGCACTTGGCAATCGCAGCTTCGAACGGGGCAAGCTGATCAATCTGGCTGCCGATATGGACATCTACGCCGACGATTTTAATGCCGGGCAGGGCGGCCGCTTCCGCATAAGCCGCCTCGGCGTGGGACCATGCAATCCCGAATTTGTTCTCTTTCTTGCCCGTGCTGATCTTCTCATGCCCGCCCGCCGTGACATCTGGATTGACGCGAAAGGCCACGGGAGCCTGCGTGTTCATCGATAGAGCCACAGCGTTCAGCGCGCGCAATTCGGCAAGGCTTTCGACGTTAAAGACGCGGATACCCGCCTCTAGAGCGTCGCGCATTTCTGCCTTTGTTTTTCCGACACCAGAGAAAACGATCTTGTGCGCGGGGATCCCTGCGATCAAAGCCCGCGCCAATTCGCCAGCCGATACCACATCCGCGCCCGCTCCTAATTTGGCGAGGGTCGCCAGAACGGCGATATTCGAATTGGCTTTGACCGAGTACGCGACCAGCGCTTCTATCCCGTCAAAACTATCTGCGAAGACGCGGTAATGCCGCTCAAATGTCGCGGTGGAGTAAACATAGCACGGCGTTCCGACCGCCTCCGCAATTTTGCGCAAAGGTACATCTTCGGCATACATTTCGCCGTTTTTATAATCGAAATGGCGCATGGCTAGCTCTGCGCCGGCTCTGCGTCAGGGGGTGTTGGCTTTTCTTCACCCCAGACAGGCGGCGGCGTTTTCAACTCGCCCTTGATACCACAGGCCGACAGGGCGAAGCTCGCGGCGATTGCCAAGATGAGAGCATTGCGGGTCAGGCTTTGATAAGTGCGGGTCATGGTCAATCCTAGAAAACAGAGCTGTCTTTTATGGCGCGTAAGGGAGGGCGTCCAGACTTGATTGACTGCGTTATGACGAAAAATTCATTGGATTTGAGGGGGCTTATTGGGGTTAAGCGAGATATGAGATTTGTGGCTGTGATGTTTATATGGTGTGCGAGTGCAGGCTTTGCGCATGCCGAAACCGAACTTCGCGGGGAGTTGTTCTGCTTTCCCGCCAAAGACGTTCCCAAAATTATTGATGCCTTGGCAGACGTTGATATGGATCGCCGCGACGTCGTCGATGTGAGTGTGGAGCCACGTTTTCTGATCAAGGACGAAGGGACTTGGCCAGACCGTTTTTTCATCCGCACGGAAACCGCTGAAATTGATGTTCCTATTCAGAAACCCTCGGGGCAGACGCCAGCATTTATTGACGCGGCTCGGGCCCATAAAGACGGGGATATTTGCGTGGCCGACAAAGCCCGCGCGGATCGACCAAAATATGATGAAGGCCTATATTTTGAAATGGGTCTCTCTCCGCATTTTCACAATAGATCAGGCGAACACGCGCTGGCAGAACTTGAAGAAGGTGCGAAAGACGGAAAGAAGTTTTACAAAAAAATGATCCCCGCCGCTGTCCGCCTCTTTATGCCAGACACCGATTATTTGGCCGTGCAATATTCAGATTTCCGTACCAATGATGCGCAAGTTTTTGCCAAAGTTGGAGATCAGGAAGTCCCTCTACAGACAGAATTATACAAGGATTTACATGTCGTTTCGCTGGACACGTTGGAAGACATGGACGCCAGCGCGCTGATCATTAAAGGTGGGAGCTACCGCCTGCTACCAACTGTAAGTGTCAAAACCATGCGCAAATTTGGCTTCGGTCAAGATGAGGAAAATTAGGATATAAATGAATGATGAAACTGACAATCTACACGGCAGCCCTCACGTTAATGATGTCAACGCCTGTATTGGCGAAGGATGACCATAAGGATGATTATACCGACGCCAAAGACCTTGTGAATATGGCGCAGTCTATCTACGGCGCTAAAGCTGAACTGACGGACATTATTGCGCCCGATGCGATATTGCAGTTAAAGGCGCTAAATGGGAACCCAGCCCCCACGGGTATGCTGTATCGATTTGAGGGCCAGACGGTTGAGTTGCCTTTGGACGAAAACGGCGTCGTTCAAGACCTCAAGCAGTCCATGAATTTTAATAAGGACGGCGAAATCTGTAAATTGATTGACGGCGTTGTGCCCGAAGACACGGGCGACGATACAGTTCAGGCTAACATGAATTTCAGCTTCGCGTATAAACCTCAAAACGGCAGCTATAGTGTTGCGACTTTGCGGGAGGGTGCCAAAGACGGGTCAAAGATCATGAATTCGCTTGCGCCTGGTGGTCTTGGCTTTGTGGTGCCTGGGCTAAAGTCGATCATCATACGGCCAGCAGACTACGATATGGATGCAATGCCGACCGTCACATGGACAAAAGACGGCGAAGTCATAGACGGGCCAGTCCCTTCTGTTTATGCAAAAACTCAACGCTTTTTGATCAAAGATATAAAGCGCAGCAAAGCGGACAGTCTTAAAATTTCAGGGCCATACACGCTGAAGGCTGGATTTAAATTCGATCCAGAAGAGATGGCTAAGGCCGAAGCTGAGCGCGTCGCGAAGCTAGCGGGCGGGACAAATTCCGCTGCCGAGTAGTTGCAACTGATCGGATATGCGCTACAGATCAGCCATGTTGTCCCAAACGCCCACAATTCAAAGCCCGTGCAAGCTGATCTGCGAAATGGATTTGACCTCTGCTCTGTGTAAAGGCTGTGGCCGTACGCGCGAGGAAATCGCCACATGGTCCCGCATGACCCCCGCCAAGCGCGCATTTATTATGACGGAGTTAGAAGACCGTATGGCGGAACTGGATAAGTAGATGATGCAAGTGGAGGCGCGACCATGATTTCATCCGCAGCTTGGGCCTTAATCGGCGTCGTCATTGGGGCTTTGCTCTCTGGCCTGATTAATTATCTTTTGCAAAAACAGCGTTTCAAACATGACAAAGATATGTTCCTGACGCAGAACCAAAGCACCGAAATGGTCAAGGCTTTGCTCCTCGAAATGATGAGCCATAAGAGTTACACGGACCGCAAATTCGAGGCCCTCAAAAAACCTATTGGTGGTTACTCTGATGATAGAGTGCGGCAGCTTTTACACGAATTAAATGCTAAGAAAGTCGATCGTGACGGTGAGGAGTGGTGGTATCTCGTGGATCGTGAACAAGAGCGTATCGCCCATTTGAAAGCGGCAAAGCAGAAGAAAAGCAAAGCCTAGCCCAGCTCTCCCTGCCACCGCTTGACCTGCTTAGCGACCTCGCTCGGGTACCGTACCGCCATAGCTGGTGCGAGAGCTGGCCGAGGCCAAGGGCGTTAGCACGCGGTAGACATCGTCGGTGATGCGCGGCTCGACGGATTGCATATCTGCGAGCGATAATTCGTCCAACGTCACGCCCTGCTTTTCCGCCATAGCGACGATGGTCCCTGTGACGTGATGCGCGTCGCGAAACGGCATGTTCAACTTCATCACCAACCAATCGGCGAGGTCTGTCGCCGTGGAGAACGCTGCTCCTGCGGCTGCGGCCAAGCGGTCTTTATTCGGTGTCATATCAGAGATCATGCCCGCCATCGCAGCGAGGCCAACGTCGAGCGCTTCGAAGGCATCAAATACGGGTTCTTTGTCTTCTTGCATGTCCTTAGAATAGGCCAAGGGAAGGCCTTTCATGACGATCGTCAAGCTGATCAGCGCGCCCGCGATGCGCCCGACTTTGGCGCGGACAAGCTCTGCGGCATCAGGATTGCGCTTTTGCGGCATGATCGAGCTACCTGTGGTAAAAGCATCAGATAGCGTGATGAATTGGAATTGCGCCGACGTCCAGATCACGATTTCCTCGGAAAGCCGCGATAGGTGGGTGGCACAAATGCTGGCCGCGCTAAGCGCTTCGAGGGCAAAGTCGCGGGCAGAGACAGCGTCAAGCGAGTTCGCCATAGGCCGTGCGAAGTCAAGCTCTGTGGCCGTTGCGTCGCGGTCAATCGGGTAGGGCGTACCAGCCAGCGCAGCCGCGCCCAACGGGCTTTCATTCATACGCTTGCGACAGTCGCGCATACGGTCACGATCCCGCGCAAACATTTCAAGATATGCCAGCATGTGATGGCCGAACGTCACGGGCTGCGCGGATTGCAGATGGGTGAAGCCGGGCATGATCGTGTCTGTGTTCTTGGCCGCTTGCGCCAGCAGTGCGGTCATCAGTGTTGTCAGCTGCACATCGAATTGATCAAGGTGATCGCGTACCCAGAGGCGGAAATCGGTCGCGACCTGATCATTGCGAGAGCGGCCCGTATGCAACCGCCCGCCAGCCTCGCCGATCTTCTCTTTCAGGCGGGCTTCGATATTGAGGTGGATGTCTTCGAGATCGTTCGAGAACGGGAATGTCCCCGCCGCAATTTCGGCCTCAATTTCGTCCAGCCCTGTATGAATGGCGTCGCGGTCTTCTGCTGTGATGATCCCCTGCGCGGCGAGCATGTCGGAATGTGCTTTGGAGCCACGGATATCTTGCGCGGCGAGGCGCTGGTCAAAGCCGATAGAGACGTTGATCGCTTGCATCAGCGCGCCTGGCTCTGCGGCGAAACGGCCTCCCCACATAGACTGGCCTTTCGCAGTTTTCTTGTTTAAATCATCAGCCATGACACAGTCTCTCTTTACACTCGGTAACGCCATTCGCGCACTTATTCTTGTGGGGCTTGTAGCGGTAATGTTTGTAGTAGTGCAATCCTGCCAAAAGCCGAAAACGGGACTAATGCAATTTTCAACGGCGAGTTTGAAGAAATTGACCGTTTTGGACGCTCCGCCGCCGCAGCCAAGCCTCGTTTTTAACGATGCGCGCGGTCAAGAGATGACCCTCGCAGATTATAAAGGGCAGGTTGTGCTGCTAAATGTCTGGGCCACATGGTGTCCGCCTTGCGTGGCGGAAATGCCCACGCTCGATGCACTGCAAGCATTGAAAGGTGGCAAGGATTTTCAAGTTGTGACGGTGTCTATGGACCGCACGCCAGAGTTGGCGATGGAGTGGCTTGAGGCAGAAGGCTTATCCGAATTGCCCGCCTGGCATGACGGCACATATGCCTTGAACGACAGAGCGCAACTGCCAGGCCTGCCGACCAGTATCCTCTACGATCGCGGCGGCCGAGAACTCGCCCGCATCCCTGGCGAAGTCGACTGGATGAGCGAAGAGGCCATCGCCATGATTGACTACGCGGTGGGGTATTAGTCCGTCTCCGCCACATGTTTCGCATATGCTGCCAGCACCTCTGGCCATGTTGTTTCAAAATAGCGTTCGGCCTCTAGCCAAGCTTCGGTATCGCCAAAACCTGTGTGGAAGAGGCGGAGGCGAGTGGTGTCGTCATCCACGGGGATCATCCAGAGTTGGACGACTGTCATACTCTCGCTGATCTCTTCCATATAAGGCGGCATTTTCCAGCTAAACGAGATCATGCGCGTACCGTCCGCAGAGTCCCGCTGCCAGCCGAGCAAAACGCCGTCTTCGGCCCCGCGTTGCCCCTTGGGTGCGTCGGGTGCGAACCAGACTTCATAGGTCCCGCCTATGGTTCCGTCGACAATGGCTCTGGGCGCGAAGAAGCTCTCTAAACCTTCAGCCGTCGTCCAATCCGTCCAGACTTCCTCTATGCCAGCCTCGACTCGGGTGTCGTCATAGACCATCGGGCGAAGCTGAGCCGCACTGATTTGCGGGGCGATTCCCAGCCAAAATCCCAAAATGATCCAAATTTTACGCACGGACTGCCTCATAATTAATGTTGCCTTACGGTTAACTTACCACAAAGCGGCGAAATTAAGCAGGGGCATTTACACGCTTTTTCAGCGCATTAGCCGCGAAGGTGTCACAAATGCGGCACATATTTCATGGCAGAAACATGAATTTCTGGTCACTTGAGCGAAGGAGGAAAGCGGGTCAGATTCAATGGGCTTCGGGGGGAGCAGCATGAACAGAGGAGATTATCATGCGTATTTCTACTTCCACATTTGCCTTCCTTTTTCCGATTATTCTGGCGGTTCCCGTCGCAGTATCGGCGCAAGACAGTGACATGATTGAAGTCACGCCGACTGTCCCAACCGCCGCCGAGAGTTTCGCGGCCGCTGACTTGGATCAGTCCGGCACACTCAATGGCGACGAATTCGTCAGCTATGCGGTTATGCGGGCTGATGCAGGTGACGAGGACTTTAAAGTGACGGTGAGTTCCGGCGATTATGACGGCGCTTTCACTGCTAAAGATGCCGATGCTGATAACGAGATCAGCGCCGCAGAGGCAGGGGCTGAAGCCGCAACCGATTCAGACGTTGATATGGAAGACGGCGACACACCAGAACCTATGTAGCCCTGGTCTGACCCAACCTTAAACCTACCGAGCCCCAAGTTCATTTCAGCTTGGGGCTCGGTTTTGTTTTTTAAACCACACAAAAGCTGCCTCATTCTTGCCGCAAAGATTATGGTAAATTACAAGTAATGAGCAGGGAGGACTGTTCAGACTCGGCACATCTTGTATGGGCCAAAGCCTGTGACATAAACGATTTAGGAGAAATCTACATGACTATTGCAAAAACACTGATGGCGGCAACCGCTATGACATTGATGTTGGCCGCCGCGCCAAGCGTCTCTTTCGCCCAAGACGCGATGATGGACAAAGCTAAAAATGCTGCCGTTGATAAAGGTAAAGAAGTGGCCAAGGATAAAGCCGCCGAAGAGCTATCTGGCATGTCAGGTGTCGCCGCTGATAAAGGCATCGATGCGGGCGCCGATATGATCAAGGGCAAATCTGCTAAGGACGCTGCAATGGGTGCCGTGATGGGCACAGGCAAAGACGAAATGAAAGCCGTTGTTGTCGGCGACGAGGGCATTGCTAGCCCTGATCTGTCCGCCTCAGAAATGCAAACAGCCGGTAAGGTCATGATCAAAGGCGGATCAGCCGAAGACGCGGCGATGGAAGTCGCCAAAGATCGCGCCAAGGATAAAGTTATGGATAAGGTCAAGTCTTACGGCGGGACTATGAAGGCGCCAACACCTGTTGCTGCGCCCGCGCCGTCTGGAACGATGACCACTACGGGCGCTATGACAACTCAAACAACAACTGTGACAGTGAATTGTCCGTCAGGCACAACAGCACAGCCCGACGGGACGTGCATGATCACAGGCGACTATAACGGCGGCTAAACGCGCCTAAATCTAAATGTGTGGTGTAATGTGTGGGAAGAGCCGAGGTTTGCGCCTCGGCTTTTTAATTGGGCGGGAGTCGGAACTTAAATCCTTACAAGGTGTTAATAGGTTGGGAAGGCAAGAAATGTGTCTTGCTAAGACATATAAACAAAACACGGAGAGACTTATGTTACGTTACGCTATTATTGCACTTGTTATCGCTGTTATTGCAGCCCTTTTAGGCTTTGGCGGCATTGCCGCTGGCGCACAATACATTGCGGGTGTCCTATTTGTGATCTTTTTGATCCTCTTGGTCGTTCACCTACTGGGCGGTAAAAAGATTTAGCAATCTTATAATTTGATGAAAAAGACGGTTCTCTGTTTTCAGGGGAGCGTCTTTTTTTTGGCATAGTTGCACAATTTGTCAAAATTTTTTCAAACGCGCCTTGAAGTGACCTCACGGCAGGACTACATGCCACCTGTTAGCACTCGCCCTATGTGAGTGCTAAAGTGTATTTAACCCTTAGATCAAGAGAGTGAGACTATGAAATTTCGTCCCCTCCACGACCGCGTTGTTGTAGAACGCGTCAAAGAAGACACTAAAACAGCTGGCGGGATCATCATCCCGGACACAGCTACCGAAAAACCCTCCGAAGGCAAAGTTGTCGCTGTCGGACCTGGCACCCGCGACCATGACGGGAACCTCAACAAGCTTGATGTCAAAAAAGGCGATCGCGTCTTGTTCGGCAAATGGGGCGGTACCGAAGTCAAAATCGACGGCAAAGACCTACTTATCATGAAAGAGTCCGATATTATGGGAGTGATCGGCTAAACCGATCAATCTCATAATTCGGACAACCGGGCGGAACGAAAGTGTTTTCAACGAAAACACGCAGTGAGCACCGGCAAACACTAAACACTTAATTCTCTACAGGAGATTTTACTATGGCGGCTAAAGACGTCAAATTCGGCAGCGAAGCGCGTGCCAAAATGCTTGAGGGTGTCGACATCCTCGCCAATGCAGTCAAAGTGACACTCGGCCCAAAGGGTCGCAATGTCGTGATCGAGCGTAGCTTCGGCGCGCCTCGCACAACCAAAGACGGTGTATCCGTTGCCAAAGAAATTGAACTCGAAGATCGTTACCAAAACCTCGGCGCTATGATGCTCCGCGAAGTCGCGTCAAAAACAAATGACAAAGCGGGTGACGGCACAACGACAGCCACCGTGCTGGCTCAAGCGATTGTTCGCGAAGGCCTCAAGCGCGTTGCCGCTGGCATGAACCCAATGGATCTCAAGCGCGGCATCGACAAAGCGGCCAGCGAAATCGCCGGCGACTTGCTAAACAAAGCCAACAAAATCACAAAGTCTTCCGAGATCGCCCAAGTCGGCACAATCTCAGCGAACGGCGAAGCGTCCATCGGTAAGATGATTGCAGAAGCCATGGGCAAAGTCGGCAATGAAGGCGTCATCACAGTCGAAGAAGGCAAAACAGCCGAAACCGAGCTGGACGTTGTTGAAGGCATGCAGTTTGACCGCGGTTATCTTTCGCCATATTTCATCACAAATGCTGAGAAAATGAAGACAGAGTTGGACGATCCATACATCCTGCTCAACGAAGGCAAGCTAACATCGCTACAGCCAATGCTCCCGATCCTCGAAGCTGTTGTCCAAACGGGCAAGCCGCTTTTGATTATCGCAGAAGACATTGAAGGCGAAGCGCTCGCGACTCTCGTCGTCAACAAATTACGCGGCGGCCTGAAAATCGCAGCTGTCAAAGCGCCTGGATTTGGTGATCGTCGCAAAGCGATGCTCCAAGACATTGCGATCCTGACAAACGGCACAGTCATTTCCGAAGACCTCGGCATCAAGCTTGACAACGTCACGCTTAAAGACCTCGGCACAGCCAAGCATGTCCACATCTCCAAGGACGACACAGTTATCGTGGACGGCCAAGGCAAGAAGAAAGACATCAAAGCCCGCGTCGAGCAAATCCGTCAGCAAGCCGAAGCGACAACGTCTGACTATGACCGTGAAAAACTGCAAGAGCGTCTGGCGAAACTCGCGGGCGGTGTGGCCGTGATCAAGGTCGGTGGCTCCACTGAAATCGAAGTGAAAGAACGCAAAGACCGCGTTGACGATGCGCTGAACGCGACACGCGCAGCTGTCGAAGAAGGCATCGTGCCAGGGGGCGGAACAGCGCTCCTCCGCGCGGCGCAATTCATCAACGTCAAAGGCGACAATGACGACGAAGCCGCAGGCATCGCCATCGTCAAGGCCGCTCTGTCCTACCCCGCGCGTCAAATCGCTGATAATGCAGGCGTCGAAGGCGCTGTCGTTGTCGGCAATATCTTGGCCGAAAACAAAGCCAATTACGGCTATGACGCTCAGAACGACAAATATGGCGATATGGTCAAAAAAGGCATTATCGACCCTGTGAAAGTCGTGCGCACAGCGCTCATGGACGCGGCCTCTGTCGCCTCCCTGATCCTGACAACCGAAGCCGCAATCGTCGATGCGCCTAAGCCAGAAGCGGCCGGCGGCGGCATGCCCGACATGGGCGGCATGGGCGGAATGGGCGGCATGATGTAGCAGCTAAGAATTGATCCTGAGGATCAATTCGCGCTGCTACCGCAAAGCTGGGGTTCAAGCCCCAGCGAAGCGGCTCCAATCTAAACAGGTCGGCATCAAGCCACCAAGCTGAATAAATTAAATAAACCGCCTCAAGAAAACTTGGGGCGGTTTTTTATTTAGAAATTATACATTCAGGAGTAATTCCGAATGCAAGAACAGGACAGCCTCCATTGCGGCCAGCATCAAGTCTATACAGAAGCTTGCCTAGCCATGTTGTTGATGCACCAAATTTCGAATACACATCATTTTTGCCCTCTGTAACTCCGTCTTTTTCTAGGACCTTCCCAAGTTTACGAAAATAATCGGTATTTAGAGAGGATCCACGAGTAATTATTACGCCTACATCTATTGCACCTGCATCATAAAATGAAGAAAACGCAAATAGGTCTCTGTCGTAAGTTTGATCCTTACTGTTCCATTCTAGATCTAAAGCTACTTTTCCACGGACGAAGTCTATTCTGTGTCCATCAAGATAACCTTCTTTTATGTAGCTATCTACTATTTCAGATTTTTTGTTTGCATCCAATAATTTGACATGCAGGTCTGCAGATATTCTTAATTCTCTCCATTCAGCTTCAAATAATGTATCGACGTATTTTGCAATCTCGCCTTTGCTACCACCAGGAATTCGTATCATTTTTTCAGTTATTTGGAACGACTCCAATGCATCACAAATCATCTTAAATTGTTCGGGGAAGCTAGTTGATAATATACCAGCTGCATTACGGTAACTGAATATTTCAAACTTCGAATTTATTTTTTTCGAAAACAGTGAGTTTACAAATTCATTCGAATCTGAACCCCTACCAGAAGAAACATCACCTTCATGAAAAAGGCCAGACATCCTTATTCAGCAGCCTCAAGAGAGGAATTATAACTATAAGTCTTCCAATCTGGTTTGTAATCAGCATCCGCCTGATTACCCCATACTGTCCAATTTTCTCGAATCCCTCGTCCGAACAATTCCAGGTAATCTCCAGGACTACAAGATTCTATTAAGTTGTATTGTTCGTCGGGCTTTCTAGAATGTTCCCGTTTTCTAGTAGCCATAAAGTTCACTTGTCTTCTGCCGGGGGCAAGAGTTCGGGCATTTTTCCCACGCACCCCAAATAACAACACTTCTGTCACATTACGAAAGTAGAAACCAACACCTCTACCGTCAGGACCGCCATCTTTTCTAATTTTATGCCAAATAATATTGGATTTATAAGTAAATCCCCATTCCTTCAAAACTCTCAAGCCATCTGGAAGTAAAGCGTTAGGGACCCAAAGATAACAATGTGCTGTGTCTTCTAAATGTTCCTCAACGGGTAGGGCGCAAATGTCATCAAGGCGCATAGTTGGATAGCGAGCTAATCTTTTGTGCTCTGGTGCAATTTTCCCAATACGATTTTGAAATCTCCAGGGTGGATCTGCCATTATAGTGCGAAACTTTTGATCTCCCAAAAAATTCTTAAGATCTTGACTGGCTTCATGTGACATTTAAATCCCCTGATTCTTCTCATCAACTTATACAAATGACTAACTATTACAAATCACAAGAAAGTAGAACATAAAATGAACAACGTTATCTGTCAAAATTAAAAGATTAATCCCCGCCTTCAAACCGTGTGATACAACACCCTCGTTCTTCTGATCTTGGGACAGGAACGCGTCAGGTTTTGGATCAGAGGACGGTGTGGTTAAGCGTATCCGGTGTGACAACCGCGTGCGTGACCCTTTTTAAGCGGGGCCGATCATTTTGATATTCTAAGGAATATCTCGATGCGAACAACTGGCCGCTGATCAACAAACACCGCCGCGAAGCTACGTTCGTGAGAAACAAAACTAATTATTTCGGTATCCGTCACGGATGCTGGCTTCGCGGGCTGTCCCGTCTATATCTCGGGCTTGCGCTTGACCGCAGTCAGGATTTTCGCGTGTCAAAGACACTTTCCTCAGCACAGCATCGTAATGATCGCCGTTTCGCGGGGCAAACCCTATCGGGGTGTTGCGAGGGCCGTTAACCCTTTGCTAACCATGTTTTTGCAGGGTTGTGGTGAGGCTAGGCCTTAGCCTCGACGCAGAGAAGGGGTTTTATGCGCTGCACTTATGGGCATCACGCGTTCCGGCCGCCCAGTCGGACTTCCACCACGTTCAGGCGCAATCTCGCGCGAAAGATCAGGCGGCTTTGCCGCAAATCAGACCGCCGCGTGCGCGCACTCTACAGCGCCTAAGACTTCCCGATCAGCTTGAGGAAGCGGTCTTGCAAAGCGGGGTTCGTTTTGAACTCGCCCGTAAACTGCGTTGTGATTGTCGAGACGTCGGGGTGATGCACACCACGCGTTGACATGCACTGATGCACGGCGTCAATCATCACGGCTGATCCGCGCGGCTTCAACGCGCTATCGATCGCGTCCGCGATCTGTGCCGTCATGGTTTCTTGCGTCTGCAAGCGTTTGGCGAAGACCTCGACGACTTTCACAAGTTTGGAAATCCCGACCACGCGATCCGTCGGCATATAGGCGACATAGGCTTTGCCGAGGAAGGGCGCGATGTGATGCTCGCAATGGCTCTCCACGTCGATCTCACGCAGGATGACCATGTCGTCATAGCCGGACACGTCCTCAAACGTGCGGGACAGTTCGGCCTCTGGGTCCATATCGTAGCCGCGAAACCATTCGCGATAGGCGTTGATCACGCGCTTAGGCGTATCTTTCAGGCCTTCACGGTCAGGATTATCTCCTGCCCAAGCGATCAATGTGCGGACAGCCTCCATTGCTGCCTCGGGCGAGGGGCGGGGCGTCGCGTCCACAGCTTTGAGGACTGGCTTTTTGGTCGGGTCATACGTCATGGGCGTCCTTTAGCGTATGTGGACTGCAAAAGGCTAGCCACAAATCCACTTGGCCCTCATACGTTTAGCCGCAGTCATTCGGGTCTGTCAGCACCCCAAACCGCGTCATATCCGCAGGAGTCAGCCAGTAAATGTCAGCAGCGGGCGCGGCCTCTCGCGTAAAGACATAGAAGTCAGGATCAACGCCCATATCGCGGAGGAAGTTCTCTTGAAAGCGTTTGCGGTCATCGAAATAGGCATCTTGAGCGTCCATGATCCCGCCCACACTCCACGCATGTACGCCGATTTTGGCTCCGCACTCTGCGCTACGGCGCACCCCTGCGAGGAACAAATCCACGGCGCCTGATGCGATGATACTGTCAGCGTCCACATGCGTGTTCAGGCCAAGCTTCCTAATACGTCGCGCGAGTTTCAAGTTGGCGTCCGCATGCTGCGTGCCAGACATTTTATGGAGAACTAAAGTATCGACCTCTGGATGATCGCGCATCAGGCGCTTCACCACCCCGACAGAACGGTCATCGGTGAAACCGTAGCCATAGGCGCGGCTGCCCTCGACCTCAAATCGGAGCAGATCGGGATTTGGCTTTTGCGAGAATGTAGCGACGGCAAGGATAGCGATGACGGCTAAAACCGCGATGATTTGTTGCGTTTTCATGCCAAGATAGTAGAGGGTGAGACTATGACTGAACAGCCACAATTAACGCTCTATAACTCGCTGACGCGAGAGAAAGAAATTTTCACGCCGCAAGACCCGACGCGCGTGACTATGTATAATTGCGGGCCGACGGTCTATAGCTACGCCCATATCGGCAATGCGCGCGCGGCCGTGGTGGCGGATGTGCTGTTCCGCGTGCTGCGTCATATTTACGGCGAAGATCACGTGATTTATGCGCGGAATATCACAGATGTCGATGACAAGATTATCAAAGCGGCGACGGAGCAGGGCGTCGAGATTAGCGAAATCACAGAGAAATTCGCCAAGATTTATCAAGACGATCTGGCGGCACTCGGCTGCCTCCCGCCAACGCATGAGCCGAAGGCGACGGAGCATATCGGTGATATGATCACGATGATTTCCAAATTAATCAAAGACGGCTTTGCCTACGAATCTGATGGGCATGTATTTTTTGATGTGTCAAAATATGATGATTATGGGAAGCTGTCGGGGAATACTTTGGACGCGCTGCGTGGCGGAGACCGCGTGGGCGAGGGCGAAGTGGCGCGGAAGAAGAACAGTGCGGACTTCGTGCTGTGGAAGCCTGAGCTAGACGGGGTTGGCTGGGACGCACCGTTCGGCAGAGGTCGCCCAGGCTGGCATATCGAATGTTCCGCTATGGCGAAGGCGACGCTGGGTGAGGTGATTGATATTCATTGCGGCGGGGTCGACCTAAAATTCCCACACCACGAAAACGAAATCGCACAGAGCTGCTGCGCCAATGGGCATGACGTGTTTGCGAAATACTGGGTGCATAATGAGTTCCTCAATATGGGCTCCGAGAAGATGAGTAAGTCGCTCGGCAATGTCACACTGATTCATGATCTGCTGGAAGAGTGGGACGGGGAGGTGATACGCTTGGCGCTGCTGAAAGCGCATTATCGGAGTGAGTTGCAATGGTCGGAGGATTTGCTGCGGGAGAGTAAAGCGCAGTTGGATGGATGGTATAGGTTTCTACAAAATATTCCTACTGAAACCGCTGCGAAACCAGTATCAAACTACGACTTCAAATTTACGCCAGCAATATTTGATGACATAAATACCCCTTACCAAATAAGCAGTTTTACTGTCTTGCAGTCACAAATCAAACACCTTCTAGAAAATGAATTAAGCCCTCAAAATTATATGAGGTTCTCAACGATTGAAAGTCTACCTAAGTCTGATGCTGAGTGTCGCTCAATAATGATTTCTCAAATCAATAAAGATTTATCAGTGTTGTCTTTTTATTGCAACCTCCTCGATCTCCTCCAAAAAGACCCCGAAGAGTGGTTCCGTGGCGGGCTCGATTATGACGCTTTGGTCGCCGAATATGATGCCGTCCGCGTGGATGCGCTCAAGGCGAAAGAGGCGGGGGACATGGCGGCGATGGGCGCGTTGTTCAAACGCTCCGACGACATTCGCGACCAAGTCAAAGCCGAAGGCATTGTCATCGAATCTGGCCCAGACGGGAAGAGCACATGGCGAAAGGCTTAATTAAATAATTGCTGCTACCGCCCTAACCATGTCTGATATTTTTGAGTTTCTAATAGAATTTTTTCTCGCCGAAGTGCGGGGTGTCCTTCTGATATGGGCCTTGGTGGGCGCGATTATTGTTTTGGTTGGCATAGCCGCATGGGTCATTTGCGCGATTCATATGATTGTCGGGACGAAGGCCGAGCTAAAACTCGTCGCGCTTCATCCCAAATTGCGCAAGATAGATGACGATGATGACGCCGAAGAGATTGCGCATAAAAAGGCCAATCCGCGATTGGTTGAAGAATACGAAGTCCTCACAGGGAAAAACGTTGGCACGCGCGTCAAAAGCACGAGCGCCAGCACGAAGCCGCTTCATGCGGTAGGCGATATTGTGACAGGCTATTACAACCTCAAGCACGGTGGTGACGCGATGTCTGTCAAAGGCCTGCGCCGCGGATTCACACTGGGATTTTGGTTTATTCTTGGCGGCCTCGCTTTCATCAAATTCATCAGCGTCATGGCGAGCTAAGCCTCTTTAATTTGCGTCGGAAACAGCTATATAGCCTCAAGAATTTTGGAGGATGACGTGAAACATATTTTACTGATCGGCACAGCTTTGTGCCTTGTGGCTTGTTCCGCTAGCGCGCCAGACAGCAAAACAGAGACCCCGCCGACAGACACGTTTTTGCAAAGCGTGATGAAAGATTACCCCGCAACTTTGGCCAATATCGCGCCAGATGTTTGGGTTCATACCACGAATTATAAGCTGCCAGGCCAAGCCCCGATTGCCAGTAACGGGCTAGTCGTTGTGGACGGCGATGACGTGATTTTGGTGGACGGAGCCTGGGGCGAATTGGCGACCGTGGCGTTATTAGAAACGATCAAAGATGAACTGGGTAAGCCTGTCACCAAGATGATTATCACCCACCACCATCCCGATAGAATCGCAGGTGTGGACGCGGCCGAACGGGCGGACATCCAAGTTTTCACCCACCCCGATACGCCGACATTGGCGGCGCGAAATGGTTATCCCGTGCCCAATACGTCTGTTGCGTCTTTGAAAGAGCCGCAATCTCGCACGCGCGTTGGAGCTGTCGAAATTGCCTATCCTGGCCCAGGTCATGCGGCGGATAATCTGGTCGTCTACTTGCCAGAGAGCAATATTCTTTACGGCGGATGTGCTGTGCGCGGCGCAGAAACGAAGACGCTCGGAAACACAGAAAGTGCTGACCTGACCGCTTGGCCAATCAGCTTGAACTGGGTTAAGGCGACTTATCCGAACACGGCGCTTGTCGTCCCGGGACATGGGAAAGGCGCAGATTTAAGCCTGATCGACGGGACGCTGGCCCTGCTAGCAGAGCGCGCTAACGCGACTGAAAATGAGAGCGGCGATACGCCTTAAGCGCCTGCAGGTCGTCAATATCGGTAAGGGTGCGGAGGGTCGCGACGCGGCCGAATTGGGCCTTAATGTCTGCTAGAGTGTGTTCTGTTGACCAGCGAACACCCTCGAATTTGGCGGGGCTGAGCGGGCCATTGGCGCCCATCAACCAGAAGCCCCCATCGCTCGCTGGCCCAAAGACGACATCTGTGTGACGCAGAGCTTGGAAGGCGGCAGCAATATCGCGAGAGCGGACTTGCGGGCTATCGGTGCCAATCACAAGTGTTGGGCCTTTGCGCGCAAATATCTGCGCCAAGCGCGGGGACAGCGAGCCGCTGACTTGGGGGATTTGTGTGATGCCTTGCCAGTCTGGGATTTGCCCTAAACTTGCTGGCGGAGTTACGGCCAAGATCGTCAGCCAGCGCGGGTCTTGGACGTGCCGCAAGATAGTGGCCATCATCCCACGGTAATGGCGCTTGGCATGAGTGACGCCTATATCTGCGGCCAATCGAGTCTTTGCCCGGCTCCATGATCGGCGCTTTCGCCATGATGAACAAGGTGGGTTTCATGATCGATACCGCGCCTGCAAAACCTCAATATCTTCGCCCCGGCGATAGGCTTTCAACAGTTTCAAATTACGTTGCCCCGTCGCCCAAACACCGTCTTTGGCATATTTCGAGACGTCAATCGATAGGGAGGCAGAGAGCGGGCGCAGGCTTGTGCGACCAAACTTAGCCTTAATACGGTCAATCATATTAACGTCCTCAAACAGCGGTATTTCGGCGTAGCCCCCAACGGCTTTATACATATCGCGGGAGATAAGCAGGCCTTGATCGCCATATGGCAACCCCCACCACTGGCAGCGCATACCGACCCAGAAGTCCATAAATCGCGGCCAAAATCCAGACGCATTGGCGCGGTAGCGGAAATAGCCGACTCGCTTTGGGTGGCGCGTCATATGTTGTATGACAGTGGCGAGCCAGTCTTGCGGCAGGGCGTTATCGGCGTGGAGGAATAGCATCCATGTCGCGTTTCCGGCATGGCTAGCGCCGAGTGCGAGTTGTTGCCCCCGTCCTGATGCTCCCGCTGCTATGATCGCTCCGCCGCGAATGGCTTGAACAATTGTATCGTCTGTGGAGCCGCCATCCGCTACCACAATTCGGGCCGCTGATTCTAACTCAGACAAGCGCTGCCCCAATCCTTCGGAGGCATTATAGGTCGGTATAATTACGCATAGCGTCTTATCTTCGATCAAGGAGGAAACGGTCATACGGCTTTAGACCCGCCGCGCGACGAGAGCGCAATAAAAAACCCAGCCCGAAGGCTGGGTGAATTCATCACACATGTGTGAGACAGGCTTAGCCTTCTTCGGCAAGGTCTTCAGCAGCTTTCATCTCAGCACGTGTTGCGGCTTCGACTTCTGCGCGAGATGGCGCAACTTTTTTCTGCTCAAGGAAAACGCGGCAGAACGCACCAGATGGCTGAACCAACTCATTTGCGAATTGGCCATTGCCAGAACACTTGATCACGCCAAGGCCTTGGCCGTCATAAAGCTTCGTATTGAAATCTGTGCCGCGGACTGCAACGAAGCAGACTTTGCCAGCTTCTAGAGTCATAACAGAGCCACCTTCATACTCACATGTTTGGTCAGACGTCACGACGCCCTCGGTTGAGACTGTCTTCATCAACTCGGCATCATCAACTTGCGCAAACGCGGTTGTTGCAGACAAAGCCGCAAATGTTAGACCCAGAGCGCTTGCTCCAAAATGAAATTTAGCCATGGTTAACTCCTAAAAAATTCTTAAAGTCCCTTAACAGACCTTTATTTCCAACAAAAGCCCGCAACTGCAAAAAAAGTGCAGGTATTATGCCAAACCCTAAACAACACGTCCCCAACGATCATTTCGAGCGAGCGCTCAAGGGTCGCATTTGCGGAGTGGACGAGGCAGGGCGCGGCCCCTTAGCAGGGCCAGTGGTTGCCGCAGCGGTCATCCTAGATCCGCAAAATATGCCTGTCGGGTTAAATGACAGTAAGGCCTTATCCGCTGCGCGACGTGAACTGATACTGAACGACATTATGAGCCGCGCAATAGTGAGTATCGCCGTAGCGGAACCCGAAGAAATTGACCGCCTCAATATATTGTGGGCGTCTATGGCGGCAATGTCCCGCGCGGTAAGGGGATTGGGCGAGGTGGATCATGCCTTGATAGACGGCAATCGATTGCCGCGTGATTTGCCGTGCGCGGGGACTGCGATTATTAAGGGTGACGCGCGAAGTGTATCGATTGCGGCGGCGTCTATTGTCGCGAAAGTTACCCGCGATCGTTTAATGGTGGAGGCTGATCAGCGCTATCCTGGCTACGGATTGGCGGGTCACAAAGGCTACCCGACCAAAGCGCATATGGCCGCGATAGACGCGCTAGGCCCCACGCCCATTCACCGCTTCAGCTTCGGCTCCAGTCGCGCGGGCTTGGAAGCTTATTTAGCCTGCTTTTCATCCGCAAATTCGGACAAAAGCGCAGCGTAGCCATCGCCATGGGTCCAGTAGGGAGTGATCTGAATCATGGTCATGAACACGCCTTGATCAATCAAAGATTTGGGTGGAGAGGTACCAAATCGTAGATCATGATATTGCAGCCAAAAGGTAAAATGCTGCGCGATTCGCCCCGCCAAAGCGCCTTTCTCGCCCTCGTCAAATTCCAAATGCCCGTCATCTTCTAGCGTTGATAGCAGTGAAAAGGCGGTCTGCTCTTTGAGTGATAAGATCCGCGCAAATTTGCCTCGCAGCGACGGAATACGCTCGACGAGTTCTGACTGATTCTTGTAGAAAAACCGAAAGTCGTAAATTTCCTCGAAAATAATATAGAGATAGACCCAATTATCTTCGAGCTTGATAGCCTCATTGATCGGCGAGGCGAGGACTTGGCGAATCTCAGTCTCATAATCCGCGAATAATTCGACGATGATTTCATCTTTACCTTTGTAGTGGTAATACAGATTGCCTGGGCTGATTTCCATGACGGAGGCGATGTCGACGGAACTGACTTGGCTCTCGCCTTCATTATTGAATAGCGACAGGGCGGTGCGAAGTATTTTCTCTTTGGTTTTAGAGCGCTCCGCCATGAGGTCAGTCTTCGCTAGGCTTTAGGGGGCGATTTTTTAGCGGCAGCTTTGGGTGTGCGCTGTGTCTTGACGCGCTTAGCCGACGGTTTTTTCGCGGGCTTTTCTAGCAAAGCCAAGACCTTATCAAGTTTGGCTTCTACCGCAGATAACCGCGCTTCGATGTCATCTGTTTCTGTGTGGGCACCAATGTCAGTTACGCGAGAGAGGCGGGCGCGCATGGCTTTGATGCGGTCGCTCATGTCGAGCTCTGGCAGATCAATCTCTGGCATATGAGCTTTGTCGAGCATTTGCTTGCCCTTGGCCTTTCCGACCATTTCGATCATTTCGCCCTTTTGGACGAGATCGTCAAAGACGTCGCTGCTTTTGCCAGTGACTTCCTTGATTGCGCCTTGAGCTTCTGAAAAAGCGCGACCATAAGCGCCGATGCCTGCCAACCAGATGCGGCGGGCGGTATCGGAGTTTTTGCGCTTTTTCTTGTCAGTCATGGATTGCCTTAATTAAACGATCGCTTTCACGAACGCTGGATCAAATTCGTCTTTGTGATTGAACGCAGCTGCAACAGACGGCAGCAGAACTGGCTCGACATGCGGCTCTGCGACTTCGGGTTCTCCGAAGAAATCACGAATAATACCAATGGTTTCGTCACGACGTGTCAGCAGAAACAAATGCCCCGCCCCCTCGATGATTTTCAGTTTCGAGCGCTTTAGCGCGAAATTCAGGATATAGCCATTTGTGACAGGCACAATGTGATCATTATCACCCATAATCACGAGCGTTTTCGCGCGGATACGGCGAATGAAGGGTAGCGTGGAATAACCTACCATCGCCATGAGTTGATAGAGATACCCTTTCACAGAGGGCGGCACCATGTTGATCGAGAAATCTCTGACGCCAGCTTCGGCCGCATCGCCGTAAAGCGTCTCAAAGTTTTTCGCCAAGAAATCGCGGTCAATATAGCGCTTTGGTGACATCATTTTTGATAGCGCTTTGGGGTTGCCCGGCACCATCGTTACGCCAGTTGTTGTTGCGCATAAAATCAGGCGTTTTGTCATATCTTTGCACTGCCACGCAAATTGTTGCGCGGGCCCGCCGCCCCAAGATACGCCGAGGACGTCCACTTTTTTATAGCCATTTTCGAGCAAGATTTGCTTGGCCGCCTTGGCCACCCACCACGGGCGATAGGGCACGGTTGGATCGGGTGATCCTCCCACTCCGGGCATATCAAATGTGATGATGTCCCGACCCGTAAAGGTATCTGCAAAAGCTTGTGCAATTTCTAGGTTTGCGCCAATGCCGTTGAAAAATAGCAGGGGCGTGCGCTTGCCAAAGCCTTTGTCTTTGCCTGACCATATCGCTGTGCGCAAAGTCTGGTTGCCAACCCGCGAGAAGAAAATCCGGGGAAGGTTAGGGTGAAAATCTGGTAAATTGTCGACTGCCATGTCCAATAGCCTTTCCCGAGCCATGCGCTCTAGCGTTTTCTTCCGCGTCGGGTCAGCCCCCATTGCTGCCTACGTTTAAGTTAAATGGTGCGCTTTGGCACGCAAGTAAAGTTCTCAACTGCGATTCTTTATATGGTGAAAGACTGCGGCTAAGGGCTTTATATTAGGTAAACACATATTCGCCTGGGGCTTGTGCCAAGGGCGGGTACGCTTTGCTTCCCAAGGACTTTGGCGCAGGTTTCATCTCGCCAGACCGTTCCGACAAGAAGGTATTCCAGCGAATCCACCAACTCTCAGCGTGCGGCGTGGCGCTCTCTTGCCACCGATCCGCCCGCGCAGGATAATCCGCGCCCTCAGTTGCGAAATAGAGCGCTTTTGGGTTGCCTGGAGGGTTGAGGAGCGACTGCAAATGCCCGGAATTGGATAAAACAAAGTCAACCTCGCCTCCAAACAGACGAATATTGCGATAACAGGCTTTCCACGGCGTGATATGGTCCGTAACCCCTGCCACCATAAAGCAGTCTTGCGTGACAGCTGACAAGTCCACAATATGATCCATGAAGACAACATTTTTATCAGGGCGGAAGCGGCGATCTTGGAAGATGTCCAGATAGTCGGAATGAAGCTGCGCGGGCAGGTTTGTGCTATCATTATTCCAGAACAATACGTCAAATGGAGGTGGGTTTTCCCCCATCAGGTAGTTATTCACGACATAATTCCAGATCAGGTCGTTAGGGCGCATCCAAGCAAAGCTGCGGCCTAGCTCGTCGCCCGACAACACGCCTTTTTTGCGGCTATGCTTACGTGCGGCCTCAATCGCTGTATCTGTCACGAACAGACCAACTTCTGAATCGGATTTTTTCCCGTCCAGCACTGACACCATCAAGGTAAAGCAATTCACGCGATTATCGCCGCGGGCCGCTAATTCTGATAGTAGGAGCGCCATTGTTATCCCGCCAGAGCAAGCGCCAGTAATATTCAGACGTGGGCTGCGGGTGATCTTCTTAACAGCATCCGTCGCTTCGATCAGCGCTTCGACATAGTTTTCGAGGCCCCAATGGGCGTGTTGACGCGTAGGATTGCGCCACGACACAGCGAATACTTGGAAGCCGCATTTGGTCAGGAAACGCACGATCGACTTATCAGGCGCTAGATCATTGGCGTAGAATTTGTTGATCTGCGGGGGAATAATCAGCAGTGGAATTTTATAAACTTGATCCGTTTTCGGCTGATATTGGATCAATTCCAACATTTCGGATTTAAAAACCACGGCCCCCTTAGAATTGGCGACATTCTCGCCGAGTTTGAACGGGCGTCCATCGACTTGGCTAGGCATGCCACCATTATTGCGCAGATCGTCATAGGCGTTTTTTAACCCGCGAAAGAGCGAGGCACCGCCCGTTTCATATAGCTTTTTCATCGCTGCGGGATTGCCGAGCAGGGTATTGGTCGGTGCCATGGCGTCGACTATGAGTTCTGTAACAAATTTGGCCCGCACTTGGTCAGCAGGGTGCATACGGCTGTCTTCGATCCAGCCATTCAGTTCGCGGCGCATCGCCAACCAGCTTTGCATGCCACGCTTGTATAAGGGGTTTTTCGCCCAAGTTTCATCTTTGAAACGACGGTCGCGTGCGTCGGGTTGCAGCTCTGAAGTGCCTTTGGCAATTTCGAGCATTTCACCCGCATAATTACGAATGTGTTTGGCAAATGGCTTAGGCTGCTTCGCGGCATATCCTGCCATCAAGCCAAGGGATTTAATGATTTCGGAACGCCTGAATCCAACAATCGAATTGACCGCCGTTGTATTTTGTGCCGCTTTCTGGCCAATCGTGTCTTCGTTCATCGCCATACCACTTCCCATCGTTTTTTGAGCGTCTTTTTATAGGTTATACTAAAGGGGATATTTGACCGCAACGCAAGCGGAGTCGCGTCATAAGGGTTAAACCTTCATGCCGCGCACAAAAAAGGCGGCACGCGCAAGGAGGAGAGCGCATGCCGCCGATGTTTCGACCTCAACCAATATTCAGGTTGATAGGATCAGATTGATCTGTCGGAGGGCTTACGCCGCTTTGACGGATTTCTCTGTTTTCATTTCAGTTTTCTTAGCTGGCTTAGCATTTTTCTTCGCCATAGCTGAGATTTTCTTGTTCAAAGTCGCGATTTCCGCTTCCAACTCTTCAACGCGATCATTGGAGGCTGTTGGGAGGATTTCTTTCACTTTGTCAGTCGTTGTTTCAAAGGTCTCAACAACACGCTTTTGCGCTGTTTTAGCATAATCGGCTGCTTTGCCTTCGATTTCTTCGCCTTTAGCGACGAGTGTGTCGAAAACGCCGTCTGTTTTCGTGTTGTAGAATGAACGCACTTGCTCTGTGCGCATCTTAGCACGCTCAAATGCTGCGCCGTATAGACCAACATAAGCGAGAGCGCCCTTGCGAAGCATTGCAGTCGCTTTCAAAGCTTCTGTTTCAGTTGCTTCGACAGCTTTTTTAGTTGTTTTTGCAGTTTTAGTCTTAGCCATGATGGCCTCCTAAGTTCAAAATTAATGTTAGCGAGATATCCCGCTGTTTTTCCATAATCACGGTTTAGCGCTTCAATTTAGAAACCGCGTCCTAAATGCGTGGGTCAGATGCAAAAATTTTAGGGTGTGGATATTAACCTCGCCTAACAAAAGGTTAAAAATCAAATAAAAACAATCTCTTAAAGGTTTTGATAACCAAATCAGCGACAATGATTCTGCTCGAAACACTTTAAAGAAAAGAGCCTTAAATGAGCCACCTACGCGTTGTTGACACTCCAAAGACCGATCTGCCCTTGGGCCGGATCATTCAGGGTGACTGTATAGCCAATATGAATGCCTTGCCGGCCGAGTCTGTTGACCTCGTCTTCGCAGACCCCCCTTACAATCTACAACTCGGCGGTGATCTGTCTCGGCCCGATAATAGTGTCGTAAACGGCGTCACAGAGGAGTGGGATCAGTTCGATACGATGGACGCCTATGACTTATTCTCTCATAATTGGCTGCAGGCCGCGCGCCGCATTCTCAAACCGAACGGCGCGATTTGGGTGATTGGGAGTTATCACAATATCTTTCGTGTCGGCACTGTGTTGCAAGACCAGCAATTCTGGATTCAAAATGATGTTGTGTGGGTGAAGTCTAATCCTATGCCAAATTTCCGTGGCACACGTTTTACCAACGCGACTGAGACCCTGATTTGGGCGACCAAGACCGAAGACGCTAAACCGACATTTCATTATGACGCGATGAAGATGATGAATGATGGTGTTCAAATGCGCAATGATTGGGTCATTCCGCTTTGCACAGGCCGCGAGCGGCTTAAGAAGTCTGACGGCACAAAAGCGCATCCGACGCAAAAGCCCGAAGCGCTGCTCCATCGCATCATTATGGCGACAACCAATCCCGGTGACGTTATCGTCGATCCCTTCTTTGGCACAGGCACAACTGGCGCTGTTGCAAAGAAGCTGGGCCGTGAGTTTATTGGGTTTGAGATGGAAGAAGAATATATCGTCCACGCCCGCCGCCGCATCGCAAAAATCACCCAAGGCACTGGCGACAATATCGCTGTCACTCGCTCCAAACGCTCGGAACCCAAAGTCCCGTTCGGCAATTTGGTAGAGCGTGGTTACATCAAGATCGGCACAACACTTTACAGCAAGAATGGCGTGATGCAGGCGAAAGTCCGCGCTGACGGCTCGTTGATCGCGGATAATGTCGAAGGGTCTATCCACAAAGTCGGCGCGCTGCTCTGCGACGCCCCGTCCTGCAATGGCTGGACATTCTGGCACTTCCAAAGCCCCCAAGGCCTCAAGCCCATCGACGCCATTCGCGCCGAAATTCGCGCCGAAATGGCCGAGGCTGACGCGGCAGAATAATCCGTTCATATTAGGTTTATGTCCCGCCCTTTAGACCAGTTTGGCTCGCTGATGTTCAGTGAGTTGAACTAACCAATTTAGGGGACAGACTATGAGTAAACGTGACGATCTAATCGCAAAATATGCAGCCGACTTGAAAGAGAAATGCGGCGTCAATCCAGATATGGATTTCTTGACGAAAGTGACGATTGGCTGTGGCCCGTCAATCTATAATCGCGACTCGTCCACTGTGTCCGCGTCCGATCCAAAAGAGCTAGAGACAGTCAAAAAGAACTTCTTGATGAAAAAGCTCGGTCTGTCTGATGGCCCAAAACTTGATGAAGCGATCAACGCCGTGATGGATCAGTATGGTCGCTCGACGAAATCCAAATATCGCGCGGTCGTGTATTATCTGCTCGCCAAGCACTTTAATAAAGAGAACGTCTACAAGTAGATAGCTCTCAGACTTATGTGGGAAGCCCTGCCGCGCGCAGGGCTTTTTTGTAGGCGGTTGGGACAGCCTGATCGGGCAGGGTTGCAACCGCAACCCAATGCCCATCAGGCTTCTGTGCCGTTTCAGCGCGGTAAATATCCAGCCGCAATTCAAAATGTGTAAAGACGTGTTTGACGCGGCCATCTTTTTCGGGGCCGTCGAGCTTCTCCCAATTCCGCATAGCTGGTGCGGCGGCAAAGGGGTCTTTGGGCGGCTTGCTGGCCCACTCTGTGCCAGGCAGTCCCGTCATGCCACCGAGCAATCCTGTATCAGGGCGGCGCTCTAACAAAATCTCCTCACCCCTCAGCAAGATAAAGACAGCGCCGTAGCGAATGGGCTGCTTTTTCTTGGGCATTTTCTTCGGAAAGTCAGTTGGGTCGCCCGCTTTGAACGCCGCGCAAAATGTTTGCCACGGACAGGCTTTGCATTTTGGCGAAGTCGGCGTGCAGACCGTCGCGCCAAGGTCCATCAGGGCTTGCCCATAATCCCCCGCGCGTTTCGGTGATGCCAGCGCGCGTGCCAAATCTCGTAGCTCATTTTTCGCTTTGGGCAGTGGGTTTTGGACACGAAAGATTCGACTAATCACACGTTCTACATTGCCGTCGACAATATTGGTGGCCTCATCAAAACAGATCGCGGCTATCGTTGCCGCTGTGTAAGGGCCAATGCCCGGCAGCTTGAGCAGTTCGGATTCTGACTGCGGAAACACACCGCCGAACTCGTCCCGCACGATTTGCGCGCATTTATAAAGATTCCGCGCCCGCGCATAATAACCCAGCCCCGCCCACATCGCCATGACCTGCTCTCGGTCAGCATTGGCCAAATCGATGACCGTAGGAAACTCAGCTAAGAATTTCTCCCAATAAGGTGTGGCATGTGGGATCGTCGTTTGCTGGCTCATAATTTCGGACAGCCAGATTGCGTAGGGGTCAGGGGTTATCCCACGCGCACGATCTTCGGGACGCACACGCCAAGGTAAGGTGCGCCCTTGCGCATCATACCAGGCGAGCAAGTTATCCCGCATCTTTCGGATATCTGTCGAAGATTTCATTCTCAATATGCTCTGTCGCCTTTACGCCCGCCCCGCAATAGGCCAATTTGAGGCAAGTATGGATAAACGCAATACAGATATCGCTCTGACGCAATATTTAGAGAGCAAACGCGCCAAGCCGCAATTTCGGCCAGCGCCGACGGCTGGTATGGCAGTGAACCGCGTGATGCGTCCGCTGTCCAAGGGGCGGGGCGGTGGTAGCTCGGCTTTGGCGCTCGGCAAAGTCTGGCCTGATATTATGGGCCCGCGCTGGTCCAAGATTTCCTCGCCAGTCAGGTTTGTTGGCAGTAAGGATGGTCATACCCTTATTATATCTGCCCCAGGACCAGCGGCTGCCCTGATCATGGCCGCGAGTCGCCCCATCATCGAGCGCTTAAACGCGCATTTAGGCGAGGGTCACGTGACCAAGCTCCGCGTCGTGCAGTCCAAAATGACCGCCACCCAATCCGCAGTCCCCAAGCGCGGTCTATCGCCGCGCGAGGCCGAACAACTGCAAGATAGCCTTTCTCAGGTCAAACAAAGCGGGCTAAAGCAAGCGCTCGAGAAACTAGGGCGCGGCGTTATGTTAGATAGGAAGCCATAATATGTTGAAGTCATTATTCTTAGGAGTTGCTGCTTTAAGTGCGTTCTCCTTACCCGCGCTGGCGCAGCAAACGCCAATCCCAAAAGCTCCGGATTATGTCTTGACCGAAGCCCCTGATGATCACGCCATTGGCGACGTAACCGCACCCACAACCATGATCGTTTGGGCCTCTGTCACATGCGGCCATTGCGGCAGCTGGTTTTCTGACGAATGGCCGACGGTCAAAAAAGAGCTAGTTGAGACAGGTAAGCTACGTTTCGTCATGCGGGAGTTGCCAACTGCGCCAGCGGCTTTGTCTATGACAGGTTTTATGATGGCGGAATGTGCGCCTAAGGATTCTTATTTTGACGTGATCGAATACCAGATGAAGCAGCAAGAAGACATTTTCGCCGATGCCAAAGCGGGCAAGGGCCAAGAGGCCTATGCCAAAGTCGGTGCGCTGGCGGGACTCAACAATGATACAGAGATCGAAGCCTGCCTCCGCGATGAGAGCCAGTTCGACCATATCAGCCTATCCCAAGACCGGGCTGAAGCCGCAAAAGTCAAAGGCGTCCCGGCCTTTTTCGTTAATGGCGTGGCGTATAAAGGCCCGCAAGATTCCAAGACCATTGTCGATATGATCAAAACAATGGACGAAATGGGCGTATCGACCATGCCAGACGAGATGACACGCGAAGATGCACACACGGATCATAGCGGCCATAAACACTGATTTGACGGCTAAACCGTCTTTCATCCACAGCTTGCGCGTAAGGTTTCTTTAACGGATTAACAGAACCTTAAGCCATGACTTGATATCTATCCATAAATTGCGAGACTGACCTATGTTTGATTCTACCCTATTTGATTCGCGCCGTTCCTTAATTGTCAGCGCCTTTGCCGCTGTCGCCCTGATCGCTTGTGGCGGCGGAGAGGCGACCTCTACCGATACAGTGTCCGAGGGCGGCCAATATGAAGTCGCAGGGGATTACGCGATCGGCAATAAAGACGCCAAGGTGACAGTCGTCGAATATGCCTCCGTTGTTTGCGGGGCATGTGCGAACTGGGCGACGACAGTTTATCCTGACTTTAAGGCGAAATATGTTGATACAGGCAAAGTTCGCTACGTCTTCCGTCCGTTCCCAACGAGCCCAGCAGAGCTGGCCGATGCGGGTCACATGATCGCCATGTGTGCAGCTGAAGACAAATTCATGCAAAATATCAAGCTGCAGTTTGAGCGTCAGAAACAAATCTTTGAAATGGCCAATCAAGGCAAAGCGCGTGATGCCTATGTCAGCTTGGCCAAAGCGTCTGGCCTGTCAGAAGATGAATTTCTCGCCTGTATGCAAAATCAAGACATTCGCGCGAAATATGACGCGGTTGTCCAAGGCGGTGTTGATGCAGGTGTGTCTGGCACGCCGTCCTTCTTCATCAATGGCGAGAAATCAAAAGTCTTCACGCTAGAGAGCATGGACGAAGTGATCCTTCCGCTATTGGGCGAGGCTGTGCCAGCTAAAGCGCCTGCTGAGCCGACTGAGTAGCTCTTATGGGGTCTTTGGCGTTCAATTCTATCACGCTGGCGGGATTTAAATCCTTCGTCGAGCCGACTGAGTTTTTGATCGAATCAGGACTAACAGGGATTGTCGGGCCAAATGGTTGCGGCAAGTCTAACCTACTCGAAGCCATTCGTTGGGTTATGGGTGCTAATTCTGCCAAAGCCATGCGCGGCGCGGCCATGGACGACGTCATCTTCAATGGCACCAAAACGCGCCCAGGCCGAAATCAAGCCCACGTAATGCTAAGCGTCGACAATTCTGCCCGTATCGCGCCGCCAGCGTTTAACGATGCTGACACACTCGAAGTCATGCGGGTCATTACGAAGGGCGGCGGCTCTAAATACAAAATCAACGGTCAGACTGTGCGGGCCAAGGATGTGCAGCTACTATTTGCCGATGCGTCAACAGGGGCGAACTCGCCCGCGTTGGTGCGCCAAGGCCAAATCAGTGAGCTGATCGCGGCAAAGCCGTCCAACCGTCGCCGCATTTTGGAAGAAGCCGCAGGCATTTCGGGCCTCCACACGCGCCGTCACGAGGCTGAGCTACGTCTGCGGGCGGCTGAGAATAATCTGGATCGACTGGATGATATTATCGGGCAGATCGAAAGCCAGCTACTCTCTCTGCGCCGCCAATCCCGCCAAGCCACACGATACAAGCGCCTCGCAGGTGAGATTAACGAGTATAAAGCACTGCTATGGCTCAAACGCTGGCAGGCGGCTCTCGACACACTCGCGGGTGCGCAGGACGCATTGAAAGCCTGTGAAGCACAGGTTGCGGACACGGCAACAAAAGCGTCAGAACTCACCCGCAAAGCCTCTGAACTCGCTGGCCTCCTTGATCCTAAACGTGAAGAGCAGTTGATTGCTGCGGCATTATTGGCGCGATTAAATGCAGCTAAGGAAGCACTGGAAGCGGATGAAAACGCGGCCAATACAGAGATCAAAAAACTAGAGCGCCAAATCGACCAACTCGCCGCTGATCTGGAGCGTGAGAGCGGCATTGTGATGGACAGTGAGGAAGCCCAAGCTCGACTGTCCGAGGAATTTGCCGCCCTGTCAGCGGTTAAAGATACCAGCGCTGCGCTTGATGCGGCAGCCGACGCGGCAGCGGAAGCGTTGCAAACCCGCAATGCGTTGGACGAAGATTACAATGCGCTGAACCGTCAAGCGGCGGCACAAACGGCTCGCACGGACGCCAATGCCCGCGAAGTCAGCCAGTTTGAGCAGCGTCTGTTCCGCCTCAAGAATGAGCGTGAAGAGGCCACATCGCGACTTGATGGTCTGAACAAGGATAGCGGGGCAGGGGCGAACCTCTTTGCCGCTGGGGCCAAAGATGCGTTGACCGCCCTCGAAGCGGCTCGTGCGCAAGAACAAACTTTGTCAGCCAAACGCGCAGAGGCGGAAGACGTCGATCAAGCTGCTCGCGATGCCCTATCAGATGTGCGTCAGTCATTGGGCAAATTATCGGCCGAGAAAACCGCGATTGAGCGTATTTTGTCGCGCGGGGATCAAGCCGATTGGACACCTGCTTTGGATAGTGTGAAAGCCAAACCTGGCTATGAACAGGCTTTGGCGGCTGTGCTGGGCGAAGATTTGGACGCTGCTATTGGCACGGATGCTGCCATGGTCTGGAGTGGGGCCGAAATGCCGCAACAGAACTTGCCAAACGGCGTGACGCCTCTCGCCGATAAGGTTACTGCGCCAGCAGAATTATCCGCCTGTCTGTCTCAAATCGGTGTTGTCGAAACTGGCGACATTGCTGCACTGGCCAAGCAGTTATCGCCAGGTCAAAGCCTTGTCACGAAAGACGGTCAAGTCGCACGCTGGGACGGTTTTAATATGGCGGCGGGCGTTGAAACGTCGGCGGCGATGAAGCTGAAACAGCAAAACCGCCTGACAGAATTGACGGCCGAAATCAAAGAATTTGATGCCAGGCTGGCGACTGCGACGCAAGCGTTTGAGGCGACCCGTATCAAACGCGACGCAGCGATTACTGCGGCCAAAGAGGCCCGCTCCGCCCTGCCTGATCTTGAACGCCGTGACCGCGCAGCCCAAGCGGCTCTCGCGCAATACGAAACAGATATTGCCCGCGAAAGTGCGGAGAAGCGCTCGCTGGAAGATCGTATTGCGCGGCTGTCCAAAGAGATTGCTGAACTGGAGGAGCAACTCTCAACGGCGCAAGCTACGCGGGACGAATTGGCGAAACAGGATGATGTTTCTGCCGAATTGGACGCTTTGTCAGAAAAGCTATCGCAAGCGCGCGATGCCGCAGACGAGGCGAGCGCACAATACCGTAGCCTCAAGAATGACGCCGAGGCGCGGGCAGCTCGTTTGAAAGCTGTTGAGACAGAACGTGCGGATTGGGCCAAACGTGCGGCGACTGCGACCGAGCGCGTCAATGCGTTAGAGGCGCGATCTGCCGCTGCGACGATGTCCTTGAAAGCTGCGACTGAAGGCCCTGACCAATTTGCAGAACGGCGTGATCGTTTGTTTGCGGATTTAGCCGCCGCCGAAGCACGTCGCACATCCGCAGCAGATGCCCTCTCGCAGGCTGAGACAGAAGCGTCAGAGGCGCAATACGCCGCTCGTGAGGCCGAATCAGCGCATGGCGAAGCCCGTGAAGCGCGGGCAGGTGCGGAGGCGCGGCTGAACGCGGCGCAGGAACGAATTGCAGAGACAAAAGCTCGCATTAACGAAACTCTCAGCTGCGAGCCGTCTGAACTCAAAGCGCATTTGGGTGAGTTGGATGCAGACTCTGGTCTGTCTGAACATGATATTGAGCGCAAGCTAGAACGCCTGTCACATGAGCGCGAAAAAATGGGTGGCGTGAATTTACGCGCGGACGAAGAAGCCGTTGAGCAGGAAGAACGCCTGACCGCCATGAATGATGAACGCCAAGACTTGATCGCTGCGATCGCGCGTCTGCGTGAGGGGATTGATGAGCTAAACACAGAAGGCCGCGAGCGGCTGCTAAAGGCTTTTGATATGGTCAACGGCCATTTCGGGCGCCTCTTCGTGACACTCTTTGGCGGCGGGGAGGCGGCATTGGCCCTGACCGAATCAGATGACCCCTTGGAAGCTGGCCTCGAAGTCATGGCCCGCCCGCCGGGCAAATCTCTCAAAGCCATGTCGCTCCTGTCGGGCGGTGAGCAAGCGCTGACAGCGACCGCGCTGATCTTTGCGGTGTTCTTATCCAATCCCGCGCCTGTCTGCGTTTTGGACGAAGTGGATGCGCCGCTGGATGATGCCAATGTGTCCCGCTATTGCGACCTGCTGGAAGAAATGAAGAAGCAGACAAATACGAAATTCATCGCGATTACGCATAATCCCGTGACTATGTCCCGCATGGACCGCCTCTTTGGTGTGACAATGGCCGAGCAGGGCGTCTCGCAACTGCTCTCTATCGAACTTGGCCAAGCGGAGAAGCTCGTCGCGGCGGAATAGGCTCGCGGTGCAAAAATGCACCCCTTTTGTCGCAGGTCTGATAAATTATCGAAAATACAAGAGTTTCAGTATGTTAGAGGGTTTGGCGGGCTGTTGACTTATGAAGAGCGCTTGGCTAGTTTCCGCGCGCTTTCAGAGGGCTATTTTGGTGCTAGGAAAGACGAAAGTTACACTCATGTCTCAAGACAAAGGACATTCGCCCGACAGCCCATCCTCTCCCGCCACTGACCGTGCAGCGCTCGCAGCGCTAAAGGCTAAGCTAGACGCTAAGCATCGTGCCAATGAAGAGTTTGAGAGACAGCGGCCAGATGGCAATTCCAATTTGGGCAAAGGGATACGATATGCCGGTGAGTTTTCAGCGGCAATTTTAGTTGGGGTGGCTCTGGGGTATTTCGCAGACAAGCTCCTTGGATCGTCTCCTTGGGGACTGTTACTGGGATTAATTTTTGGCTTTGCGGCGGGCGTTTTAAATGTTACCCGCGCGGCGAAAGAAGGAATGGACGGGGACTTAGGTCAGGACCTGCCGCTAACAGAAGAAGACGACGCATGATTGCTGCAGGACTAGATCCGATTTCACAATTCGATCTGCACACATTGGCAGAGTTGAAAGTTGGAAAATTCGACATCAGCTTTACCAATTCGGCCCTGATGATGGTCGTCACAGTCGCCTGTGTGCTTGTGTGGCTGCTGCTTTCAACCGGCAAGCGCTCGCTGGTGCCGGGTCGCGCGCAATCCGTTGCAGAAGTCTCCTACGAATTTGTCGCCAATATGATCCGCTCGACAGCGGGCAAGGACGGATTGCGGTTCTTCCCCTTCGTTTTCACGCTCTTTATCTTTATCTTATTCGGCAATCTGCTCGGCATGATCCCGTTCTTCTTCACAATAACGAGCCATGTTATTGTGACAGTGGTTTTGGCGTTGATGGTCTGGTTCCTTGTGATTGGCTACGGCATTTACAAAAACGGCTTCGGCTTTCTCAAATTGTTCTGGCCATCAGGCGTGCCATTTATCTTAAAAGCTCTCTTGGTCATGCCGATCGAGATTGTGTCCTTTATCTCTCGCCCAATCAGTCATTCTATTCGTCTTTGGGCGAATATGTTCGCGGGTCATATCCTGCTCAAGCTTTTTGCGGGTTTCGCGGTTGCGATGTTCGCCGCATCTGGAATCATGACGACACTCGGCGCGGTTGTCCCTTACGCACTGGTGCTAGCGCTTGTGCCCCTCGAATTTCTGGTGGCCTTCGTTCAGGCTTATGTTTTTGCCCTACTGACTTGCGTTTATCTGTCAGATGCGCTTCATCCAGGCCACTAAGAATAAAATAGAATACTGCAAAATAAACCCATTCACAGGAGAATTAAAATGGAAGCAGAAGCAGCAAAGTATATCGGTGCAGGTTTGGCCTGTTTGGGTATGGCAGGTGCCGGTATCGGTGTGGGTAACCTTTTCGGTCAGTTCCTGTCAGGCGCTCTCCGTAACCCATCCGCCTCACAAGGCCAGTTCGCCAACCTGATCTTCGGCTTCGCCGTGACAGAAGCCCTGGGCATCTTCTCATTCGCGGTCGCTCTGATCCTACTCTTCGTTAAATAGGGCCAAAATTAAGGCATAGCCATGTTAAGTGCAATAAAGGCCAATATCCTGATGGCGGCTGCAGCGAAACCTGCAGCCAACGCCAGTGATGCAGCGGAAAAAGCTTTTCCGCCGCTTGACCCTGCGACATTCCCATCTCAAATATTTTGGCTGCTCCTGAGCTTTTTCGTTCTCTACTTCCTCTTGTCCAAAATCTTCCTTCCGAGGATTGGCGAGACGTTGGAGGAGCGTAGCTCTCGCATTGCAGATGATCTGGACGCCGCTTCACGTATGCAGCGTGAGGCTGAAGAAGCCGAGAAAGCTTATAAGCAGGCACTCTCGGACGCGCGGGCGAAGGCTAGCAATGTTGCTGAGACAACGCGTCAATCCGTTGATGCCGAGTTAGAGGCCGAGCTAGCCGAAGCGGATGCTGAGGCAGCAGCACATGCTGCTGTAGCTGAATCCCGTATTCGCGATGTTCGCAAGGCAGCGCTGGCGAATATTGAAGTTGTGGCGGCAGATGCGGCGCAAGCGACGATTGAAGCTCTGACAGGCAAAAAAGTGACTACGGCGAAAGCCAAAGCCGCGTTGAACTAGGGACAGACACAATGTATTTTGATTTTGATCCTGGCGGCGCAACAGTTTGGGTTTTCCTTGCAGTCGTTATTTTTCTTGTCGCACTCCTCTATTTTGGAATTCACAAAAAAATCGCAAGCGCACTCGATGCGCGGGCTGATAAAATCCGCGAAGAATTAGACGAAGCGCGCCGTTTGCGTGAAGAAGCGCAGACTTTGCTCGCCAGCTATCAGCGGCAGCAAAAAGAGGCGGAAGACCAAGCGGAAGCGATTGTGAAGCAAGCGCGTCATGATGCCGAAATCATGGCTGTGCAGGCTCGTAAAGACCTTGCAGAACGTCTGGAGCGTCGCACAGCGCAAGCTGAAGCCAAGATCGCCAATGCTGAGGCACAAGCCATGGCCGAAGTGAAATCTCGCGCAGCAGACATGGCGGTGAACGCCGCGGAGAAAATTCTGCGTTCCGACCTGACGTCGGCGGATCAAACAAAGTTGTTCAAAGATGGTTTGGCACAAATGGGTAAAACACTCAGCTAGGCTAACGGTTTGCCACCCACCCGAATAATGCACCTCGATATGCGAATATCGGGGTGTTTTTTTATGGACTATTTGCGGTAGGCGCGTTTGATGCGGACGGGCTGCACTAGCATCTGATTGCGAGTTACGGCGTCATCAGACGCCTCTGCTGTCTCCTGGCTCTGGATTTTGACGACCGTGTCCATACCGCTGACGATTCGGCCAAAGCTAGCATAGCCCTCGCCGTCCGGATTGCGCTCCCCGCCGTAATCGAGAAAATTATTGTCGCCGATATTGATGAAGAAATAGGCCGCAGAGCCTGTGCCAGGTTCGTCCCGCGCGATTGACACGCTGCCCGCGCTGTTAAGCAATCCTGTCTCGCTCATACGTTCATGGGCGATAGAGGAGGTGACTTTCTGCATATCCAACCGCCCGCCTTGGATCAGGGACATGCCCATGCCGCGTGGATCGTTCTCGGCGTTCACAACGCGGTAAAAGCCTTCATTATCATATAGGCCTTCATCAACGTAATAGAGGAAATCTGCCGCAGAGATCGGAGCCTTATCCTGATAGACTTCGATCTCAATCTGCCCAAGATCCGTCTCAAATATCACATTGGGGCGCTTATCCGCGCAAGCTGACAGTGTGATGATCGCGGAGAGGAGGGCAGGGGTGATGAGGTTTTTCATAACGTCAATCTGCGCAGCCTCAAGGGGAAGTCAAGCTTGGGATTGAATGTCCCATAGAAAAAGCCGCCTTATGCCAAAAGCGCGAACGCAGGACATAAGACGGCTTTAAAATTCAAATGCGCGCGAGGCGCTTATTTTTTGACAGCGCGTCCTTTGGACATGCCGCGACCTGTTGTGCGCTCGACGATACGCGCAGACTTACCACGACGATCGCGAAGATAGTAGAGCTTCGCACGACGCACTTTACCGCGACGCTTGACTTCGATTTCCTCAACGAGTGGGGAGAAAAGTGGGAAGACGCGCTCGACACCTTCGCCGTAGCTGATCTTACGAACGGTGAAGCTCTCGGCTAGGCCAGCGCCTGAACGTGCGATACAAACGCCTTCAAAGGCCTGCAGACGTGTGCGTGTGCCTTCCGTAATCCGAACTTGAACGACTAGCGTGTCGCCAGCTGAGAAATCAGGAATTTGCTTGGTTTCCAGAAGGCGGGCTTCTTCGGCTTTATTCAGTTTTTCAATCACGTTCATGATCGTCTCCATGTTCTGACGTGTCGATCAAATCCGGCCGACGCGCCTTGGTAATCTCTATTTGTTGCTTGCGCCGCCACTCTGCGATCTTTTTATGATCACCCGATAACAGCACATCCGGAATAGTCCGGCCTTCAAACTCTCTTGGCTTGGTATAGAGCGGATACTCCAACAAACCGTCTTCAAAACTCTCTTCCGTGGTGCTGTCCAAATCTCCCAGAACCCCCGGGAGCAAACGCACACACGCTTCGATCATGGCTTGGGCTGCTACTTCACCGCCTGCGAGAACGAAGTCACCGATGGAAATTTCTTCCATTTGGCGGGCTTCGATCACCCTTTGGTCAAGCCCTTCAAACCGTCCACAAAACACAATAAGACCCGGTCCCTTGGCAAGCGCCTTAACGCGATATTGCGTCAATGGCTTACCCCGGGGGGTCAGATATATCAGTGGGCGACTATCCGATGCAGTTGCCACGCTATCGATAGCTTTTGCCGCCACGTCTGGTTTTAACACCATGCCAGGGCCGCCACCCGCAGGTGTGCTATCGACAGTTCGGTGCCTATTAACGGAAAAATCTCGAATGTCCACAGTCTCTAGCTGCCAAATACCGCTTTTTTCAGCCCCGCCAATGATAGACGCGCCCAGGACACCCGGGAAGGCATCGGGAAAGAGCGTCAATACGCTCGCTTTCCATGGATTTTCGGATGAATTCGTCATGAGGCGGCTCTTACAGCCTTCCCTGCGACTTGACCAGAGCGCGCTATGGTTAACGCGGCGTAAACGCTTTGGGGGCAGTCTGCGGCTATGATTCGTGGATTGATATTGATGGGGCTAGGCCTGACGCTGCTAGGCGCATGCGCGCGCGCAGGATATGGGCAGGGCGGCGGTTATTATCCCGAGTATCAGCCACGTCCTGGGCAGGGGCAGTATATTCGCCCAGACTGGCTTGCACCGTCCCCGACGCCTATGATCCCAGCCATCGATGCGTGCCGCTCACAGCTCTATGCGGGGCTTGTGGGGCAACATGAGGGGGCGATTTATATTGCAGGTCTGCCAGGACGAAAGCGGGTCCTAAAACCCGCTTTCTTGGAGGACTTTGAGACGGAGCAAGTGGCTGGCATTGATCCAGATCCGCCTTTGCTAGAGGTGCGAGACTATCTCCCTCAGCAAGTCTTGTATGCGCCGTCTATTCGCACCGTCACAGACCGTATTCAGCTCGGCCCGGAGGACGGCAATCGCCTGACGCTAGAACTGGACGTTGACGGTTACTTGCAGGAAATCCGCTGCGGCTAGGCAACGTCTGCGCGCGGCCCCCAACTGGTATTATGGAGCTGATCCGTGAGGTTTTGTGCTTTTGGTTCGGCCAAGATTTGCAGCAATTTAAGCTCTTCCTGAAAGGTTTCGATTTGGCGACAAGCTTGACGGATTTTCTTCCGAAATCCTGTCGGCATAAGCGTGCCATATGTCGCGACAATCTGCTCTGGCGATTGTCGTTTTGTCATCAAATTAAGGCAGGTTGCAAAGCAAAGCGTGTTTTCGATAATTCTAAAAGGCACACGACGAACATCCCGTTCTGCCGTGAGGTATTCCGACACATCAGGTACAAGGTTGGCGAGAGCAAAGCCTTGGCCGTTATAAGCGCCCGACGCCAGAATTAGCATGCCTTGCATGAGCGGGCTCAGCCCTGCTTCTGGCTGGAATGGTTGGCATTGAATTTCTGCGAGTTGCATCAGGGTTATTGCTGGAAAATAACCAGCGTCTTCACAGCGCGATGGGTCATAGAGGACGACATCCGTGTTTGGCGGGACATGCATCTCTAAACCGCCGTCTTGCGGTACCCCGGTCATCGCGACGAGACCAATTTCCCATTCGCTCATATTAGACGCGTGTTTGATCTCACCAAAGCTATCCTCGGCCCAAACATAGACGGAGCGTGTGTCCATCTCGTCGTGGCAGAGATCGTTTAACTGCTTTGATTTGTGCAGAGGCGAGGGCACAGTTGGCCTGATCGTCGGACCATAGGTGCGCATCAACCAGGCAAGGGCTTCAAATTGTAAAATTGCGTCGTCTTCACGGATTAAACGTGTGTTAAACATTGGCTTGGCCATCCCACAGGTCACGACCAGCCCAGTCGTAACGGCTAAAATAATCCCCCTGACTAAGGCAAAAAAGCTAATTATAGGTTATTCCTATAAATCAGCGGCGTCTCGCTCTCTCTCATAAGCCTCAAGAGCGGTGAGCCAATCTGCTTCCAGACCCTCAATCATCTTCTCTAAACATACACGATCTTGGCCTAATTTCACAGCTTCATCAGGGTTCTTGGTAAACAGATCGGTAACTGTAAGCGCCTTGTCGATGAGCGCTAATTCGATTTGGGCTTTATCTAACTTCGCCTCCAGCGCATCGGCTTTCTTCTTAAAAGGTGCGATAGATTTAAGCGCTTTGGCACGATCTTGGCGGGATTGTTTGCGAGAGTTGACGGACTTTTCATCACTCCCTTTGTCAGTCTTGTCCTTCTCCAACTGCATGATGCGGTATTCTTCCAATGACCCGTCATAGGAGGTGACACTGCCTTTATTGACGAGCCATAGGCGGTCGACAACAGACTCCAGCAAGTTTCGGTCATGCGAGATAATCAAGACTGCGCCTTCATAAGCATTGAGGGATTTGATCAACTCCGCGCGGCTATCAATATCCAAATGATTGGCTGGTTCATCGAGGACGAGAAGGTGCGGTTTGTGAAACCCGATCAGCGAGAAGAGTAGGCGCGCTTTTTCGCCACCTGATAAATCGCCCGCGGGGTCTCCGCGTTTTTCACGCCCAGACCAAAACCTGCAAGACGCGCACGGCGCTGCGCTTCCGTTGCGTCAGGCATGAGTTCGACGATATGATCATAGGCTGAGGCGACAGGATTGAGGGCGTCAATCTGATGCTGCGCAAAATAGCCAATGCGCAGTTTTTTGTGGCGCTTGATATGACCATCATTCAACGGGTCAATTTCGCCCATAATCGCTTTGGCGAAAGTCGATTTACCTTCACCGTTTTTGCCGAGCAGCCCAATGCGGTCATCCTCATCAATTCGTTGATCAATGCGGCGGAGGACCGTCAGCTCGCCATAGCCGAGATCAACATTATTAAATCGAATAATCGGCGGAGAGAGAGGGCGGTCTGGGCCTTCCAAGACGATGGGGGCGATGGGGTCGCTAATGATTGTCGCGACAGGCTGCATTTTTTCAAGTTTTTTGACGCGGCTCTGCGCCTGCTTGGCTTTGGAGGCGCTGTAGCGGAAACGTGTGACGAAGGCCTCCAAATGGCGGCGCTCATCTTCTTGTTTCGCCATAAGTGCCATGTTCAGGCGATTTTGCTCCGCCAGCTGCCGCTCAAACGCATCATAACCGCCTGTGTAAGAGTAGAGCCGTCCCTCGCGGAGGTGCGCGATATGCGTGACAGCTTCATTCAAGAAATCTCTGTCATGGGACACGATCAGGGCTGTGCCTGGGTATTTGCGAATATGCGCCTCTAGCCAGACCGCGCCTTCAACGTCCAAATAGTTCGTTGGTTCATCCAGTAGCAGCATATCTGGCTGCGCAAACAACATGGCGGCGAGGGCGACCCGCATGCGCCAACCGCCCGAAAAATCGGCGCAAGGCTTGAGCTGGTCTTCTGCATCAAAGCCTAGCCCATTGAGGATAGATGCGGCGCGTGCTTCCGCGGAATAGGCATCAATATCGCCAAGGCGTGTGTGGATATAGGCGATGCGCAGGGGATCTGTCGCCGTTTCGGCTTCGGCCAGTAGATCGGCGCGTTCTGTATCAGCGGCCAAAACGGTTGCGATAAGCGATTGCGAGCCGCTGGGAACCTCTTGATCGACTGCGCCCAGGCGCATGTTTTTGCGCAGATTGATCTCGCCGTCATCGGGACTAATCTCGCCTTTGATTAAGCGAAAGAGCGTGGATTTGCCCGTACCGTTACGCCCAACAAGCCCAACCTTGCTGCCTGCATAGATCGCGAGTGTCGCTTTCTCAAAAAGCGGGCGACCTTCAATACGATATGTCAGATCATTAATATGAAGCATAGGCGCGTGCTATCATGGCTTTACATCTAGGCAAGAGACTATTAACGGGTGCGCGAGATTTCAAATCACCAGATTAACTTAACGAGGGAGCCAGATATGGCCATTCAACGCACATTCTCAATCATCAAGCCTGACGCTACAAAGCGTAACATCACAGGCAAAGTCAACGCCAAGATCGAAGAAGCGGGTCTGCGCATCGTCGCGCAAAAGCGCTTGCAACTGACCAAAGAGCAAGCTGGCGGTTTCTACGCCGTGCATAAAGAGCGTCCGTTCTATAATGACTTGGTCAATTTCATGATGTCTGGCCCTGTCGTCGTCCAAGTCCTCGAGGGTGAAAACGCGATTGCGCGCTACCGCGAAGTGATGGGCGCCACAAACCCAGCTGACGCTGACGCTGGCACAATCCGCGCGGAATATGCCGAAAGCATTGACGCCAACACAGTTCACGGATCAGACGCACCAGAAACAGCTGCGGAAGAGATTAAATTCTTCTTCACGGAAGACGAAATCGTAGGTTAGTTTACATTTTTGATCGTCATTAAATAAGCTGAAAATTGATCAACCTTAGATCAATTTTCAGCTTAAAATGGCAAAAGTTAAACTGCTAAAAAGCGACTGTGTGAGTTTAATTTTCCAGAATAGAATCAAAAAAGGCCGGGCATGATACCCGGCCTTTTTCATATCTGATTATAATAGTGATTTAGGATTTAATCCGGATCAACTCTTCGACGATCGCATTTTGGATACGGTCAAATGCAGCTACGAGTTCTTCGCCGTCATTGGCTTCGATAAAGTTCTCGGCTTCAGTCGCACAGGCTGCGAGCAAAGCATGCGCCGCCGCGTTCATTTCATGCGTCACAGGTTCTGTATCGTATTCGTCATACTCATTATTGGCGTTGTAGAGGCCAACTTGCAGCGCATAACCAATCGTGAAGACCTCAATACCCTCTTCGTTCATGTCGTTGCAGGTATCAATCGTTAAGCGGTCAGTATCACGACGCAGCCAACCTTCTTGGAAGTCCCCATCATATGGCGAGCTGCCAGAATACCACCAACGCGTAGACTTTCCGAAAAGAGACTTATAAGCGTAAAAGCGGTTGGATTCTTGATCAGGAATAAATTCAAAATCACCCACAGTGTTTTGACCATCCGTCATAAAGATCACGAATTTTAGGGGTTCTTTATAATCCTCGTTATTACGGGTTGCTTCCCGACGGTGTTTGGCTTCCTCGCCGTCCAACCACGTTTTGGCCATTGCCATAGGTGGGTTAGAGTTTGTTGATCCAGATGGCGTCAAAGCATTCACTTTATTGTTACCGATAAAGCCCCACTTCATATTCACCTGTCCAGATGTAATGATTTCAGAGCTATATGGCAGCATGCCCATACGAATTGTCCGGTGAATTTGGTTATTCTGCTGACCCAGACGACGCTTCAAATCTCTGTTAAAATTCTTAACTGACGTTTTTAGACCATCAATTCGCGGCGCAGCGTCGTCGGGAGACGAACCGTCTGTTTCCGCAAATTTATCATCCCACTGCATGGAACCAGACGTGTCCAAAACAAGCGCGATAGAGGCTGGGAATTTCTCGTCAACCTGCATGTATGACACAACAGATTCAGTAGAAAAATCTAAGCGTTCTTTGCCCATGACTTGCATGAAAGTCGGGACAGTTTTGCCGCTGACCTTAACGATAGCTTCTTTCTTATTATCATCATAGATGACTTTGACGTCGACATTATCCGCGCCCCCTGCAACCCAACCTTTGAAGTCGTAGCCAAGATCCGCTGCAGAATATTTCTGGCCATCCATGTAGCCTTCTTCGTTGTTCTCAGGCGCTCGCCCATGATTTTTGACGAAGATGGCAGCGTTCAGCGCGATTGAGTCAGCAATATTTTGCGACCGCTTGTGCGCATTACTCAGCGTGGAGTAATCCATCGCCGCACCCATAAGGCCAATCATAACAGTCGCTGTCAAAGCAAATGTTAAACCCATATTGCCTTTTTCATCATCAATAAACCGACGATGAAGCGCTGTCGTCTTGTTAAATATAGACATAACAGTTTTTTCCCAATTCCCACATGAACCCCACAATGGAGCCATAACAGGTGCTTCTTAGGGAAAATGGTTTTAGAAGGGCTTTCGATTTACCCTTAACAACGTATTACCGCAAAACAGGGTTAATCACCCTTTAAGACAATGCGCGGATCGCCTTTGCAAGGGCGGCGGGGTAGAGGTCTAACTCTTGCACCAAGATACGTGCGGCTAAAGTGTCGGGATTGTCGTCCGGCAGGATTTCGATTTTCGCTTGTGCTATCACCGCGCCCGTATCGACGCCCTCTGCTACCCAATGCACAGAGCAGCCATGTTCGGTGTCTCCCGCTTCAATCGCGCGGGCATGGGTGTGCAGGCCTTTATATTTAGGCAGAAGCGAGGGGTGTATATTGATCATACGACCTTCCCACTTGGCAACGAAACCGCCAGTCAGGACGCGCATAAATCCTGCACAGGCAATAAATTCTATATCATGCGCGATCAGGGCGGCATGAAGCTCTTGCTCAAAATCTTTGCGGGTGTCGAAGTCGCGGTGGTCAATGCAAATCGCTTTGATCCCGCGCGCATCCGCCTTTTCGAGGCCAAGCGCTTCGGGACGGTTGGAAATGACCAGTGTAATCTCGGCGGGGTGATCAGGCGATTTCGCCGCATCTAGCAAGGCCATCATATTTGACCCGCGCCCCGAAATCAGAACGGCTGTTTTCACGCGCGTCACTTATGCGGCCTTGAGCTGCCCGATGATCATCGCTGTTTCGCCAGCGTCTTCCAGCATCGAAAGAACGTCCATCGCCGCGGCAGGCTTGGCGCAGACGACCATGCCGATGCCGCAGTTAAAAGCCCGCTGCATCTCGGCTTCCGCGACATTTCCAGTCTCTTGCAGCCATTTAAATACGGCAGGGCGGTCCCAGGCATCCATGTCAAACTCTGGCATCAGATGTTTTGGCAGCATACGCGGCGTATTATCCGTCAGGCCGCCCCCCGTGATATGCGCAAGGCCAGAGATCAGGCCAGACTTCACAAGCGGCAAGATAGACTTCACGTAAATCTTCGTCGGTGTGATCAAAGATTGTCCAAGCGTTTGGCCCTCAGCAAAAGGTGAAGGCGCGTCCCAGCCAAGGCCAGAGACTTCCACGATTTTGCGAATCAGAGAGTAGCCGTTGGAGTGGGGTCCAGAGCTGGCAATCCCAATCAACACATCACCCGCCGCCATATCATTGTGGCGGGGTAACATGGCGTTGCGCTCCGCTGCACCCACCACAAATCCCGCGAGATCAAAATCATCGCCTTCATACATGCCTGGCATTTCTGCCGTTTCTCCACCGACCAGCGCAGCGCCCGCTTGCTTACAGCCTTCGGCAATGCCAGAAATCACAGCCGCCGCCTTGTCGGTGTCCAAATGGCCCGTTGCGAAATAGTCGAGAAAGAAAAGCGGTTCCGCACCGTTTGCTAGCACATCATTGACGCACATCGCGACGAGGTCGATCCCGACAGTGTCTAGGATACCTGTATCAATCGCAATGCGCAGCTTCGTCCCAACGCCGTCTGTTCCAGAGATTAGTACGGGATCTTTGAAGCCAGCCGCTTTCAAATCGAACGCGCCGCCAAATCCGCCAATCGAGCCGTCTGCACCTGTGCGCTGCGTGGCTTTGACGAGTGGCTTGATCTTGTCGACCAAGCGGTCGCCCGCATCAATGTCGACACCTGCGTCAGAATAAGTCAGGCCTTTTTGCGTCATGATAGAATCTTTCCTTTGGTCGCTGGCTTAGAAGCGGAATTTAGCCACAGTTTCAAGCAGAGTCTTGCTATATCACTGCAAAACAGCCGTTTATACCTCTTTGCAAATTCTAACAATCGGGCTAACCCTTCTCCCATGACGCGATTTATCACACTTATCTTCTCGCTATTTATCATGTTGCAGGCCAGCTTGGCTTGGGCGGCTGACCCGTTTACTGTGGTCGGACTGCCCGTTGACGCCACGGCGAATTCCGCGATTGAGGCGCAGACGATGGCCATTCAGGACGGACAGGTCCGCGCCGCTAAAATTTTACTAGAGCGTCTGACATTGGAAAATGAACGCGCCGCGAAGCCTTTGCCAGAGATGACACCCGAAACAGTCGGCCGCATGATCCGTGCGCTGGAAATTAATAATGAGAAGCGTTCCGCCAATCGTTATCTCGGCGATATATCTGTCGCCTTTAACCCGCGCGAAGTGCAATCCTATCTCAGAGGTCTAGACCTGACGCTGATGTCATCGCAGGCTCGCTCACGTTTGATTGTTCCGATTGGCTCGGACAGCTTTGCCGAGGGTTTCGCGGTTAATCGTTTTGGCCACGCCCTCACGCCGTTGACCCCCTCTGGTATGGTCGAAGTCTCGACACCAGACGAGACACGGCTGCAAGGCTTGGCTGCACAATATGGTACGCAGCAGATATTACTGGTCGAAGAATTAGGCGGCAGAGGCGTAAGTGCAACCGTGACAGATATGGCGTTAGACGCGGGCACGAAACGCTCTTTCACGGTCACGGGCGCCAGCAGTTCCGCTGATCTGGCTGATAAAATTGTGGCGCGACTGGAACGTGACTGGAAAGCCGCCTCGACGACCAGTGCGCAAGCGGATGTGACGTCCGTAGTATCGGTTCTCTATGATAATCACGCTGAGTGGCTGCGACTGCAGCAAGCAATTAACACCGCCGCGCAGATCAAGGACGCGCGGCTCGATGCGCTGTCCAAAGACGGAGCGTTGATGACTGTGACCTATGGCGGTGATATGTCTAAATTGCAGACAGAGCTGCGCTATAAAGGCGTTGATGTGCGCGATGACCCGAAACTCGGCCTTGTCTTTGCGCGCACAGGGCGTTTCTAGGCGCGCTATGCCAATAGACACGCCGTCGGGACAAATACCGCTTAACTTGCGCCCATCCCATCCGTTTACATATGAGAGCTTTGTTGAAACGCCGTCTAATATGGCGGCCCTAACGCTCGTTCGTGCGTGGCCTAAATGGCCTAGCCCCGTTCTCCGACTATATGGCCCGATAGGCAGTGGGAAAACGCACCTGGGCGAGGCATGGGCGCTGCATACAGGTGGCACTTTTATCGATAATGCGGATTTGATGGATGAAGCGGATTTGTTCAACCTGATCAATCGCGCCTTGATCGGCGAAGTGCCGGGGCTGTTGATGGCCAGTGAATTGCTGCCGCGAGATTGGTCGATTAAGATGCCAGACCTGCTCTCCCGCCTACTCGCCGCGCCAGAAGTTGAGTTGACGGAACCTGATGAGGCAAGTCTCGAATCTATTCTCCGAGCGCTATTTTTACAGCAAGGCCGAGAGGTCAGTCGCGATGTGGTGATTTATATTCTGGCCCATGTCGACCGTTCCATTGATGCCCTACGCGCCTTAGTCAAAACACTGGATGAATTGGCCGCCGTAGAGAAAAAAGACATAACCAAGGCGTTCACCGCAAAATACATTAAGACCAATCTGGAACTTGATCTTTAGGGCTGTACGCGCTTTCCCGCCCAATCAAATAACTCGCCGCTATCGTCTGGCTTCACCTGATCCACAACGCTGAGCAGCTTTTGTGCGCTAAATTGTGGCGTGAATAGTTTATCTTCTGGGACATTGCCTTGGAAGGGCTGCGACAAGGAAGTGTCGACGGTTCCGGGGTGGAGGCCGATGATGATGGTATCTTTGAACCGACGCCCATATTCGATCGACAGACACTTCAGGATCATATTCAGGGCGGCTTTGCTGGCACGGTAAGCATACCAGCCGCCAATGCGGTTATCTGAAATACTTCCGACACGGGCGGAGAGGGCTGCAAAGACAGCTTTGCCGTCGCGGCGCATCAGTGGCAGAAAATGTTTGGCGGTGACGGCTGGACCAAATGTATTGACGGCAAAGCTCTGTTCAAAGTTTTCAAAACTCATGGCCCGCATGTTCTTTTCCGGCGCAATGCCTTGGCCTTGCAGTAACCCCGTTGCGACGATGATAATATCAAACGCCCCGACTTCGCGCAGGGCTTCTGCGGCCGCTTGGATGCTGCTCTCGGATGTGAGGTCGAAGGTTAGATTGGCCACTTTAGCAGACGGATGGCTCTGCCCAGAGCGTGAGAGCGCGTAGATTTGCGAGACTTGATCCGATGCCACTAGTTCTTCGACTAAGGCGTGCCCGATGCCGCCCGTCGCGCCGATTATGGCCGCGCGGAGGTCATGGCCTAAACTATCAAATTTCATGTGCGTTTCTCTCTCTTGCAGCGCTCTGAACAATACCGAACCTCGTCCCAGACACGTTCCCATTTCTTGCGCCACGCAAAAGGCCGCCCGCAATGAGCGCAGTCTTTATGGGGCAGATTTGGTTTTTTATGAGCCATAAATTTTTATACGCATCGAAGGCCGATGTGATGCGTATTAATTCCATGACAAAAACACTTATTCCGATTTTCGCCGACCAACTGAGCCATAATCTTTCCAGCCTCGCCATTTCAGAGCCTGACGAGAGCGTTATTTTGATGATGGAGGTAAAGCATGAAGCGACACATGTGCCGCATCACGTCAAGAAACTGGTCTTTTTGTTTTCCGCTATGCGCCATTTCGCGGAGGAGCTGCGAGGGAAGGGCTGGACAGTTGATTATATTGAGCTGACCGACGCCGACAATACAGGTGAATTTTCCGCGGAGATGAAGCGCGCGTTAGATCGCCATGACGTGTCTCAAATTCGTGTATGCGAGCCGTCTGTCTGGCGTGTGCTGGACTATGTCAAAGGATGGGAGGCGGCGTTTGATATTCCTGTAACGGTCACGCCAGATGACAGATTTATCGCGACCCATGATGATTTCAAATCATGGGCGAGTGGTCGAAAGCAGCTGCGTATGGAGTATTTCTACCGCGATATGCGGCGTAAGACTGACCTGTTGATGGATGGTGATAAGCCAGAAGGGGGCAAATGGAATTACGATAGCCAGAATCGAAAGCCGCCCAAAAGTGGCTTAGATTTTCCTGGCCCACTACGCTTTGATCCTGACGCGATTACCCAAGATGTGATTAAAATGGTTCGGGAAGAATATCCCAACCGCTTCGGCAAAGTGGACGACTTCTTTTACGGGGTAACGCGAGACGATGCCCTTAAATCTCTGGATTATTTTGTCGATAACGGCTTGGAAAAATTCGGGGATTATCAAGATGCGATGGTCGGGAATGAGGCTTTCTTGTTTCACTCGCTCCTTTCGCCTTACCTCAATGCTGGCTTGCTAGCTCCGCTGGAGATCTGCCAGAAAATCGAGGCTGCTTACAAAAATGACACAGCGCCCCTCAATGCCGTAGAGGGTTATATTCGCCAAATCATTGGTTGGCGAGAATTTGTGCGCGGCATTTATTGGCGAGAAATGCCGGGCTATGAAATGCAGAATTTCTTGGAGGCTGAGCGGCCTTTGCCTGAGTTTTATTGGACGGGCGAGACGGATATGCGTTGCCTGTCAAAATCGATTGGGCAGACGATTGATCATGCCTACGCTCACCACATTCAACGCCTGATGATCACAGGGAATTTCGCGCTGCTGATCGGTGCTGATCCCTATGCCGTGCATGAGTGGTACTTATCCGTCTATATTGATGCGTTTGAGTGGGTTGAATTGCCCAATACGCTTGGGATGAGCCAGTTTGGGGATGGCGGTTTGCTGGGCTCCAAGCCGTATGCGAGCAGCGGGTCCTATATCAACCGCATGTCGGATTATTGTGGGGATTGTAAATACAATGTCAAAGACCGCGTTGGCGACAAGGCCTGCCCGTTTAATTCGCTTTACTGGCATTTCCTAAACAGGAATGAGGATAAGTTACGCGGCAATCCGCGTCTCAATATGCCTTATGCCAACCTCGACAAAATGGACGAGGAAACGCGGGACGGTTTAATGGAACAAGCTGATAAATTCTTGGATGGACTGTCGACATCTATGGCGAAAGACTACGTTTAAAACGGCGCTGGAACTTCATACTCAACCCATGCCCCGCCCGTGGGTTCACGGAACCGAATTTTCTGCGCATGAAGTTGCAAACGGTCCGCGGCGAGAAATAGCGGGTCGGGCGCATAGATCATATCGCCCAAAATCGGATGGCCTAGCCACGCCATATGCACGCGTAATTGATGCGAACGGCCGGTTTTAGGATAAAGCGTCATGCGAGTGACGTCGTCCTCACGCGAGGAAACTCTCCATTCTGTGACCGCAGATTTCCCGTGTTCGTAACAGACTTTCTGTCGCGGACGGTTTGGCCAATCGGCGATCAGAGGCTCATCAATAATGCCACCCTCACCATCGACAATACCCCCAACACGCGCAACGTAAGTTTTCTGCACTTGGCGGTTTTCAAACTGCAATCCGAAATGCCTTTGGGCGTGGGGTGTGAGGGCGAAGACCATCAGGCCCGACGTCGCCATATCCAATCGATGAATCGTAAGGGCATCAGGGTGAACCGCTCGAAGACGTGCCTCGACGCAATCGGGATCATGCTTGCCAGGGACAGAAAGCAAGCCCGCAGGCTTATCGATAATTAAATAATCTTCGCCGCGATGGACAATAGGAATTTTGCCAGCCGGCGGGGCGTAAACAAACTCCCGCTTGGGGCCGTCATACATAACCGCTAACCGATGCGCTCTGCGACGACTTCGTCACCGTCCAGCCGCAGAGCAATATTACCGTCGAGCATATCCAGCGCGTCCTGTCCGAACACTTTTCTCCGCCAACTCTTAATGGCCGCCACATCAGAGTCTTCGCCAAAAGCCGCTAATTGTTCAATATCACGGGCATTGGCAACGAGGCGCGGCGCTATATCTTTGGCTTCCGTCCGAAGGCGGAGCAGAGTGCGGAGCATCTCGACCCGTGCGCCAATATTGGAGGGCATGTGCTGCGTTTTGGGATAGGGCGGAGCGTAGTCATCCGCATTGTCCAATGCCACATTAATTGCCTCGATCAGCGCTTTGGCAGAGCGGGAATTCTCGAAACCGCGCGGAATACCGCGTAGCTTTGACATCGCCTCAATCGTGCGCGGCTTTTGTTGGGCCAGATCATACATGGCGTCGTCTTTGAGTATGCGACGGCGAGGGACGTTTTTCTCAATCGCTTGACGCTCACGCCACGCGGCTGCGGCTTTTAGCACAGCAAGATAAGGCTTGCGTGGATTGCGAAGTTTCAGACGCTGCCACGCCTCTTCGGGCTCAAACGTGTAAAGGCTCTCATCGAGTTGTGGGAGCATCTCCTCCATGACCCAGCTGAGGCGCTCACGGTCCATCAGTTCTTGTAAGAGGTCAGGAAATAAATCGCGCAAATGGGTCACGTCTGCGATTGCGTAGCTAAGCTGTTTTTCCGACAAAGGCCGCCGCGCCCAATCGGTAAACCGCGCTCCCTTATCCAAGCTGATCCCTAAGCGCCCTTTTACCAAAGCCCCGTAGCCTGCATTGTCACCAAAGCCCAGCGCCATCGCCGCGATCTGCGTATCAAAAATAGGGGCAGGGACGCAGTCACACATCTTGTAGAAGATTTCCATGTCCTGCCGCGCGGCGTGCATGATCTTCATAATGCTATCATCCGTCAGCAACTCGATCAGGGGCGTCAGGTCAATACCGTCTGCCAAAGGGTCAATGATCGCTTCGCTATCCGCAGTCGCGACTTGGACTAGGCACAGGATCGAGTAGAAGGTCGTTTCGCGCATGAACTCTGTATCGATAAACAGATTTTCGTGGGCTTTGGCCGCATCGCAATATTCTCGGAGGGCGTCAGTTGTGGTGATGATATTCATAGAAATACGCTAGGCGTTTACCCTGTGCATGCCAAAGACTTCTTGCAGCAATTCTAGGGTATTCATCCAAGCGCGACGGGAGGCATCTGCGTCATAGACAATGCCGAGTTTTTTGTCGTTCGCGCTAGGCACCATGAAGCCGTGCTGCACATTGCCGTAGGCAAGCAGCTGCCAATCGCACTTTGCTTCGCCGAGTTCTTTGCCAAGTGCAACGACATCAGATGGCGGCGCCATGGGGTCTTCCCAGCCATGGGCGACTAAGACTTTAGCTTTGATCTTTTTCTTCGGGAGTTCATGTCCGCCGAGTAGGCCATGAAACGACATAGCCGCTTTGAGCTTCATACCAGATCGCGCCATGTCCAATGTGCAAAGTCCGCCAAAGCAAAAGCCCATCGCTGCCATGTGTGTCTCGTCTACTTCATCGAGTTTTGCGGCCGCTTTATAGCCCGCTTTGAGGCGATCAATAAGGAGTTGGCGGTCTTCGACCAGCGGTGTCATAAGCGCTTTCTTGCCATCAATAGACTCGGGCAGGGCGGCGTCGCCGTAATTGTCCAGTGCAAAACCGACATAGCCCAATGCGGCCATTTCAATCGCTTTGTCTTCGGCAAAACCATCTCGCCCACCCCACGCATGATTGATTAACACGCAAGGCTTCGGCTCCGCGATATTATCGTCCCATGCCAAATAGCCGATGCAGGTTGTTTTACCGTGCTTGTATTCTACGGGGCGTGTTTTGATGTTCATGGAGTGATGTCCTGTATTATGAAAAATTTCGCATTTATTAGAGTAGAGCGCAGCAAATGTCACAGATATTTTCAATATGCTTTGCGGCGTCGTTCATCTCGTGTTCATCGATATATTAACCGAATATTAGCCATGAAAACCCTATAATATTGGTCAAATTGAATGGAGACGCCCCATGTCCAAGACCGTATTGATCGCAACAGCTGCCCTCGCCTTGACCCTATCGGCTTGCGCTACGTCGCAGGAAAATCCGAATTATCAATATTCATCGAAATATAAAGGTGACAGCCCAAGCAAAAGCTATGCGAGCTATAGCCAGCCTACGGCGACGACGACTTATGCGTCAAATCAGGGCGCGATTACATCTACGACCAACCATGCCTGTCTTAATAAAGAAACCAACCGCGAATTACTTGGCGGTGCAATCGGCGGCGCAGTTGGCGCAGTTGCGGGTAAGAAAGTCATTGGCGGCACAAAAGGAACTGTTGTGGGTGCAGTTCTTGGCGGCGCGGCAGGATACGGAATTGGCGATAAGTCAATCGACTGCGACCCCATCCAAACCCAAAATGTGGCAGCGCCAATTACCTATGGATCTAATGCTTATAGCTCTGAGCCTGTGACTTATTCTGGCGAAACAACGACGATTGCCTCCGCCCCTGTAACTGCGCCAACGGATAGCTATTACGGCGAAACGGTTGGCACTCCAGGCTATGAGGCTATTCAAGGCGGTGTGCCGTATGAGGCGCCCGCACCTGTCGCGTCCCCTAATTCTGCGCCGGTCGCCATTGCTGACGCGCAAGGATCACGAGAGAGCGACCAGGTCGCTGTTCAAACAATTAGCGGCCCGATTGTCATGGCTACAGCGCCCGCTGCGCAGAGTGTCGACTATGATTATTCGCAAAATATCATAGATGCCAATAGCCCAGTCGCAATACCGCAAGACGTGGAGACGCGCACTTACACGCCGTCAGGAGCGCAAGGTTTGAATGTGAGTCAGGGTTATGTCGTCAAACAGGGCGACACTGTTTACTCGCTCGCGCGACAGCTTTGTGTTGGCGTGACAGAAGTGCAATCTGCCAATGGCTTATCTTCGAACTTTGGAATTCAGATCGGGCAAAGATTAGACCTACCCACGTCGCGCTGCTAGGCGCTTAGAACGAAAATAACGGTTCCAACAACGCCCACGAAATAGATTGCGGTCGCAGTAATCAGCACACGCTTATCATTACGTACGGAAATTTTAATTTCGTCTTCGGCGTCCTGCCAACTGCCATATGCCACACGCGCCATCATCACGAGTATGAAGGCATAGGACAGCAGATACACGTAATCTAGCAGCATCAGATAGCTGACTTCGGGCAAGCTGCCTGCCGTCGTGATTTGCATTGCGACCAAGGTGAGGAGTGCGGTAATCACAAGACCAATTCGCCCCTCTGTATGCGTCGGGTCAATCATCAGGGCCAGTCCAGCACACATTAAAATAATCAATACGGGTAAAAACAGCTTTAGCACACCGTATTGCCAAGGCCGCGTAATTGGGACTTCAAAGACAACGCGGGAATAAGCGGCGGTCTCTGGATTATTTAAATCGCCAAATGTTGTGGGATAAGACTTCCCGTATATCCGCATCCGAGGTTCACCAATTCTATATCCTGGTAGCGTCAACTCATCATTGATTGTAACCCCGTCTGGGTCTGCCACATACCGCAATTCCTCGTCGCCAAATTCGGCGTCTTCTATGATAAATTTCAGAACTTGTGTATCGAAAGGATATTTCGATAGCGGCATTGATGTTGAAAACGCGCCCTGATGCCGGATGACTTGATAGAATGATCCGTCAGCTTCCATGACCTCTGGTTCGTCATATGTGACAGACTGAATGTGGGCCTCGGGATCGTGGAAATTCATGAACTCAAACGTCTCGTTAGGCCGCATCTCAGGGTCCATCCATCGGAACCAAATATAGATGTCGCCGGGATAAGAATGACTGGTCAGGTCCACTGCATGAATTTCGTTGATGTATCCGCCCACCAAGACTTTCTGAATTCCGTCACTATTATCCAGCGGATTGTCCTGAGCTTGCACATCGGAAAAGCAGGCAAACGCGATGCAGAGAAAGCTCAAAAGGCTTAGGAATACGCGCTGGATAAAAATTGTCATGCCGCTGTTATATCCGTAAAAAATCCAAAATAAAGGTGCAATCCGCGACAGAATTGGCTAGGGCGATGGCGGAAAAAAGGAAGATGAATATGCGCAACCGTTCTGCGAAAATCCTAGCGACTGTTGGACCCGCCAGCCGTGCGCCAGATATGCTCAAGCTCATTCACGAAGTCGGGGTAGACGCGTTTCGCCTGAACTTCTCTCACGGCTCACACGAAGATCACGCTGCTGTTGTCTCGGCGATCCGCGCGATCGAAGCCGAGCTTGATACGCCAATCGCGATTGTTGCCGATATGCAAGGCCCGAAAATTCGGTGCGGCGAGTTCAAAGACGGCAAGATCGAGCTGCGCTACGGAGAGATTGTCGAAATGCGCGAAGGTCGTGAATTGGGCCATGACGGCGTAATCTTCATGCCACATCCAGAGCTCATGAAAGCTTTGGGTGAGGGCAGCATACTGAAATTTGACGACGGAAAAATGCAAGTCACGGTGCAATCCAATGACGGCACAGTCATCAAAGCCAAAGTCGATGTGCCTGGCACTTTATCTGATCGCAAGGGCATCAATGTTATCAATGTGAAGCTGCCCATGTCCGCGATGACGGATAAAGACCGCGTCGATATGGATTTCGCAATGTATCAAAAGGTTGACTACATCGCGCTGTCTTTTGTGCAAACGGCCCAAGATGTCATGGATGCGCGGAAAGTTATCAAAGCGCATGAGGAGCCGCACAAACCTGGCATCATCGTCAAAATCGAAAAACCTTCCGCCATGGATGAATTGGATAGTATTCTGATGATGGCGGATGCTGCGATGGTGGCGCGCGGTGATTTGGGCGTAGAACTACCTTTGGAGCAGGTGCCTGTCGTGCAGCGTCAGATTATCCGCAAGGCCCGCGCGCTAGGCAAGCCCGTGATTGTTGCAACGCATATGTTAGAGAGCATGATTGACGCCCCTACGCCAACTCGCGCGGAAGCCTCCGATGTTGCGACAGCGATTTATCAAGGCGCAGATGCGGTTATGCTGTCGGCCGAAACAGCGGTCGGCCGCCACCCTGCAACGGCTGTCGCCATCATGGACCGTATTATTTCCGCTGCTGAGGCTGATCCAGAATTCTGGACCTATTTCAAGCAAATCCGTTTGCCCTATGAAGCGACACCCGAGGACGCGATCAGCGGCTCTGTGCGGGGTATCGCGACGACACTGAATGCGAAAGCCGTCTTGGGGTATACGAAAACAGGCTCAACCGTTCAGCGTATTTCGCGTGAGCGTCCGCCTTGTAAAGTTGTCGGCCTGACCCCTGACCCGCGCACAGCTAGCCGTCTGGCATTGTCTTGGGGTGTTGTGCCGCTCGTCCTGAAAGACCCCGTTGATTTTAACGATATGCTGCACAGTATTCAGGACGTTGCCAAAGACAAGCTTGGGCTAATATCTGGCGACGTTGTGATGATCAGCGCAGGTGTGCCGTTCGGACGACCCGGCACGACCAACACGCTAAACATTTCCAAGATAGACTAGTCATTCACGCGGATGATTTGTTGGTGGCATTAAGGGCCGCCTGACCCATGCAGGCGGCCGCTAGGCTTTTTCGCTAAAATGCGGAGCGTATTGAAAACCGTACATTGCGTCCAGGTAGGGGGACTAAATCCTTCAGGAACGAGGTGTGTTGACGGGCTTCGCTATCGAACACATTGTGCATCGATATACTCAATGTCACGTCTTGTGCGCCTGCGGGTGCTTTCCAATTTGCAAAGACATTAACCAAAGCGAAGTCATCCGTCGGTAACTCATTTGCTGAAACCTTTGTCTGTTGCGCTGCATAATCCAACTCGGCCCGCAATCGCACGCGGTCTGTTTCAAAGTCTACACCCGTTAAAATGGACAGCGGCGGAATACGTGGCAAATTCCCGCTATCGGTTTTCGCCCGCACATATTCGGCTAGCGCATCGACTTTCACGTCCCATGCCCCGAGAGTGGTCACATCCATCCCGCCTTGAACCTCAAAGCCGTAGAATTTCGCGTCATCCGCCATATATTGAAATACAGGTAGTCCGTCTTCTTCAGCATCGGTCTCCACTTCAAAAATATAGTCTTTATAGTCGGTGTAGAACAAGTTGACCGTCGTGAAATGCCCGTCTTCGCGGTGCCGAATAGCAGCTTCTATCCCTGTTGAGACTTCTTTGCCTAATGTCGCATCGCCCAGTTCAAATTGATTGGTCGCAAGGTGAGGGCCATTCGAGAATAGCTCTTCTGTCGTTGGCGCGCGCTCGGTGCGGTAAACCGTGCCGCCCACGCGTACTGCGTCAGATAAATGCACATCACCGCCTGCGGATACGCTGAACGCATCAAAGCTTAAATCCTCGCCTGTGACGGAGTTTTCCTGCTGCGTATTTTCAAACCGCACCGCGCCTTCAACATGGAAGTCGCCGATTTCTTTTTCATGGAAGCTATAAATACCTAGCTGTGTGGTTTGCGTGGGTGGGACAAAGGCCTCTTCACCAATCGCTGCGAAATCCCGCTTACGGTATTGAACCCCGTGTGCGGCGAGCCCAGCCATTGCGTTCACGCTGAATGGCTTCGACGCGAACCTCATAGCCTTCATTCGTAAAGACCGTCCCCACTTCGCCAGGGCCTTCAAATTCTGTGTGGGTGTAGTCGGCATAACCGCCAAATAGTTGCACAGTTTGGATGAATCCAGGGAGGTCGACAGCGCCGTTCACATCGACCCGGGTTTGGTCCAACCCGATTGTGACATTTTCTTCTTCCTCTTCCTCGTCGCCGTGATCTTCATCGTGATCTTCGTCGTCTTCGCCTTCTTCATGCGCGTGACCACCAGGAATTCCGTAATCTGAGTCAAATTTATGCACAGCAAAGCCAAATCGTGCCGTGTCGCCAATATAGCTTAGCCCGCCTGTGAGGGCCGTAGATTTGGCGGCCGAGTTATCGAGGCGGCGGCTCTCGTCATAATCCTCTGGTATCTCCTCGCCTTCTTCAAGCAGTTGCTCACGGCTCTCGCCAGAGACGGGGATGCGGTAATCATCTGATTCCTTGAACGTCCCGTCGAGGTGCAAAACAATGCGACCTGAAGCGACGTCAAGAGAACCCGCAGCCTCTCGGCCAAGGTCAACAGAGCTGGCGCCGATACGCACGGCTCCGTCAACTCCGTCGGGCAGCTCCGTTGGGATACGCCCGTCAATGACATTGACCACACCACCAGAGCCTGAACTGCCGTAGCGCAGCAGCGCCGCGCCGCGCAGAACTTCAATCCGCTCGGCTTGGGCAGGTTCAGCGGCAACGGCGTGGTCGGGGGAGGCGGAACTGGCGTCGATTGAGCCAATCCCGTTGGTCAGGACGCGGACACGGTCACCGCCTTGGCCGCGAATAATCGGGCGAGATGCGCCAGCTCCGAAATAGGTGGAGGACACACCCGGTTCAGACTTCAACGTCTCCCCAATGGTGCTGGCGAGACGGTTGGATAGTTCGTCACCTGATAGGACAGACACACCAGTTATGGCTTCATCAACGGAGCGCATAAGCGGGGAGCCCGTGACGATGATTTCGTCTTCAATTTGCGCATAGGCAGGGGCTGTTAGGGATAGGATAAGGGCAGTCGCAGCTGTGCTGCGCAGGTAGATATGGGACATGGAATAACACTCTTATAGGTATAATAATGGGAGCCATGCGCAAGCGCACAGCATGAAGATTATCGGCCTATAAGTAGGGGGGTGCGCGGGGAGGTGGGGCGCGGGTTTGCGGCGAAATGAATGCAACGTCCTGATAAGGTGCGTGATCAGTTATATCGAGGTCATGTGCAGGTGCCGGGAAAGTGGTAATCTCTGGTGTGACAACACACTGTTCTGACACAACAACCGCAATGTCACATGCCACACCATTATGTTCGTGCGGGCTATCGCCAAATTGTGCCGTGTGCGACAGCGCAAAACTCTGCACAGCGAAGATCATCACGATCATAGCCGCCATCACACAACGATATGTCATACGCCATAGCATATCGTTATCTTATTACAAAAAGATGAGGCCCGCAATCATATTCGTCTAGAGGAGATTTGGATCAACAACGCGCTGAACGACATTTTTGACCGTTAGCCCTTGGACGATGATGGAGAACACAACAACGCCGTAAGTTGCGGTCAAAATCAGCGGCTTATATTCGTTCTCTGGTAGCGATAACGCTAGCGCAACTGAGATTCCCCCGCGCACACCGCCCCAGGTCAGCACAGGGATAGCGCCCTTGGTAAAGTTTTTAAATGTGCCGATGACCTTCATCGGAATATAAACAGCACAGAGACGCGCGATCAGCACAAGTGGGATCGCCAGTAGAGTGACGAGCGCATATTCTGGCACTAGTCCCAGTACAAGGATCTCCAACCCGATTAGCAAAAACAGTACAGAGTTGAGGATTTCATCGACCATTTCCCAGAAGCCAAACAAATATTGTCGCGTATGATCTGACATCGCGAAGGCCGCGCCTTTATTGCCAATCATCAAGCCTGCGACAACAACGGCGATGGGGCCAGAAAGGTGATGCCCGAGAATATTGATGCGCTGCGCGAGAGCATATGTTCCCGCGACGAGCGCTAAGCTGATCAAGATTTCAATGGCATGCTCATCAATACGGGCCATCATTTTAAACCCGATCCAACCCGCAATTAGGCCAAGGATCGCCCCGCCAACGGCGTCGACTAGAAATAATTCAACCACATCTAAAACGCTGACACCGCCGCCATGGCCTGCCCCGCTCTGAACTACAGCTTCGAGCGGGACCGCTAATAAGACCGTGTCTAGCATAGCATGACCCGTCCCTGATCCCCCCGCTGCAATCGCGAGGATCAGGGTGAAGACAACCACACCTACGCCGTCATTAAACAGGCTTTCCCCTGCGATTTTGGTCTCTAACGATTTCGGCATTTTGACTGTTTTGAGGATGGATAGCACAGCGACCGGATCGGTCGGGCTGATCAAGGCTCCGAAGACCAACGCCCAAATATAGGGGAGGTCCGCGCCGAATAATTTGGTGAGATAAAAGAAGCCAGTCCCGACTATGAATGTCGAGAGGATCACACCAAATGTCGCCATAGTCCCGATCGCCCATTTCGCGTCCCGCAATTTGCCGAGATCCACATGCAATGCTCCTGCGAAGAGCAGAAAGCCGAGCATCCCTTTCATCAGCGTTTCGTTGAAATCGATTTGCTTAATTGCCGACTGGATGGTGTCAGTCAGGCCTACACTCGGCACAAAAATTTGCAGCGCCATTAAGACGAAGCTGGCAAATAGAGCCATGACCAAGAGGCCGATCGTATGTGGTAATTTGAGGTAAGCGCGGTTTATCCAAGATAGCAGCGCAGATAGCACCAGCAAGGATGCAGCGATTTCAAATAAACTCAACATGGTGTCCCTCCAGATTCTGCGTCAAGCTATGCCAATTTGCTTGAAACTCAAGGGCGAAGTGTAAGAGATAAACGGCTATGCTCGCGCGGCGTCCCTTGACTTGCGCGCCCCATCGGCTACTTACGCGCGCACATTAACCCAGCGTCGCAGACCGTCTCTCTGTAGGCGCTTTAAGAGTCCCGATCACGGACTAAGGAGCCTGAAAATGCACGCTTATCGTAGCCACACTTGTGGCGAACTTCGCAAAGACCACGTTGGCCAAACCGTTAAACTCTCTGGATGGGTTCACAGGAAGCGTGAACACGCAAACGCACTCTTTATTGATCTGCGCGATCATTACGGTATTAGCCAAGTCGTCGTCTATCCCGATGCTGAATTTTACGAAGCCGCTAAACGCTGCCCGTCAGAGTCTGTGATTACAGTCACGGGCGAATTATTGGCGCGTGATGCGGAAGCGATCAACGCTGAAATCCCAACGGGTGAGGTCGAGCTTCGGGCCGATGCGATGATCATTGAAAGTGCTGCCGACAGTCTTCCGCTGCCTGTCTTTGGGGAGCAAGATTATCCTGAAGACATCAGGCTGAAGCATCGCTATCTCGATCTGCGCCGCGAGACTTTGCACAACAATATCATCCTTCGCGGGCAAGTGATTAACTCGCTGCGTCGTCGGATGATTGATCAAGGTTTTACAGAATTTCAAACGCCGATCCTCACCGCGTCTTCGCCGGAAGGTGCGCGGGACTTCCTTGTGCCTAGCCGTTTGAACCCAGGGAAATTCTACGCTCTCCCGCAAGCGCCGCAGCAGTTCAAGCAGCTTCTCATGGTGGCAGGCTTTGACCGTTACTTCCAAATCGCGCCATGTTTCCGCGACGAAGATGCGCGCGCCGACCGTTCACCGGGCGAGTTCTATCAACTCGATATTGAGATGAGCTTCGTGACCCAAGACGACGTATTCAATGCGATTGAACCTGTCATGGCGGGCGTGTTTGAAGAATTTGCGGGTGGCCGCGAGGTGCAGACGCCTTTCCCGCGCATCCCTTACAAAGAGTCGATGGAGCGTTACGGCAATGACAAACCCGATCTGCGCATACCGTTTGAGCTGACGGATGTGTCCGAGTTCTTCACTGACGAGGCGAAGACAGGCTTTGGTATTTTTGCAAAAATCACCAAAGGCGGCGGCAAGGTCATCGCAATCCCAGCCCCTAAAGCAGCGGCGAACCAGTCTCGGAAATTCTTCGACAATATGGATAAGTGGGCGAAGAAAGAAATGCAGATGCCTGGCCTCGGCTATGCGCGTCTGAAAGAAGCAGATGGCGGTGGTGTTGATAGCCAAGACCCTGTGCTAAAGAACTTTGAACCTGCGCATCTAGAAGCCTTGCTAGAGAAAATGGGCCTCTGCGCGGGTGACGGGATTTTCTTCTCGGCGGGTAAAAAAGGCGACGCCTATAAACTTGCGGGCGCAGCGCGGAACAAGGTCGCGGCTGATCTCGACATGATCGAAGAGGGCGTGTTTAAATTCTGCTGGATCGTCGATTTCCCGATGTATGAGTGGGATGAAGACAACAAAAAAGTTGATTTCTCGCATAACCCGTTCTCAATGCCGCAAGCGCCAGACGGTATGACGGCAATGGAATTGTTAGAAAGCGCTGACACAGTAGAGAAGCAACTCGATATTCTGGCTTATCAATACGACATCGTTTGCAACGGTATCGAGCTGTCATCAGGCGCGATCCGAAACCACAAGCCTGACGTGATGTATAAAGCGTTTGAGCTTGCGGGTTACGGCTCTGAAGTCGTGGACGACAAATTCTCTGGCATGATCAATGCGTTTAAATACGGCGCGCCGCCGCATGGCGGGATCGCACCCGGCGTTGACCGCATCGTGATGCTGCTTGCGGGCACGAACACAATCCGCGACGTGATCCTTTTCCCGATGAACGGCCAAGCGCAAGACTTGATGATGAACGCACCTGCCGAAGTGGACGCGAAAGCCCTAAAGGAATTGCACTTAAAGCTCATACCGCCCGCGCCGAAAGATTAAGTATCTCGGGTATTTCAAACAAAAAGCCCCGCCTGTTGATCTAGCAGACGGGGCTTCTTAATTTTCTTGGACTAGCGTCTAATGACGACCGCGGCGGTAACCGTGGTGTCCACGACGATATCCGTGATGTCCGCGGCGATAGCCTCGATGACCCCGATACCCTCTATTGCTGCCAACATTGATATAAAGCGAGGTCGTTGGACGCGAATGATAAATCGGACGCGGCGCATAATAGACGGGGCGCGGCGCGTAATATGGATCGTGATAAGTCGTAGTGTATGTTGTGCGATAAGCTGGCTGCGAATAGCCGCCATGATAATAGGTGTTAGAACCGCCATAATAACCAGTGTTCTGATTATAATATCCGCCGTTAGAATAGCCTTGGTTGTAATACCCTCTATTCGAATAACCGCGATTATTATCACCCGCAATGGCTGCACCAGCTGCACCGCCAATAACAGCCCCTAACACGGAGCCCTCTGTGCGAGCGCCGCTGCCAGCGACTTGTGAACCTAGGACTGCGCCGAGACCCGCGCCGATCAATCCACCAACAAGTTGATCATCGCCACTGCTTTGGTGACGGTGGTTATACCCGTTATCATGGGCGGCGGCTGTCATAGGGGCGAAGGCGACCGTAGCGACGGCGGCGATTGCGAAACCAATTTTGAAATTCATAGGGGGTCTCCATTTATGATATGCTCGTCCCTTAGCACTGTGAAGCTGAACGATAGCTGAAAGTTAAGACTTTTTCAATAATTCCACACAGCGCACAAAAAAAGCGGCCCCGTAAGACCGCTTTTTTCATTAAATGTCAGCGCGTTAGCTAGTGCTTGCACTTTTTACCGTGAGCGCCTTTAATCTTGCGACCCATGGAATCGTAACGCTTTGAGCTGTTAGAATAGCAATATTCATCTGCACCGCCTGCGAGAGTTTCCCCTGCGGAGTAGTTGCCAGAATGATCATTCGAGTAATCATCCGAATAGCTATAAGAACTGCTGCTCTCATAAGACGTTACGCCAGACGTCAGGCATGTGCCGTCTGCTTGTTTCGTCGACCCAGCAGGACAGGGCGCTGTTTGGCTTATATTGCTTGAGCTATATGAACTTGACTCGTAAGTGTTGGTTGAGTGCGAAGACCCGTGATGGCCGCTCATGCCAATGTCATGTGTATGGGTGTGAGTGACGGGCGCTGATGGGCGTTCGATGTAACGCACGACCTCTTTTTCAACGACGCGGTCGACATATTCTACGACAGGGCGATCGACAATTTTCTCAACTGTTTGGACACGGTCAACATATTGCACGACTGGCTTTTCGACAATCTTTTCAACAGTTTGAACACGGTCTACATATTGAATGACAGGTTTTTCCACGATGCGCTCTTGAACACGATCAACATATTGCACCACTGGTTTTTCAACGATTTTTTCAACCGTTTGGACGCGGTCAACATATTGAACACGGTCTATGTATTTAGGGACTTCGCGCACAACAGTGCGTGTTTGAATTTGCGGTGGTGAGGCGACGACGACTGTGCGTTGTTGCACAGGGCGCACGCCCGGAACGGCATAAGTCTGGCTGACAAATTGGCCTGAATTGACATATGTTGGGCCAGCCATGACGGGCGCCGGGGCAAATCCGCCGCCAGCATAACCACCTGCGACTGGACCGTAACCAGCGGGAGCATAACCGCCATTATAACCGCCACCATAATTACCCGCGTAGCCACCCACAGGGCCACTACCGTAACGTGATCCGCCGCGACGACCATTTGCGAGCGCATAGCCCGCAACGCTGCCTAGCACGGCGCCAATCGCTGTGCCTTCCTGACGCTGGCCAGAGCCAGCAAGATTAGACCCGATGACGCCGCCAAGACCTGCGCCGATACCCGCGCCTGCAAGGTTGCGGCCGTTAAAGCCCGGATTGAATGCGCCTGCATAGGGGTTGCCGCCGAAATTGCTGCGTGAATTGCCGTACGCTGCACCTGCAAGGCCGCCTGCAACAGCGCCGATGGCTGTGTATTCATCACCCATACCTCGTGGTGCAAGGTTTGAGCCCAACGCGCCGCCAAGGCCAGCGCCCACAGCGCCGCCGAGGACGGTATTGTTATCTAGCCCGCCAAAAAGCTGCGCATTAGCTGTAGCTGGGGCGAGTGTGAATGCGGCAAGTGCCGCTCCTGTGAGTAAAAATTTCATGTCCTTCAAGGCTCCTCTGATCCCGAAAATTCGGGCTAAACAATATCGTCACTGCGAATTGGGAGTCCTGTTGAACGATCCCACCATAGCAAAACGCCGTATCTGCCTGCTTGAATGCAAATCTTACGCCGAGTTGGTCTTGTAATAACACATTTTTGAAAGAACGCCTAAACCACTCGCCTTAAGGGCGAAAAAGCAAAAGAAACGTCATGCGAAATAATAAAAACCCCGACCCGTCAGGGCCGAGGTTCACTTTGGGGGGTGTTAGTCTAGTGGTGTGAGTAACACACGTTAGAGCCGTGGTAATGACCGCGCGATCTGTTACGCTTCAGGCGTTTGCGACGATCCTTTAATTCCGCGAGTTCATAGGCGATCTCGTCTAGGCGGCGTTCGGCGCGATAATCACGGTAGCCGCGATTACGCTTCAACCAGTCCCGTTCACGGCGCAGATCATCTATCCGACGATCAATCATATCCAGACGATTATAGCTATTGCCATATGTCCGAGTGCCGTGTCCGTAAGTCGAGGTTCGGTAAGTCGGCTGACGATATGTGCGGTGATGCGATGTGCGGTGACGTGAGGGGTGGTAACCGACATTTTGCACAGCAGGGCGTCTTGTTGTCGTATAGGTGCGGCGGCCATCTTTCTCGCAGTCATTGACGCCGTCACCAATCGCTGCACCCGCGATACCGCCGATGATCGCACCTAAAATGGCGCCTTCGGTCTTGTCACCGCGACCCGCGATTTCTTCGCCCAGCACAGTGCCGAGTGAGCCGCCGATCAATCCGCCAGCCACAGCGTTATTGGTGTCTTTACATTTGTAGTAATCTCCAGCGTGGGCAGAAACTGGGGCGATAAGTGTAGCCGCAGCCAGTGTGACTGCAGCGAGACTTGTTTTTGTGAAAAGGTTTTTCATTTTGACATCTCCTGTCTTGGCTACGGAAGGGAAGATGCCCGACCGATGAGTTAGAGATAGCAAAGGGGCGCTGAACCCTCTCTGAGTTTGGAATTCATTTTCAGTTCAGCCGACATTCATCTGGGGTTCAGAAAAGGTTAAAGTTAGTTAACCCTGTTTTCGCGCTTAGAAGCCTTGGGCTTTTAAAAAGTCCGCAGCTTCGTCAAAAGCGTGGTGAGCCTCGGGTAGGAGGTCGTCAAAGATTTGAAACACGTGAGGCATGTTCGCCCAGCTCTGCAGCGTAATGTCTGTGCCTGCCGCGCGGGCTTTGCCGACATAACGCTCGGCATCGCTATATAGCATCTCGTCGCGACTGACTTGTATGAGCGTCGGGGGCAGATTTTTGAGACTGTCGAATACGGGTGAAATGCGCGTATCCGCAGGGCTCATACCAAACATTTTCTTGGCCGCGATCAATAAGAGTGGGCGCGGTAGTTTTAACAAAGGCCGAAGCATAGGCTGCAACATCAGGTCTTTTTCAAGGTTTTGTTTGAAAGACGACTCCGCCAATCGTGGAGTCTGAATTAGGCGAGAGGGCGTAGGCGGCATTGACGGCGCGGCGATCTGTATCCCGCGCCCAGTTGATCAGTGATAGCGTTAAATTTCCGCCCGCAGAGTCTCCCGCAATGGCAAAGGCGTTCAACGCTTCTGGCCCGTTTGGCCCGTTTTCTATGATCCAATCATAGGCTAGCTGGCTATCTTCATTTGGGGCAAGGCGCGGGTTTTCTGGCATTAAGCGGTAATTGGGCGCAAAGACGACTGCGCCCGTACGTTTGGCCAGATTGACCGTGATCGGCCTATGACTGATCGCGCTGCCAACCGTAAAGGCGCCGCCGTGCAGGTAGAGTATGCGCTTGGTAGTATCTGCACCCTTCACGATCGTCCAAGCGCCCGGCACCTCTTGGCCGTCGATGACTGCGACATCGACTTGATAAGTTGCGTCTAAATCTGTGCGGGCGAGTCCAGCTTTCTCAAATCGTTCTCGCTTGCTCGTCCATCCCGTCTTAGCCCCCGCGCGCTGCGCTGGCTTAACGAAATTCTCGATCAAATATGCGTTGACCCGCTGCAAGCCAGCGGCGTCTGCGTCGGTATCAAATGTTGCGGGGGTTAGGGCATCGAACCGCGACAGGTCTTCTCCTGCGAGCATGCGAAAATATCCCCTCAGGCCGATCATCAAAACGACCAGACATAATGCAACAATAATCCAGATAAACATGCCCAAATCTCCCAAGTCTCAGCCTTATGCGAGGAAATCGCACGATCCGCAAAGCACAAATCTGCAGGGTGAGAGGTCACTAATTTTGGCTCATATTGAATGTTTAGCCGTTTTGGCCGCGATGGCGCAGCATATGATCGGCCAGCACAACGGCGAGCATGGCTTCGGCCACTGGCACGGCTCTGATACCGACACAAGGATCATGGCGGCCCTTGGTCATAACATCAATCTCTTCGCCCTTAGCATTGATTGAGCGGGTTTCTGTTAAGATAGAAGATGTCGGCTTGATCGCAAGGCGGGCAACGATTTCGTCACCATTGGAGATACCGCCGAGTATGCCGCCGGCGTGATTGGATTGGAAATCTGGCTTGCCATCTTTCATCCGAATTTCGTCCGCATTGTCTGTGCCAGTGAAAGCGGCTGCGCGGAAACCTGCTCCGATCTCGACAGCTTTGGCCGCGTTGATACTCATCAGTCCACTGGCAATATCACTATCGAGCTTCCCGTAAACAGGCGCGCCCCAGCCTGCGGGAACGCCGCTAGCACGGACTTCGATGAGGGCACCGACAGAGTTTCCAGATTTGCGGACGTCGTCTAAATAATCTTCCCAATCTTTGGCAGCCTTCGCATCAGAGCACCAAAAGGGGTTTTTCGTTGTCTGATCCCAGTCCCAGTTGTCAGGATTGATCTGCTTTTCCCCGATTGACACGACAGCCCCGCGAATTTTTACGTCACCCAAGATCTTTCGCGCAATCGCGCCTGCCGCCACTCGATTGGCTGTTTCCCGCGCAGAACTGCGGCCACCGCCGCGATAATCGCGAATGCCGTATTTCGCATCATAGGTCATATCGGCATGGCCTGGGCGGTAGCGGTCTTTGATTTCTGAGTAATCGCGGCTGCGTTGATCAGTATTTTCGATCAGCAGGCTAATGGGTGTGCCTGTCGTTTGGCCTTCAAAAACACCTGACAGAATTTTGACAGCGTCAGGCTCTTTGCGCTGCGTCACGAAACGGGACGTGCCGGGTTTGCGTTGATCGAGATAGGTCTGAATATCCGCTTCGTTCAATGCAATGCGCGGCGGGCAGCCATCAATAACGCAGCCAATCGCTGGCCCGTGGCTTTCGCCCCAAGTGGTAAACCGAAATAAGTGTCCGAAGGAATTATGTGACATGGGCGTGTCTTAAACACGCAAGGCTTGCAGGGCTAGACCTAAAAAGATCTGGAGCCAGCCCGGACACGAAAAGCTTGCGGTGCGGGCGGCACGAGTGTTTCAAATGCGGCTTTCGCTTGCATAAATGCGCCGACATTGGCGTAGGGACTGTCTGGGTGAAAAAACTTGGCCTTTTTGCGCCAAGCCGAGCGGATATCTGCCTCGCGAGCGGACATTGAAACGCCGAGTGTCATGAGTGCTTGTTGGCGCGTCATCTTGGTAAACCCCGTCTAAACTATTATGCTTAACCTTTCCTTGTTTAAGCCCTATATTGGTTAGCAACGCGCTAACACTTATAGTTAATTTTCCATTTTTAAGCAGATTCATGGCCCCATACGATAAAAACGTCATTCCCGCTACGCCTAGCCGCGCAGATTACCTCGCTGGCGGTGATCGTCCGCTGGGCTGGCTTGAGGCCGATGAACCCATTAGCCTGTTCCAAAAATGGTTGGCGAAAGCGGCCGAGACAGAACCAAACGACCCTAATGCAATGAGCGTTGCGACAGTTGATGCGCAGGGCATGCCTGATGTGCGTATACTCTTGCTCAAAGGTTTAGACGCGCGTGGCTTCGTGTTTTACACAAATTCAGAGAGCGCCAAGGGCGAACAGTTGCGGGGCCAAGCGAAAGCTGCGCTGTGCTTTCACTGGAAATCCCAAAAGCGTCAAGTGCGGGTCAGGGGCTCTGTCAGCCCCGTCACTGCGGCTGAATCTGATGCCTATTTCGCTGAGCGCGCGCGGGAGAGCCGTATCGGGGCATGGGCGTCAGATCAATCTCGCCCCGTCGCGGATCGGGAAGCGATGCTATCAAAAGTTAAAGAGATGGAAGACCGCTTTGAGGGGCAAGACGTGCCACGCCCCGACCACTGGTATGGTTGGCGCGTCGCCCCGCAATCCATCGAATTTTGGCAAGACGGCGCGTTTCGCGTCCATGACCGCATTGTCTTTACCCCCACGAATGGTGGCTGGACAAAGCAGCGTTTATTTCCATAAGGTGAGCTATGACAACATCTATCACAAATGTATCTCAACCCGAAAAAGGCGTGAAGCGTCAGAAACTCCGCAGAGGTGTGCTGCGTGTTACGCTAGCCCTCGCCTTTATTGCACCGTTAACATTTATAGTGGCGGCTATTGGATATAAGCTGGGCGTATTTGGTTTGGGCACAAGCTTTGGCCTGCTGAATATGAAAGTTGGACCGATCCTTCTGATCGCGGCTGGGATTGCAGGTCTTATCAGTCTCGTTCTGGCATTTACCATTCAGCCACGTCGCGGTTTTGTCGTGGGCGCGCTTGCACTTTTGATTGGCGGCTTTGGCATGGGCAAACTCGGCGCGACGAAAGCAAAAGTCGAGTCTCTGCCTTTTATCCATGACATCACAACGGACACACAAAACCCGCCTATGTTTACTGATGCCATTCTGAAGCTACGCGGTTCCACAAGTAATCCGTCCAATTACGTTGGTAAAAAAGATAGCCGCGATAAAAAACTTGTCTCCGTCTTGCAGACAAAAGCCTTCCCTGCCGTGCGCCCGCTTATTCTTGAAGACGACCCCGCTGCAGTATTTGGCAAAGCTGAACTTGTCGCGTCTCAGCTGGGGTGGGAGCTTGTGAATGTTGACGCAGAAGCTGGCATCATTGAAGCCACAGACACAACATTTTGGTATGGATTTAAAGACGATGTGATCATCCGCATTAAGCCATCCGAGGGCGGGGGCAGTGTCGTTGACGCAAGGTCTTTATCGCGCATTGGCGGATCAGACATTGGCAAAAATGCGGAGCGCGTGAAAGATTTCCTAGAGAGATTAAACGCAGCCTAAGCCGCAATGCGGTAGGTTTGCCGCAATCCATCAGCCCCGTCAGCCGTGACGCGACCTGTTTTGCGCATATGAATAATATGGCTCAGCACGCTATGCGCGGCGGCAGGGTGCAAACGCTTATCGACATCAGCGTAGAGTTTGGCAACGATCTCGCCAATATCACTTAATCCACTTTCTAGCGCTTCCATGATTTGATCTTCGCGTTTGAGGCGGTGGTCAATATAGGCTTGGATAAAGCCCTGAACCTCTGTGATCTCTGTCCCGTGGGTCGGACGAATTATATCGAAATCTCGCGCCAGCACTGTGCGTAAAGACGTGAGATAATCGCCCATATCTCCGTCGGGCGGGCTAACCACACTGGTAGACCATCCCATGATATGATCGCCAGAAAAGAGCGTGTTTTCCTCAACTAAGGCGTAGCACAGATGGTTTGAGGTATGCCCAGGCGTGTGGATCGCTTCAATCGTCCAGCCATCCCCTCGGATCACGTGACCGTCGCGAATTTCCACATCAGGCATGAAGCTAAGATCGTCGCCCGCTTCCAACCGAACTTCACCGTCTTGGGGCGGTTCAGGCTGAAGGCCGTAGCCATAGACTTGGCACCCATGTTTCGCGGCGAGCGGCGCGGCGAGGGGGAGTGGTCAATATGGTGATGGGTCACCAAAACATGCGTGACTTTACGCCCCGCCAGCGCTCGGTCCAATGCCGCGCGGTGGGCGTCTGTATTTGGGCCTGGGTCAATAACGCAGACATTGTCTTGACCAATAATATAAACGCCCGTGCCAGTGAACGTAAACGGCCCAGGATTGTCCGCAATGACGCGCTGGACAAGCGGGCTAAGCTGATCACAGCGACCATACTCAAACTCAAAACTGCGAACAAAGGGGATTGCCATTACAACGATCCCGCACTCAACCGAGTCTCTAGGGCTTGGCGCAAGGCCATACCCAAAATTTTCGTCGCGCGCAATTTATCTCGTAAACTCAGTGCCAAAGGGGGTCCCATATCTGTTTTATTGACATCGACGATATAGATTCGTCCGTCTGCCTTATCGCGTAGAATATCTAGCCCACCCCAGTCTAGCCCCATCTGTTGACAAAACTGTGACACATTTCGCAACTCAGTCTCACTTAAATGATCTTGTGGCGCGTCAATACGGCAACGCGTATTCAGATTGGCGAAGCGCTGAGTGACGGGGCGCTCCTTTAAAAACACGAGCGGTATTTGCCCAAAAACTGTGGGGCAACGTATATCCGCAACATGGCCGTCCTCGGTGCTGTTGTCGATCAAGCGCTGATAGACCCAGCCAGGTTTGGGAGGCTCAGGCGCGGTCAGAACCCTACCATCATGGGTGCCGTTGATTTCAGACTTCGCAACAAAGGGCGTGGCGGCCGTCAGCGGATCAATAGCCAAATCATAGCCAAAGACATCCGCAAACACCTCCGCCACTCGCGTTTTAGAAATATCTAAGCAGCTGGCGTTGATGCCAGAAGTCCCCGTTTTCGACGGGGTTATGTGCGTTTCGTCTTGAAAGAATATCGTTAAATCAGAATCAGGCCTGATAGTGGGGCGAACATTCGCCTGCCGCATCGCCCCCCAAATGAGGTACCACTGCTTTGGCACGCGCGGCTCAAACTTCGCGTTGATCGGGGGTAAATTTGGGCGGGGTCGTAGCGTTTCTGCAACAATATAGCTCCACCCGCGCCAGCAATCATAGAGAAGCGCGGCCGAGAAGGGGATGAAAGCCCCCGTCTCTTTGACGCGCACGCCGCGCCATGACCAAGAAAATTCTTTTATCCAAGACATTATATAGCGTTTGTTTTTAAGACGTCAGCTGACCGCAAGACGCCCTAATTGACGCCCTACTGAATGTCAGGAATATCAGCTGTCATTTCTTGGCCAATGCGTGAGGCCTGCCGCGCTTTGAGAGCCGCTCTGACTTCAGGCAGCTCTGCAATCTCGCGCAAGGCAGCCATATCGGCATGGATTTGCGCGGACCCGTTAAACAATTCCTCGAACTGCTCGGCGGTAGATTTGGGACGCGGGAAGACTTTAATCCGGACTTTGGCGTCATCTTCGATCTTGGCAAAGCGTTTCGCGGCATCGACAGCGGTGAAGAAACCGCCCAATTCGTCGACTAGCCCGATCTCTTTTGCTTGCTCACCTGTCCAAACGCGGCCTTTGGCAATTTCTTTGACTTTTGACAGCGGTAGATTGCGGCCATTGGCAACACGCATGGTGAAATCTTCATAGATGTCTTCAAGTTGTCCGCGATAGGCGGCGCGCTGACCTTGATTAAATGGCTCATCAACGGAGTAGGCGCCAGCGTAATCACCGCCAATGGTGATACCCTCTATATTATAGCCGATTTTGGCGAAGCTGTCCTCAAAGGCGATTTTCCCGCCCAGGACACCGATTGAGCCCGTAATTGTCTGCGGCATAGCGACTATATGGTCGGCGTGGGCTGATACATAATATCCGCCAGAGGCAGCGTATTGGCCCATGCTGATGATGACAGGTTTACCTGCCTCTTTGGCGCGGTCTGCCGCTGCGAGAATTTGATCCGATGCAGCAGGGGAGCCGCCGGGCGTGCTGACACGAAAGACGATGGCTTTAACCGCTTTGTCTTTCGTTGCGGCGTCAAATGCTGCGGCAATCGTATCGCCCCCCATGGATAGGCTAGGGTTAAAGGGCGAGCCTGTGCTGCTCTCACCTGTAATCACGGGGCCTTGCCCGCCGATAAAGGCAATCGCATCGCCTGTGACTTTGGTAGAAATGCCGTAGTCTTGAACCGTTTTGAATTTGACCGAGTCACCGCCTGCTTTTTCTTTGGCATATTCGCGCGCTTCTTCAATGTGACCGAGCTTATCTACCAGATTAGCGTCTTTCGCTGCTTCAGCACTATGCGGAGACGCATTTAGAAGTGCTTTGAGTTGCGGTAAAGGAATATCGCGATCGTCCGCGATCTGCGCCATGGCGTTATCATAGATCGACGTCATATAGCTCGTCGTCGCCTCTTTATGAGCGTCGGTGAAGCCAGTTTGTATGTATGTGTTGGCCGCGTTCTTATACTCATAGAACTGTTCGAATTGGGGTTGAGCTTCGATTTTGTCGAATACGCCACCAAAAAATTCGGCCTCAGATCGTAATCCAGAGATTGCAAAGCCCGTTGTGTCCTGCATCCAGATTTCATCGCTGGCTGTGACGGCCTGATAGGGGATGATTGAGGTGGCCTCAAATCCCTGTGCGTGGGCAATTACAAATTTTCCGCTCTCTTTAAAGTCAAGAATCGCAAGGCGTAATTCTTCGGCAGACGCTGGTGCCATGCCAAAACTTTCTGCCCGAATGAACAGCCCTTTAATATTGTCATCTGTTTTCGCCCGGCGAAGTGCCCGTGCTGTTGTCACAATAGAGGGGGTGTTGCGCCGAAAAGATTGCCGCTGGAGCCGTCATGATCAATCATTGGAAGGCGCATATCGATCGTTAGGACGTTTTGCTCTGCTGGTTTCATCGATTCTTTAATGCCGCCAAAAATTCCAAAGACGGCAAGAATCGCAAATAAAACGAAGAAGAATGCAAAAATACCAAATACGACACCCAGTACGGTGATAAAAAATTGACGCATAATGGGCTCCCGAAGCGTGTAATAGATGTCTCAATGGCCTGAAGACACTTAAATTTGTTGATAAACGATAAGGGTATTGTGAATTGCAAGCAATCTCTTTTTGCATAATTCTCTGCGACAATCTGACGGATAAAATCTTTGAATTTTGTTCAGAAAACCCCATTGCGTTTTCTGCGCCAAGCGCATAAACACCCGCGGTCTGCAGAGGTTTGCTCATATTTTTGGGGCGTAGCCAAGTGGTAAGGCATCGGGTTTTGATCCCGTGATCGTTGGTTCGACCCCAGCCGCCCCAACCAAACCTCTAGACTAATCAAACAGTTATTATGTCTTTGCGATTTGACAGTGCAAATATTGTTATTTTATAACAATACACAAGAAACTTGATTGATTTCCTTAAATTTCCCTTGCAGGAATGATCTAGTAATGATTGATTAAGGTTCTGCCGCGTTACAGCGGCCAAAAAAAATATATGCCAAAAAGGCATGACGTCAGAGGAGGACATGAGTGGTGAGCTCTAATATCGCCCGTAAAGTGCTATGCGCTGGTGCGGCACTCTTAATGAGTGCAAGCGCCCTCGGTATAACTGCGTCCGCGCAGGATGCTGACGCTGAAGCCAAATCCTACGCTGCGCTGTTGCAGCAGATTTCAGATTTAAAAATCTCAATCGCTCAAAAAGAAGCTTATCTCTCTAACCAGAAAGGGCAGATTGACAGCCTTCAAGGGCAGATTGAGGCGCTTCCTGCCAAAAAAGAAGCGATCCGCCCGATTGTTGCTGCCATGACGGCAGAAATCGAAAAAGAATTAGTCAAAGATGTGCCTTTTCGGCGTCAAGAACGGTTTAACCGCTTGGACAAGTTGAAAGAGGACTTGGCTGATGAGTCAATCGGCGAGAGCGTCCTGTTCCGCCAAGCCATGAATTTATATGACGCCGAAGTGAACTACGGAAATTCCGTTGGGGCATATGCGGGTGATAATCCTGTCACGCCTGGAACGCGTTTTGCGGCCTGTGAAGCCAATCAGGCCTCATCAACATGCGCTCTCACAGATGATCTCAGAGGGGCGCTTGATAGCGGCGCAACGCTTGATGATTTGCGGGATAGTCTGAATGACGGGAATTACATCCACTTTGGACGTCTATCGCTGGCCTATTTGGAGCTCGATAGCTCTGTCGGGTATCAATACAATAAAGAGACCAATGCGTGGGACAAGATGAACGGAGCCGACATTATCGGTTTACGTAAAGCTGTTCGTATCGCGCGGGGGGAGAGTGCGCCGGGTGTCGTGCGCGGGCCAATTCGTCTGACGGAAGCTTCTAATTAATTAAAGAGAGCCTCTAAAGGCCAATAAACAACAAAGTAAACTTGGAAGGAAACCATGTTAAAATCTTCAATAGCCAAGCGTTTGTGGCTGGCAGGAGCCGTAGGGATGATGTTGTCATCGCCGGCCTATGCCCAGCTTGAAAGTGCTCTTAGCACAGCCAAAGCCTCGACGGCGGCCTCTGCCGCATCGCAGGAGCGTGTCTCAAGCGATGATGATCGTGCTGATAACGCCATTCGCGAATATCGGGCGGTGCTTCAGCAAAAAGACAATATCGAATTGTTCGTGGCGCAGCAGGAAATTTTCCGCGCTTCACAAGAATCCGAGATCGTTAGCTTAAAGCGTCAGCTTGGCACGGTGGAGCAGATCAAACAGGGCATGTCCCCGATGATGTTGAAAATGGCCGTGGCTCTCGAAGACTCAGTCAATTCAGATTTGCCGTTCAACATTAATGAGCGTCTGGCGCGGGTCGAAGATGTAAAGAACGTCTTGGCTAACCCAGATGTATCGCCAGCGGAACAATATCGCCGCGTTCTCAATGCTTACAAGATTGAAGTGTCATATGGTCAAGGTATCGACTCGTATGAAGGCGCGCATCCAACGAAACCTGGTAACGTGGTCAACTTCATCCGCTTTGGTCGGACGTCACTCGTCTATGTGTCCAAAGACGAGACAGAGATCGCGCGCTATAACCTCGCGACAAAATCGTGGGAGTCACTCAGCGGTGCTGATGAAATCCAAATGCGTCAAGCGACCCGAATTGCCAAAGGCGAAGCGGCTCCAAACATTGTATTCGCGCCTGTCGCGATGGGTAATTAAGGTAGGAATATAATCATGAGCAAGACTATGAAATACTTCACAAATTTGACAACGGCGGTCATTGCCTCTGCTGTCATGTTCTCTGCCGTTCCGGCGAGTGCGCAAATCAGTTCCGTCTCAGACCTCCTTAATAAGGTGCGTCAGGACGCTGCTAAAACAGAAGCCGAAAATCGCGAACGCGAAGCTCGCTTCCGGGCGCGTGCAAATGAGCAGAGCGCGCTTCTTAATCAAGCGCGCGGAGAACTGCAGCAGCTCGAGCGTCGTGCTGCAAACGTCGAATCATCTTTCGCAGCCAACCGCCGCACAATCGATCAGCTAGAAGGCGAGCTTCGCTCAGCCCAGGGCGATTTCGGCGAGGTGTTTGGCCTTGCGCGGTCAAAAGCAGGTGAGTTTAAAGCTCTCCTCGATAGCTCTTTGATCACAGCGCAATATCCAACACGGTCCGAAGTTCTAGGTCGTGTCGCTGAGTCAAAAGCGCTTCCAAGCGCAGAAGATCTCAACGCAATTTGGCAGACGATGTTGCAAGAAGTGAAAGCTCAGCGTCAGGTCGCGACATTTGAAGCGCCCGTTGCGAATGTGAATGACGGTGCGTCACAATCTGTGACTCGCGTCGGTCCGTTCTCAGTCTTTACGGCTGATAGCGCTGACTTCTTGGGTTACACACCGCCATCCGATCAAAACGACAGCAATATTTTGCTCGCCAAACTGCCAAAGCAGCCGGGTGGTCAAATTTCTGCCGCCGCGAAGAAAGTGACAAACACGAATTCCGGCATTGTTTTCGCTCCGATTGATCCAACGCGCGGTGAATTGCTGAAATCTTTCGAGCGCGTTCCAAGCTTTAAAGAGCGCTTCTGGGTGCAAGGTGGTCCGATTGGCAAAATCATCATCATCATGGGTATTCTGGGTGTGATCTTTGGTGTTCTAAACATCATTCGCCTCTTCCTCGTGAAAATGGCTGTAGGTGGACAGAAGCGTAAGGCGCAACCGTCCAAATCCAATCCGCTAGGTCGCGTCATGATGGCTTATGAGGGATCTGCGAACAAAGACGCCGACACGGTCGAGCTGAAACTGGACGAAGCTATCCTGAAAGAATCGCCGAAATTTGAGTTGGGTCTGAACCTTCTGAAATTGATGGCGGGTATCGCACCACTCCTCGGCCTCTTGGGTACGGTGACAGGTATGATCCAGACCTTCCAAGCTATGATGATCTACGGAACAGGCGATCCACAGCTGATGGCGGGTGGTATCTCGGTCGCGCTCGTGACAACAATGCTGGGTCTGATTGCGGCTATCCCGCTACTTATCCTGCACAGCTTCTGCTCATCATTGGCTCGCTCTATTCAGGGCACGCTAGAAGAGCAATCTGCTGGTATCGTTGCACGCCACGTTGAAACACGCGGTTCAGCCTCTCTGACCTAATGGGTCAGAGCAGGATGTGTGTAGAACTTTCGCAGAGAGACAGAGGTAATAAACCATGCTGAATGTGTTTAACGGATTACAAGAGTTTTTGGCGACGGGGGGAATGTCCTCTTCGTCATCATGATCGCAACTTTCGCGATGTGGACCTTTATCCTAGAGCGTTTCGCCTATTACCTCTTCGCTCACAAGCCAACCAAAGCTCGGCTTAAGGCCGAGTGGGATGCTCGCACGGACAAAACATCTTGGAGAGCGCAAGCGATCCGGGATGAAATGATCAGCCAGATTAAAGAGCGGACTGACTCAAATGTCGGTATTATCAAGACCCTTGTGGCCTTGGCACCGCTATTGGGTCTGCTCGGCACTGTAACAGGCATGATCGAAGTGTTTGACGTGATGGCGTTGTCAGGATCATCAAATGCACGTTTGATGGCTGGCGGTGTCTTCAAAGCGACCATTCCGACAATGGCTGGCATGATGGCGGCGCTCTCTGGGCTATATTTTTCAACAGTGTTGCCCCGGTGGAGTGCGCGCGAGACTCAGCGTTTCGCGGACGAACTCTCCCATTACTAGGCACACGAGAGGACTAAATTATGAGACGTGGACGTAGAAACGCTCAGGCTGACGAAGCCGAAGTCGATATGACCCCGATGCTCGACATCGTGTTTATTATGTTGATCTTCTTCATCGTGACAGCCACATTTTTGGACGAAGACGCGATTGATTTAACCCAACCGCCGCCTCCGCCCGATGACATTCAAACGCCGCCTTCTGACACGCCTGCGATTACCGTCTATGTGGACGAACGCAATCAGTGTTCCGTAGACGGCCGCTCGACAGGCTGTGATCGTGTCACGCTCGCCGTGGAACGCCTCTTGGCCGATAAACCAGGTGCTGCTGTAATCCTCCGCATGGATGAGGGGTCTCAGCACAAAATTCTGGTCGAGTTGAAAGACGGTCTGGATGCTGCTGGTCTAAGTTCGAAAATCGAAATTCTCCGAGATACAGGTTCCAATTAAGCAATATGCTATTGGGATTTGCGTCCCGACTTAAAATGTGATAAGGTAACATTATGGCAAGACGTAGTCGCACATCTATCCCAGAAGAGGATACAGAACTAAATATGACGCCCATGTTGGATGTCGTGTTTATTCTCCTCATCTTCTTCATCGTGACATCGGTTTTCGTGAAGACCCCGGGGATTGATCCATTCCAACCCGAAGCGAGTTTGGATAAGCAGTGGAAGCCTTCAATTCTGATTGCGGTCAACGCACAAAATGAGATCTGGATTGATAAGCGTCCCTACAGCGTTGAGGAAATTCGCCCGATCGTGAAATCGATTTTGGACGAAAGCCCGAAGGCGGAAGCGATTATTAAAGCCGACAAAGACGCCGAAGTCGGAACTGTGATGTCTGTTCAAGAATTGATGCAAGACCTTGGCGTGAACACACGCGTCGGTACTGAGTAGTCTCGGCAGGATAAGGAAAACTATTATGGGTAATATTGTTCGTTGGTTATTATTTGTTCCAGTCGCTGCGATTGTGACGTTGGCGCTCTTTGTGTTGATGATGACACTGATCGCTGAGGAGTTTAAGCCTCAGGATAAGTTGGAAGCTGCCAGTTTTGAGATCAACCCGAAGGTTGAAGACATCAAAGTTATTCAGCGCGAGACGAAGGTTGATAAAGTCAAAAAAGTAATCACACCGCCGCCGCCGCCTATGATTGAACGTGCGAAGGCCGATAAACCAACAGAGCGGATTGCGTCCTTAGAAGGGGCCATCCCAGAGTTTGAGGCGCCGAAGATTGACCGTCAAAACTTCAAGATTGCTGTGTCAGATCGTGATGCGCAGCCTCTGGTGCGTATCCCGCCGATCATGCCGCCTCGTGCTGAAAAGTCTGGTCATTGTAACGTGAAATTTGATGTGAGCCCAGAGGGACAGCCATTTAATGTGACGGCGACTTATTGCACACAAAGTTTGTTCGAGCGTGCATCTGTCAAGTCAGTTCAAAAATGGAAGTATAACCCAAAAATCGTTGATGGCCGTTCAGTGTCTCGTGCGGGCGTGGAATCGAAAATTACATTTCAGCTAACAGATGAGCGCGGACGTTTAATTCCGGAATAGGTTTTGTGTTACCAGCTCTTGGCGAGCCTGCTGAATTAAACATTTTTTGCTCAGTATGACATTATGTTCGATGAGCAAATTACGAATACAATGTCTCCCAAATAAACGGGGGGCAGTTTCGAAGACAAGTCGAAACATGAAATGTCGGTATTATGAATATGTCCGACTATAATTTTAGAGGATGACTATATGTCAAAATTAGCTCTTACGACTAAATTTACCGCCCTTTTGGGTGCAAGCCTCTTGGCCTTTTCTGCCATGAGTTTTGTTGGAACAGCGACAGTTGACGTTGCAGTCGCACAAGACGGCGAAGGTCGGCAGTTCTCTGCGAAAGCAGGTGAAATTGTGAATGAAGCTCTGCAGCTTATCAATGGTAACCAACACAGCGCGGCCTTGGAGCCGCTCAACAAAGCACTCGCTCTACCTGAGTTGAATGCATATGAGCGCTCAACGATCTATCAGATGCAGGGTGCCAGCTATTACGAGATGAACCAATATGCGCAAGCGATTGGGGCATTTGAAAACGCCATCAATGCAGGCGGCCTTTTGCCAAATGAAGCCGATTCCCTTCGGGTGAATATCGCGCAGCTCTTGATCGCTAACGGATCATACGCCGAAGGTGCCCGTCGCTTGGAGCAGTATTTGGCCAATGGGGGTCAGCAAAAACCACAATATGTTGAAATGCTGACACAGGCTTGGGTGCAATCCGAAAATTATTCTAAAGCTCTGCCGTGGGCGGAGAGATGGTTTAATGCCGCGAGCCCGAAAGAGCGCAAGCATTTTGACTTGATGAACTTCCTTTACAACAATTTGGGCATGCAGGGTCGACAGGCTGACATCGTCAAGCAAATGATCAATCGCTGGCCAGAGGATAAAACTCTTTGGGATGCCTGGGCATCTATGTTGGCCAATGGCGGACGTGAGCAGGAAGCGTTTGAGGTCACGAAAATGCTCTACCTCGGCGGTGCGCTTAATTCAGAAGCGGACTTGATGAAAGTGGTTCAATATTACAGCTTCTACGACATGCCGTTCCAAGCCGCGCAAATCCTAGAACGTGAAATGAATGCCGGTCGGATTGCACGCAATGCTGATAAAATGGTGCAGCTATCGTCACTGTTCCGTCAAGCCCGCGAATATAAGCGTGCTATCCCCGTGTTGGAGCAAGCGGCTGCAAGCTCTGGCCAAGCCAAACTTTACGCCGATTTGGGCGAGGCTCTTTACAATGAGGGCCAATGTCAAAAATCAGAGGCGGCCTTTAAGCAGGCAATCAGTAAGGGATATGACTCAGGCAAATCATGGATGCTTATTGCGACATGTCGTTACGAGGCGACGCAGCAGCAGGATCGCCTAAATTGTCAGATGACGGAAGCCGAAAAAGCGGCAGCGCCCATTACGAAAAGCCGTAATGCTGCGATCGAAGCTTTCTCAAATGTCCCTCGTGACTCGCGTGAAAGCCGCAATGCCACAAAATGGGTTCAATTTATTAAGGCTGAGCGCGAGGCTGTTGATCGTCGTTGCGAGTTTGAAGAGACCATCGAACAAGAGCTTTGCTACCAGAAAATCAAGCAAGCTTATGATGCCGAGGTCTTTGTTGGTAAATTCGTTCTCGATGATCCAAAATATACACAGTATAAAGCGGATTATGATGCGAAATTCCGCGTCAAGATTGTTGAAGAATAGATTTCTTCAAACACTAAGATTAGAGCCCGGCCTTATCGCCGGGCTTTTTTTGGCAATAGTTCTTGTTAAGCTATTTGAATTAATCGATGCTCTCGAATTCCGTTTAGTGCCTAAAACCGACATATTTCTAAGCCTTTTATAACCTCAAAACAGGGGCGTCGCGTGGCCTGTTCTAGCTTTAAGATCTTGTGCTTATGGACTTGTTATGTTACAACATAACAATTAATTGGGAGGTTGTATTATGCACATTCTGGGTTTTTTCTATAAGCATATAGTTAGGGTCTTTGGTCCCCAAGAAAAGGAAGTTGTGCCTCTGCCAAAACGAAACACGGCTCAGGAAAAGCAAGCTGAAACAGGGCATAACTATAAAGTGGCCCCTCTTACAAATATCACAGACTGCCACAATGAAACTACCGACCCTGACGCTAACCTTGGTCATCCTGGACAAATTACGGTCAGTTCAGAACAATATATCAAACCAACAGTAAGCAATGAGGGAATTTCGAGGCCGAGCCCTGAGTCAGTGTCGACGACAGCCAAAACACACCATCTTGTAACTGATCAGCGGAGATTTGGGCCGCGCAGGATGGTGTCAACTCAATCACCAAATACGCCCAAGCGCTTTCATTACACGAAGCAGATAACTGCAACCGACGCTACAAAACCTGCGGCCCGCACCATGCAAGATCAGGGACCTGCACCGATTAACGAAGGCCAGCCAGAAAATGCTTCACGTAAAGCAATGCGATGGAGCGCGTCCGCTATTTTTGCAGGCGGGGTCACAACGGCGTTAACGCTCAGCATGGCGGCGATGATTGCAACAGAATTTCAGCCCCAAGATAAGTTGCTCGCCGCGAGCTTTGAGATAAATCCAGTTGAACAAGATATTGTGGTCAATGATAATCGCGTGGAAATTGAACCTTATAAAAAAGTTCAAACACCTCCGCCGCCCCCGACAGTCGGTAATCCAGAGACTGATAAAGTCACGGTGCCTCCTATTATTATGGACGGCGATAGCAATGTGTTTGATACAAAGCCGATAAAAATGGCGATGGTGACATCTATCAATATGGAACGCGACTACCAGCCGCTTGTCCGTATTCCGCCCACCATGCCAATGCGCGCGACTAAGTCGGGGCACTGCAATGTGGTCTTTGATGTATCGCCAGAGGGAAAACCTTTTAATGTGCGGGCGAGTTATTGCAGCCAATCAATGTTTGAAAGGCCTGCGATAAAATCTGTCCAAAACTGGCAGTATAATCCTCAAATGGTCGACGGTCGTGCCGTGACTGTGAATGATATACAGACCAAAATATCTTTCCGCCTGGTAGACGAGCGTAATCAGATTATTCCTGAGTAATGAGAGTGTCTCAACCCTGCCGTAGCGTTGGGCGTTAGCTTAAACCGACTGCTGCCACGGCAAATGCATACTCCTCGGCGGTTTCTTTCAGGCTGTCATAACGCCCGCTTTCGCCCGCATGCCCCGCGCTCATATTGATCTTGAGCAGGATCGGCGCGTCAGCTATTTGATGATCGCGCAGGGTTGCGGCCCATTTTGCGGGCTCCCAATACGTGACGCGCGGGTCTGTCAGGCCGCCCGTGATTAACATGGGTGGATAGGCAGCATCGCTCACATTCTCATAGGGTGAATAGCCCCGAATACGTGCGAATGCTTCTTCGTCGGTTATAGGATTACCCCATTCGGGCCATTCAGGCGGCGTGAGCGGTAATTCTGTATCTGACATTGTGTTGAGGACATCAACAAATGGCACGGCGGCAATCGCGCCTCCAAACAACTCTGGTGCTTGGTTAATCGCCGCACCGACGAGCAACCCACCGAGCCGAGCCGCCATGCGCGATAATGCGTCCAGATCGCGTCCAGCCAGCTTTGACCAGAGCGTGACCGACATCAATATAGTCATTAAATGTATTCGTTTTTTTCTCGAGTTTCCCGTCTAAATACCATTGGTAGCCCTTGGACATACCCCCGCGGATATGGGCAATCGCGTAAACAAAACCGCGGTCGACGAGGGAAAGTATCCGCGTGCGAAAGCTCGCTGAAATCGTAATGCCATAGGAGCCGTAACCATAGAGCAGGAGTGACGCTTGGCCATTCGCGGTCACATCTTTGCGACGCAAGAGTGTTACAGGAACACGCGCACCATCACGCGCCGAAATCTCCATCCGCTCGACGGCGTAATTGCTGCGGTCATGGCCGCTTGGTACAACTTGCTCTTTAACCAATTCGCGCTCGCGGGTTTCCATGTTGTAGCAATAGGCCTGTTCGGGTGTTGTCGGGCTGCTATAGCTAAAGAAAATCTCAGATGTTCGGTATTCATACCCGGATATGAGGCCTAACTCATAAGCGGGTTCGTCCATTTCAATCGCATGTTCTTCGCCGCTACGCATGTCGCGAATGATGATGCGGGGCAGGGCGTTGATACGCTCAAGGCGGACAAGGAAATGCTCAAAGGCCTCTACGCCCAAGATCAAAGTGCCTGGCGTATGCGAAATGAAGGGCATCCATGTTTCGCGGGATGTATCTGTCTGTGAGGCGACCATAATCGCAAAATCCGTCGCGCCGTCTGCATTGGTCAAGATGTAGCTTTTGCTGCCTTGATCATGGACGCTATATTCTTGCCCCGCGAGGCGAGGCGCAAAGCATTGAGCGGGTGTTGTCGGATCAAAAGCTGGGACGCGCCAGACTTCAGACGTGGTGTGGTTATGCGCACTAATTTCAATAGACGCCAGATCGTCAGACGTGCCGACACTGACGAAAAATCCTGGATCAGCCTCCTCGTAAGCGGTGTAAACTTTGCCCAAATTATCAAAAATATCTTTGAACCGAACAGCATAAGGGCGTTGATTGTCATCTCGCTCGACCCAGAAAAGTGTATGATTGTCAGAGGCCCAGACGAGGCCGCCTGCGGAGCGGTCAATCCCTGTCGCGAAGACTTCGCCCGTTTCGAGTGACTTCACGAAAACTCTAAAATTTTCTGCGCCTTGACGATCAACGGAATAGGCCAACCATTTATGATCCGGGGAGTGCGATACATCGCCGAGGTCGAAATATCCTTTGCCGTCCTTGGCGAGGGCATCAGCGTCCAACATGATGTGTTTCTTGTCCGGGTTGCCGATCGGATGTCTGGCATAGACGCCGTGTTCATCGCCTTCGCGGAAATAGTGGAAATAGGCATAATCGCCGTCAGGCAAAGGCAAGCTCTGCGCATTTGGCTCCAGCCGCCCCTTCATCTCCTCAAAAATCGCGTCTTTTAGCTTCGATAGAGGCGCGAGCGCGGCCTCGGTATAAGCGTTTTCAGCCTCTAGGTGCGCTCGAATGTCGGCGTTAAGCTTAGACGCGTCCTGCATAACGGCCTGCCAGTTGTCGTCCTTCATCCACGCATAGGGATCAATCCACGTATGGCCGAAGCGTTCGTGTTTTTTGTCAATCCGTTGGGCTTTGGGCGCGGGGGTGTTTTTAGGGGCTGTAATCATGGCTCTTATCTAAGCTGCCAGCGTCTGATCACAAGCCTAAAGTCTGTGATTGCGGCGTCTTGTCAAAAGTCACGCTTAGTTAACCGTCTCTGTTTAAACCTGACTAAGAATTTTGCGTTTTTGAGAGGCGGCGTCATGCCAGCACAAGCTGCACCCCTAGATCTTGGCACACCCGTTCCGCCAGCTGCGCAAGACGCTCAATCCGATGTGCGCCGCCAACTCGCCAAGCGTCTCGCCGATGTCATCTGTATTCCCGCCAGTCAACTCACGCCGCAAGAGCGTCATATGGCGGGGGATGTGTTGGTTGAACTCATGCGAGATGCAGATGTGGACCTGCGCAAAAGTGTGGCGAAGCGTTTAACAATGCTCAACGAAGCCCCTCGCACAATTTTGGTAATTCTCGCCAAGGACGATTTTGAGGTTGCAAAACATGTTTTGGAAGACTCTGTTAGTTTGACAGATTCTGATCTAATCCAAATTTCCCGCAAAGTTTCAGGCGCTCACCGAAAGGTTATTGCACAACGCCGCAAAGTTTCAGACGCCGTTTCCGACACACTGGTCGAATTTTTGGAAGAAGATGTTGTCGAAGCTTTGCTGAAGAATAAGGGCGCGGAGTTATCGGAAACAGCGATCCAGCGTATCCTCACTGTATCGCGTTCTCACCAACCTTATGTGTCGCTATTGGTCAAGCGTGAAGAGTTGCGCCCGTCTCATGGTTTGACCATGTTTTGGTGGGCAAATGCTGCCAATCGGCGCAAAATTTTGCATCGTTTTGGAGTTACGCGGGATGTCCTGCAAGAGACCTGCGCTGATTTGTTCGAGCCTGCTGCTAAATCGGGATGGGAAGATGCGGGTGTTCGCAAAGCCCTTCAATTTATCGAACGTCGTCAACGCAACCGCGCGGCGATGGAGCGGTCGCAATACGGCACATTAGAAGCCGCGATTGAACGCGCAGAAATTTACGGACTCGACCGGAGCCTGACCGAAGAAATATCTTACATGGCAGGAATTAAGCCCGCGACAGGGGCACAAATTCTGACGGATAAGGGCGGTGAGGGGATAGCTGTTCTCTGCAAAGCACCCGGCTTAAAACGCGAATATGTTGAAAAACTATGGCGTGCGATGAAGCGCCCATTGGTGAGCATGGAAGGTGAAATGCACGACGATCTGGCGCGTGTTATTGAATGTTACGACATGATGTCGACCAACAAAGCGCAGACCGTGTTAAGATATTGGAACTGGTCATTGACGTCATCGCTCAATGCGGAAGTTTTGCGCTATATTAAACGCGGCGTGATTCCGCGCGAAGAAGAGTTTGGGATCGCCGCGATCACAGCGGCGCTCGTCTTCTCTCACCGCGATTAAACTCCATTATCTAAGTGGCTGACCACTAAAACTTCCCAAAAGCCCAATTTCTTCAAGAATATCCCCGTAGAAATTCGGATTTGACTTTCAAGCATGCGATTCCCTCGTTAATAGCGAAGTTTAAGCATAAATGTCGTCTGGGAGGTCTGCCATTTTCCGTATTGCCTGCATCTTGTTTTTCGCACTGGCCGCGACGTGGCTGACACTGTCAGGCTATTTCAAACCTATGCTTCTAACCCTTGGCGTTATTTCCATTTTTCTAGTGATTACAATGAGCGTGCGCATGCGGATTATGGACGATGAGACCGCACCGTATATGACTCTTCCGCAGACTCTGTCCTATTTTGTTTGGCTATTTATGGAGATCGTCAAAGCGAATGTGGCCGTCGTCCGTGCCGTGATGAGCCCGAACATGGAAATCTCTCCGACCCTGACAAAAATTCCTCTGCCGCAGGAATCAGACATTGCCAAAGTGATGTTTGCAAACTCAATCACGCTGACCCCTGGGACAGTCAGTGTGGAGATGAACGATGATCATATTTTGGTCCACGCTCTACTAAATGAAATGAGCGCGCCGGAAGATTTTGCTGAAATGGGTGAGCGGTCTGCCTGGGCTATTGGTGAGGATATGGGTGCGCCCGGTTTGCTCGCAGACGGGCCTGTGAAAGCAAAGCGCAAAACTAAAAGGAGCGGCGCATAATGGACGCAGCTTTAGGCTATATTTTTCTGGCGGGCGCGTTCGCCTTGATCGTGTCTATGGCGTTGATGCTAGGGCGATTGCTCGGTGGACCAACGCTGTATGATCGATTGCTTGCGGTGAATAGTTTCGGGACGAAGACCGTGCTGTTTCTCTGCGTGTTCTGTTTTATCATCGACCGTCCAGATGGGGTAGACATTGCGCTGCTCTATGCGCTGATGAATTTTATTGCGACGATCGCTGTGCTGAAGTTTTTTAATTACCGCGCTTTAGATGTAGGTCTCATCGCAAGACAAACGGATCAGGAGGTCGGGCGATGATATATATGATCTTTGCCGCCGCAGAAGCCTCACACGGTGCCGTCCATCATATTGATTGGCTTGCTGTCTTCCGTTTAATAGGGACTGTTGTATCACTCTCTGCAGGGTTGTTTTTCGTCCTCGCGGGCACAATCGGCGTCTTACGATTACCAGACTTTTACACACGCCTACACGCAGCTGGCATGACCGATACTTTGGGTGCGGAATTAATTTTGATCTCTTTGATCTTCCAGTCTGGATGGTCATTGATGACACTAAAACTGTTGCTCGTTGCGTTCTTTTTGCTCGTCACAAGCCCTACTGCGACACATGCCGTGGCACATGCCGCTTACCGCGCAGGGTTGAAGCCTTTAACAGGTAAAATGCAGGCGCCAGATGTTGATGGAGGCGCGTCATGATTTTTGCGTCCGTGTCTTCCGTTGCTCAAACGCCTACCCTCATTTTGAACCTAGGCTTATTGGCGCTCCTCGTCATCGTGGCATTTTCAATCGTCCGCATGCGCTCGCTCTTCGCGATTGTGATGTTGCAGGGTGTTTATAGCCTGGTCTCCGCCGCCTGGTTCGTCAGTCTTGATGCTGTAGACGTGGCCTTTACCGAAGCCGCCGTCGGGGCAGGTGTGTCAACTGTGCTGATGCTTTCCGCTATGCTGTTGGCGGATCGCGAGTCCGCACCTATCCCCATGTCGCGTCAATGGGGGCCGTTACTGGTGGTGATTATCGCAGGTGTCACCATGCTCTACGCTGTGGGCGATATGCCTGACTTTGGCGATCCAAATTCGCCCGCCAATAGCTATGTCGGCATGGAGTATCTGGCTCGAACTGCGGATGACATTCACATCCCTAACGTCGTGACAGCCGTTTTGGGCAGCTATCGGGGCTATGATACATTTGGCGAAGTCGTGGTGATTTTCTCGGCAGGATTAGGGGTCATGCTCTTGCTCGGCCTTAACGGGAATGCGGGATTCTGGCGCGCAGAACCGCAAGGCACGCGCATTTCCGCGCCGTCTGCGCCGTCTGCGAATGAAGTTACGCCGCCATCACCCGTCGCGCCAGCCCCCAAGAAACGCGGGCGGCCTCGCAAAACGGCGGAGGCCAAAGATGCCTGATCCTGTCATTCGTGACCCACATGTCCTGCTGCGGGTTATCTCCAAATTCCTTATTCCACTAATCGCATTATTCGCATTTTATGTGCAATTTCACGGCGATTACGGCCCTGGGGGAGGGTTTCAGGCGGGCGTGATTTTGGCAGCCTCCGTTATTCTGTATGCGCTGATCTTTGGCTTACACGAAGCAAAGCGCGCTTTCCCGCCCAGCTGGATTCGCATCGGTATGACGTTGGGCGTTCTACTCTATGGCGGTACAGGCGTTGTGACATGGATGCTCGGCGCAGAGTTTTTGAACTATGACGTGCTGGCCCATGACCCGAGCCACGGTCAACATTACGGTATCCTCGCCATTGAATTAGGCGTGCTGATAACAGTGACCACCGTGATGATAGCCATTTTTTACGCTTTCGGCTCGCGCCAACCTGAAACGCAAGAGGAAGACTGGTAATGCTGTCCGAATTTATCGCAGATTATAACTATGTGATCGTCATCGTTTTGATGATGACGGGGCTTTACGTCGTCTTTGCCTCGCGCAACCTTATCAAGAAATTGGTTGGGCTGTCGGTGTTTCAAACATCTCTATTCTTGTTGTATATCACCATCGGTAAAGTCAAAGGCGGACAGCCGCCTATTTTAGAATACGCCAAAGATAAAGACTATGCGGGCCTAGCGCCTGAAACTCTCGTTGCTGCCGCGGACGGCGCAGCCGGCGCGGCCAAACATTCAGGCTATAATCTGGATATTGCTTATTCGAATCCATTGCCGCACGTCCTAATCCTGACAGCGATTGTGGTCGGAGTCGCGACGCTCGCGATTGGCTTGTCGCTGACCGTGCGTATTCGCGAAGTCTATAACACGATCGAAGAAGACGAAATTAACGAAGCAGATTACATCTACAATCTCGAAGGGACAGCGGGCTAATGTCTATGCTTGATTATGTTCCTGAATGGATTTTGGTTCACGGTACCGGCTTTCCTCATTGTGCTGCCATTGCTGATGGCGGCGATCACAGCTATTTTGCCCAAGCGACAATTAGCGTGGAGTGTCGCCTTTTTTGTCTCCGTCATTTGCACGGTGACAGCCTTAGCGCTTGCGCTCAACAATCTACAAAACGGCGTGACAGTATATCCGATGGGGGGCTGGGCGCCGCCACATGGTATCTCGCTCGTGATAGATGCGCTGAGCGCGCCGGTTCTCATTTTGATTGCGTTCATGGCGGTCGTCTCGCTCGTCTATGCGCTGCCTGCGACTATGGCAGAAATAGAGCCAAAGAAGCGAGCCGCTTATTATGCAGCTTTTCTTCTGTGTATGGCGGGTTTGCTTGGCATGGTCGTCACAGGCGATGCGTTCAATGTCTTTGTTTTCTTAGAAGTCAGCTCGATCTCGACCTATGTCTTGGTCGCCATGGGGGCTGCGCGTGATCGTCGAGCCTTATCTGCGGCGTATAATTATTTAATTCTAGGGTCTATCGGCGCGACGTTTTTCGTCATCGGCATTGGATTTTTATACATGGAGACAGGCACGCTAAATATGGCGGATATGGCGCGTATCCTTGCAGACCTCGACGGCGGATCGCGCGTGGCAAAAGTCGCTTTCGGCTTCATCATAGTAGGGTTGGGATTAAAGCTCGCAATGTTCCCACTGCATACATGGTTGCCTGGCGCCTATGCTTATTCCCCGACACATGTCACGACCTTCCTCGCATCCACGGCGACAAAAGCCGCTCTGTATTTGCTCGTCCGTTTCGTCTTCACAGTCTTCAATCCTGAGTATGATTATGTCGAGACTATTCTGACCTTCGTCCTTGTGGGGCTGGGAGTGTTCGGCATGATCTTCGCCTCGCTCCAAGCGATATTCCAGACGGATGCGCGGCGGATGTTGGCCTTTTCTTCCGTGGCGCAAGTCGGCTATATGCTGCTGGGTATTGGGATTGCGACAGTTGCTAGTGTGGGCGCAGGGTATCTGCATTTGCTCAATCATGCGATTATTAAAGGCGGCTTATTCTTGGCTGTCGGGGCGATGTGGTATCGCTTCGGGATTACGCGAACGGTGAATTTTAAAGGCTTGTCCAAGACGATGCCGTGGACGATGGGCGCATTTCTTGTGTCAGGCTTATCTTTGATTGGTGTGCCGTTCACGGCTGGTTTTGTATCTAAGGTGCAACTCGCACAAGCCGCTGCAGCCTCGGGCGCATGGTGGGCGGTTGGGGTGATCGTGTTATCATCTATTTTGGCCTTGGTATATATCGGGCGAATTTTGCTCGACGCATATTTCCAAGACCCACCCATCGTCAACGGCGCACCCGCTGTGAGAAATGAAGCGCCCTTATTAATGCTGGCCCCAATGTGGTTGCTGGCCATTTTATCCATCGCGATTGGGTCAAATATTTTAGGTCTCGGCGATCTGCTAGTTGAAACATCAGAGCGCGCGGCATCCTTTGTGCTGCCAGGTATGGGAGACTAGCCATGACCCTGACCCCACAACTCGCGCTCGCCCTGATCCTTATCATCCCGCTAGTCGCGGCTGCCTTGATCCCGCTTGCCGGAAAATATCAAAATATTCGCGAAGGCATTACCTTAGTCGCTGGCGCATTACTGCTCGCCACTGTTGGTTACCTGTGTGTTCAAGTCGCAGACGGTGTTCGGCCAGAACTACACCTCGGCACTTTCGCGGGCAGCTTTGATGTGCGTCTAAAATTAGAGCCACTGGGCGCAACATTTGCCGCCATTGCCAGTTCGCTCTGGATCGTCAATTCGCTCTTTACCCTCGGCTATATGCGCGGGAATAAAGAAAAAATCAGACACGATTTTTTGCCTTCGTCGCCATCGCAATTTTCGCCGCTATGGGTATTGCGGCCTCCGCAAACTTGATCACGCTGTTTATCTTTTACGAAGCCCTCACAATTTCGACGTTCCCGCTAGTGACACACAAAGGCGATGCCAAGGCTAAGCGTGGCGGGACAATTTATGCCTTGATCCTGATGGGTACATCGCTCGCGCTGCTCCTACCAGCCGTGATCGGTACGCAAGTTATCGCGGGCACGACGGAGTTCCAGGTCGGCGGGGTTTTTCCAGAAGGAACAAGCCTTTTGGCAACGTCCATCCTGCTATTCCTCTTTGCATTCGGCATTGGCAAAGCGGCCTTGATGCCCGTTCATCCTTGGTTACCTAATGCCATGGTTGCGCCGACCCCTGTTTCCGCATTGCTACACGCTGTGGCGGTTGTGAAGGCGGGTGTGTTCACCATGCTGAAAGTGGTGGTATTTACATTCGGGCCAAGTCTCGCGGCGGAAACGCCTGCGTCAACAGTACTGTCTTGGATTGCTGCGATTTCTATCGTGGTGGCCTCCATCATTGCGCTGCGGCAAGACAATCTAAAAGCGCGTCTGGCCTATTCAACCGTTTCGCAGCTCTCTTACGTCACCTTAGGGGCGATGCTCGCAGTGCCTATGGGTATCATTGGCGGCGGACTGCAAATCGTCATGCATGCTTGGGGTAAAATTACGTTGTTCATGTGCGCGGGGGCGATTTACACGATTGCGCACCGCACAAAGGTGAGTGAATTAGATGGCTTAGGACGGACAATGCCGTGGGTGTTCGGGGCGTTTCTGGTCGGGTCGCTCTCCATTATTGGTATCCCACCCATGGGGGGGTCATGGGCAAAATTTTACCTCATGGCTGGCGCGCTAGATAGCGGGAAAGCTATCCTGATCGCGGCATTGATAGTCTCGTCTATTCTCAACATTATCTATTTAATTCCTGTCGCGGTGCGCGGCTTTATGAAACCTGCGGCGAACCCTGATGATGACGCACATATTGCAACTCTGCGCGGGAAGCATTTATGGGTTATTATCCCGCCAGTGATCACAGCTCTCGGTTCGCTTTTCTTGTTTTTCTTCGCGGGCGGGATCGTTGATTTCCTTGCACCAATTCTACCGGGAGGGCTGCTGCCATGAGCGATCGAGAGTTAGTCGACCATTCCGCAGAGGGTGTGCATCCCGCAGCCAAACCGTTTTTGTTTTTGGGTCGCGAAGGTGTCAAACGCAACTTCATATGGTTGCCGCTTATTGGGCTTTTGGCCTGCAGTGTTTTGGGCGTTATGTATCCTCAAAAACATCCGCTCCCCTATGAAGAAAATATCCCAGGCAGCTGGGCGATTTACGGATTTTTGGCCTATAGCTTCATTGTATTTGCTGCAGGGCCATTATTCAAACTTCTTGCACGTGATGAGAGCTATTACGGAGAAGGCGGATTGCCTGACCCCGATTACTCGACCGAGCATCTGCATGAGGGAGAGCATTGATGTTTGATCTCATGCAAATAAATCCTGGGCTATGGGTTGTAATAGCGGGCGTCATTTGCGCCTTGATTCCTAAAACTGGGGCCACGGGCTTCTTGCGCAAAATCCTCGTACTCGGCGCCCCCATTTTGGCAGGCGCATTGATTTATCAAATGTATTTTGGCCAAGATATTGGCTCTGACGGCGTTATCGGCGGGAAACTGCTTTTTGGCGGGATTGAGCTAACGACGCTACGCATTGACCGCCTCAGCCTTGTCTGGGGATTCCTCTTCTGCCTCGCTGGTGTGATTAATGCGATTTACGGTCTCCACGAAAAGTGCCGTATTACCGATAGTTCTGCGCTAGTATATACGGGTGCCGCGATCGCGGGTGTCCTGGCGGGCGACATGATTACACTGTTTATCTTCTGGGAATTGACGGCGATTTCGTCGGTCTTCTTAATCTGGAAGGGCGGCGAACACGCCTATGCAGCGGGGCTGCGTTATCTTGCGATTCATGTGCTATCGGGCGTGATGCTCCTCGCGGGGGCTGTGATGTTTGCCCGCGCTAATGGTGGAGATTTCACCTTCGGTTATATCGGACTAGACGCACCAGGTGGCTTGCTTCTGCTGCTCGCCATGGGGATTAAGTGCGGTTTCCCGATGCTGCACATGTGGATGCAGGACGCCTATCCCAAAGCCTCGATCACAGGCACGGTCATCCTCGCCAGTTTCACGACAAAGTTTGCGATCTATGCGCTTGCAAGGGCTTTCCCGGGCACAGATATTCTGATCTGGATCGGGTGTATTATGACATGCTTCCCCGTATTCTTTGCGGTGGTGGAGAACGATCTGCGCCGCGTGCTAGCCTATTCCCTGAACAACCAGCTTGGCTTTATGGTCGCGGGTATCGGGATCGGGACGACGATGGCAATGAACGGCGTGGTCGGGCAAGTCTTCGTCCACGTTATCTTTAAAGGTCTCCTTTTTATGTCCATCGGAGCCGTCATGTATCGCACTGGAACAGCCAAAGCGTCAGAGCTTGGCGGGTTGTTCAGGTCTATGCCGTTCACGGCTGTGCTGTGCTTGATAGGGGCTGGGTCGATTGCGGCCTTCCCATTATTGGCGGCCTTTGTGACCAAGTCGATGATCCTTGCCGCTGCCGTGGAAGAACATCTTTATATCCCCTTCCTGATGATGCTGTTCGCATCTGCTGGTGTGATGGAACATTCGGGCATTAAAGTGCCGCACTTCACTTTCTTCGCGCATGATAGCGGGCGGCGAGTGAAAGAAGCGCCGTGGAATATGCTTGTCGCCATGAGCCTTGCTGCAATCCTCTGCATTGTTTTGGCATGGCCGTGGGGTGGCTACCAAATGCTCTACGCGCTCATGCCGTATGAGACGGATTACAAGCCCTATACGGTTGACCACGTGGTCTTCCAGATGCAGTTGCTTTTCGCGGCTATCTTCGCCTTTACGCTTCTCAAGCGGTTCAAGCTCTATCCAGCCGAACGTCGGGCTGAGATTTTAGACGCTGATTGGCTTTACCGCAAAGTGGGACTAAACATCGCCTTGTGGGGTTCTGCTATGTGGACGCGTTTGGGGGCCAATATCACGCGTCTGCGCGACGCAACCCTCGGCAAAGCGGGTAAGCGCCTATATCAAACTTTCAGCCCTGCGGGTGGCTTATCGCAATCAACGCCGTCTGGTCTGCCAGCCGCTCTCATCGCAGGTGTCTTGGTGTTGGTTTTGGTGTTGGAATATATCACCCCGTGAGTGAGTTAAGCCAAAAGCAGAAAACAGCTTTGCTGCGCCACACATCTGATATTGTCTCCGCGATTGCGGGCCAAGGACAGGTCAACCCAAACGATCTGCCGAGCCTGATCCAGACTGTTTATGATAGTCTGGAAAGCGCAGCGTATAGCGAAGTGACCGCCACCCCCGAAGTGCGTCCTGATCCAGCCGTGCCCATCGCTGACTCCTTACGTGACGACGTCATTATCTGCCTCGAAGATGGTCAGCCGTTTCAGTCGCTCAAACGGCACTTACGGGTGAAGTATAACCTGACGCCTGACGAATACCGTCAAAAATGGGGTTTACCTAAAGACTATCCCATGGTCGCGCCTGATTATGCGAAGCGCCGATCCGCCCTCGCAAAGCGAACGGGCCTTGGGAAAAACAAGCGCTGAGTCGATAAATCGCCAATCGAATCGGATGCGATATAAAAAACGAGTCATTTTGCGACATTTGACCTGCAATATGGTTAACAAACCCTTGATGTCGTCTCAGAACACCTAAAAACCTTAGATGTGGGAAGGGCGCAACCTCCCGCACAAAGGGACAAAGGGGACAGGCGTGCTATCAGGCAATGCGCTTCGGCATCAAATAATTCTGCCAGAACAACAGGCATTTTACGACTATTGGCGATCACAATGTCGCGAAAATGCATTGCCTTCGCGACATGACATCAAGCCAGAAGATATTTCCGTACAGTTGCCGATGACAAGCCTGGTCGAGCGACGCCCTTCTGCCTCTGGTCATCGTTATCATATCCGCCTGGCAGGCACAGGTTTTTGGAATCTTTACGGCGCAGAAATTCAAGGTCGCCATATTGATGAATTACCCATTGGGTGTCGCGTTGATTATTGGACACGCGTTTTGGATCAAGTAATAGAAACCCGTAAACCCTATGTCGGTGTGACGAAGCCCAACACGCCCAATGGCTCTCATATGGCGCAGTTTTGGGTGCGGGTTCCGCTTTCCGATAACGGGCGCGATATTAATATGATCCTCGGTTATGATCACCTCGTAAAGCTCTCTGATGTCGCCGACCAAAAGGTGACTGAGACAAAAATTTACGCCTAAAAACAAATATTTAAAAATATTATCATGTGAATAAATTCCTATTAAGCTTGACTCTTGAGGTTAAATAGTAGGAATATAATCCTCTTATTCGTTGTTGCAGCTAAAGTGACGAACCCGCGAATAAAGAGGTTTTTCATGCGCCGTTCTCAATCTGTCCCCGAAGACATTCCTCGGGCCTTGCTCACTGTTGCTGCTGTCTCGTTAGAGTTTGGCCTGCCTGATTTGTCGATCAGCGGTCATCGCCGTGGTGATACGCAACACTGTTTCGCGCGCCAAGTGGCGATGTATCTGCTGCATGTCACCTATAACGTGACACTGACCCGCACTGCGCAGCTGTTTTCCAAGGATAGGTCAACGGTTTCCCATGCCTGTAATGTCGTGGAGGACAGTCGCGACGACCCCGTTTTTGACCGCAAAATATCTAAGCTTGAGAGCTTTCTCGCCCAAGCGCCGATGCGGTTGGAGGCGGAATTATGCTAAGTGAACGCGACCAGAAGTTTATCAAACGTATGATTGCCGAGCGGGCCGTGATCAATGTGACTGTGCGCGCCGATGCTTATCAAGTGTTCCCGAATGGTGATCGACGCCGCCGCACGGGCGTATTTTGGGTTCAGCACGATCGGCTGCAGCGTTTGCTGGCTGAGGGTGCATTGGATCGCACGCCCAAAGGCTATGTCGTTCGCCCGTCATTAGAGCGCCGTTTGAAGAATACTAAAATTTCAACATCTTCAGTCGATGGTCAGCACTATGATCTTGAAGAACGAGATATTTTCATCCCCGGCGGGTCTATTCGCAAAGCCAACCTAAATCGACGTAACAGTGCGCTTGAAAGACTGGCGCGCAAACGGGGCCGAGATGGTCGATTGATCCTCCGGGCGTGTGAAGTGGAAGCGGGTCGGCGCCTTGCAAAAGACTATGCCATGGCTGGGGCAGGACATGTCTCAACACAAAATTACGACACCGCTGGCGTCGATGGCGGCCGCCGTGCAGACGCGCAGGAAAATACTATCTTGTCCCACATGACAGCCAAGACGCGTCTGCTCGCGGCTCGCGCGGCATTGGGTGATGGGTTGGAAAATGCTGTGATCGCTGTCTGCTGCCGCGACGAGTCGCTCGACTCTGTTGAACGCGCAGAACGCTGGGTAAAATCCAGCGGGCTAAGTATCCTCAAAATCGGCCTCGCAAGATTAGTTACTCTTTACGGCACGGAAGCGGGCAGTCGCTAAGACGTATCCACGGTCCCTGGGCGCGGCATACTCTGTTCAGATGACAGAGCCAATTTCCGATCAACCCCTGCAAGATGCGCTCACTCATCTCTTGGCCCAGATCGCCGCATTATCCAATGATGCAGCTGGGCCGCCTGCTGAGATGGAGAGGCTAGCAAAATCCGTTTCGGCTCACCTGAAATCCATTAGCGATATTCAAAGCCATAATGAGCGCGTTGCCGCACACAGATTTGAGAGCCAATATACGCGATATGAAGACATCCCGCCCCCCAGTCCCGCCGACCGCGCGCGCTTCGTGGCACGCCTACAAAAGCTCTATGCTGAGGTCTTATCTGACGCCGACATTGAAGACATTCTTTCACCGTATGACGACGGCCGACCTCCTTCAGCATCTTGAAAACTGGGACAATCACGCGCGGGCGGACCAGATTGAACCTGACTTAGATTGGGCGATCTGGCTACTGATGGGGGGCGGGGGTCTGGCAAAACGCGTGCGGGTGCAGAGTGGATCCGCGAGCGCGTGGCTTGGGGAGGCTGCCGACATATCGCCCTTGTCGCGCCAAACCTAAGCGATGGCCGAGAGGTGATGTTGAACGGGGATAGTGGGTTGCTGCGCATTGGCTATCCGAGCGAGCGTCCTCAATACATTAGTTCGCGCCGCCGCCTTGAATGGCCAAATGGTGCGGTGGGGCATATCTTTTCTGCCGAAGATCCTGACAGTTTGCGTGGGCCGCAATTTGATGTGGCGTGGGCGGACGAGTTTTGCGCGTGGCGCCATCCCGATGAGACCCTATCAAATTTACGTCTAGCCTTGCGGTTGGGCGATGATCCAAAATTAGTTGTCACGACGACGCCGCGGCCTATTCCTGCGCTAAAGAAGCTTCTACAAACGCCTGACCTTGTAATCAGCCGCGCCAAGACTTCTGATAATGCACGGCATCTCGCAGCTAGTTTTCTTGAGGCTATGGCGCAGACCTATGGTGGCACGCGTCTCGGACGGCAGGAATTAGATGGGGATTTAATTGAGGATCATCCGGGTGCGCTTTGGACGCGACACGTGATTGATGCTGCGCGGATTGCTGCGGCGCCAGAACTCTCTCGCATTATCGTCTCAATAGACCCGCCCACGACCTCTGGTCCCAAAGCCGATCGATGCGGCTTAGTCGTGGCGGGGCGCGTGGGCGAAGGGCGAGATGCCAAAGCGTATATCCTGCAAGACGGATCGGAGCAGGGGCTTTCGCCTGAAGGATGGGCGCGACGAGCCATAGCGCTTTTTCATACATGGGAAGCGGATTGCCTGCTGGCGGAGACCAATCAAGGCGGGGATATGATCCGCACGATCTTGGCCCAAATCGATCCCAATATTCCGCTTCGCACAGTCCATGCCAGTCGCGGAAAAATCACACGCGCCGAGCCTGTTGCTGCGCTCTATGAGCAGGGCCGAGTCCGTCATGTTGGACAATTTTCCGAATTAGAAGATGAACTGGCTATGATGGGATCACCGGTTATGCGCGGCAGTCCTGACCGCGTCGACGCACTGGTTTGGGCCGTTTCACACCTGCTGATTGCAAACACAGCTTCACCGCGTATTCGTGGCCTTTTTTAGTGCAGTTCAGGCTTAAAGCCGCCACATTTCAACTCAAATTAAGACCTCGTTAATCATGTCCTTTCATTATCTGCGGGCATGACGTTGAGGAGTGGGAATGCGTCACATTCGGAAATCCAAGCAGGTTCAGCAGTTGCAAGAGCAGCTGGCTGATACTAATTCTGAACTAGGCTATCTCAACCGTGCGCTGGCGATACAGATGATTTCTCTAGCGACGCAGACGGGTGAGACCGAACCCTTGTCGGAGGCCGTGACGGCGCTGCGGTCAGCCCAGGCTTATTACTCGTTCGAGACATGCCCGCGTGAGCATGCGGAAATACAGCAGGCTTTGGCTGACACGCTTCTGCTGCTGGGCAAAGCCAATCAAGACAAAGCGGCTTTGGAAAAAGCCAAGCAAGCCTATCGCGGCGCAATTACATTAGCTTCAATGTTGGGTGATGAGCGCATGCGGGCCGATTTGCGCAGCAATTATAAACTCACAATGACATTGTTGGGACAGCATACGAAGACTGCATCCCTGTTTAAGGTTGCCTAGACTTATTTAATTACAGTCACTTAGTAGAGAATGCGCGAGACGTATCCGCGCCGTTCTATTTGCCCCTATAAAACACCCATCGACGAAATTGTGTCTTGAGCCGCTGAGCGGTTGGAGCGCTGATTTCAATAGCTCTGGTTGATAGGACATCCCGTTTATGAAAAACCCGTTTCGTGGTCGCAAAGCGGCCACCTCTTTGCCCATGCCTACGGCCCCCATGCCCGAGACGAAAGGCGCCGCGCCCATCTTGGCATTGCAACTGACATCCAGTGCGCAGTGGACGCCGCGCGAATTTGGCGCGATGTCGCGCGAAGGCTATGCACGTAACCCGATTGCTTACCGCTGCGTGCGGATGATTTCCGAGGCTGCAGCCTCCGTTGCGCTGTGTGCGCGGCGCGATGGTCAGTGCGTGCCAGACGATCCTGTAGGGCGCTTGCTTGTGCGAGGTCACAGCCAGCAGTCAATTACCGAAGTCATGGAAGCCTTTTACGGCTATCTCCAGGTCAGTGGCGACAGCTATTTCGAAGCCGTTCTGAGCAGTGACGTGCCGATCATGTTGCGCGCCTTGCGTCCGGATCGCATGTCACTCGTCACGGATAAGGCAGGGCGAGTGCAGGGCTGGGATCACAATCTCGGTGGTGTAGCGCGACGCTTTCGCCGCGACGCTGCGACGGATCGCTGCGCCGTTCATCATATGCGTTTATTTAATCCGTCTGATGATTGCTTCGGTCTCCCGCCCTTGCAGGCGGCAGCACAAGCGGTTGATCTGCATAATCAAGGCGGGGAATGGGCGAAGGCTTTGCTCGATAATTCCGCCCGCCCGAGTGGTGCGCTGATCTACAAAGGCCAACCAGGCGAACATCTAACAGACGAACAATTTGAGCGTCTAAAGTCAGAGCTGGAGGGAAATTATAGCGGCCCCCAACATGCTGGGCGGCCTATGGTCTTGGAGGGTGGGCTGGATTGGAAGTCCATGAGCATGTCGCCCTCTGACATGGACTTCACGCAAACCCGCCGCGAAGCAGCTCGCGATATTGCATTGGCTTTTGGTGTGCCGCCTATGCTGCTCGGAATTCCAGGCGACAACAGCTACGCCAATTACCGTGAGGCCAATCAAGCATTTTGGCGTCAGACGATTATCCCCTTGGTGCAAAAAACGGCGCGAGGGTTGGAAGGCTGGCTGCAGCCGTTCTTCGGCGATGACCTGACAATTCACGCCGAACTCGAACATGTCCCAGCGATGGCCGAAGAACGCGCTGTGCTGTGGAAACGCCTGTCTGAAGCGACCTTTATTACAGATGATGAGCGCCGCATACTTGCAGGTCTCGCCAGTCAAGAGGCAGAATTCGATGAATAATGAGCGACCTATTATTTACCCGCCGCGCTTTGACCGCACAATCACTATGGGTTTGTTGCTCGCCGTCATTGCACAGACAGCAGGCGCTTTGATCTGGGCTGGGGCTGCGGAAGCGCGGCTCACGGCTTTGGAAATGCAAGCGGCACTCACGCCGGGCATATCAGAACGCCTCGCTCGGCTCGAAGGGCAAACCGATCAAATGGCGCAAAGCCTGCTGCGCATTGAGCGCGAGCTGATCAAGCCTCGAAACTAAGGATAATCCTATGGAAATGAGTTCTCCTGCTGACCTCCGCGTCAGTGGATATGCCAGCCTGTTCGGTCAGCCCGATCTGTCTGGCGACCAAGTTCAGCGCGGCGCATTTGCAGCTAGCCTACTCAAGCTTCCCGATGGGCGATTGCCCATGCTGTTCGGGCATGAGACCGATCAGCCCATCGGGGTCTGGGATAGGCTGTTGGAAGACCGATCTGGTCTATTTGTTTCAGGTCGTGTTTTTTCTGGCAGCGCGCGCTCGGAACGTGTGCGGCGGTGGATTGCTGAGGGTGCCGTCTCTGGCCTCTCTATTGGCTACCGCGTGCGCCGAAAATCACAGACGTCGCAAGGGCGTCTCTTACTCGACCTCGATCTTTGGGAGGTGTCCGTCGTCGCCTTCCCGATGCTGCGTTCTGCGCGGATCACGCAAATCGACGACGTTATTTCCCAAAACCCGACATCACAAAGGAGTCTAATTCGTGAGTCATAATTCAAACCTAGAGACCAAAATGGGCGGAGCAGAGATGAAACATGCGCAAGCAGATTTCGCCTCAACCTTCGCCGCTTTCAAAGACGCCAATGATCAGCGCCTCGCTGAGATTGAGAAAAAATCAACTGCGGACGTCCTGCTCGAAGACAAAGTGGCCCGCCTCAACGCGGCGCTTGATGTGCAAACAAAGACGATTGAAAACCTCTCCGTGTCGCTTTCGCAGCCAGGCATTGAGCCTCGCCAAACATCAGAAGCCAAATCGGCTTGGTCTTCATTCATCCGCACAGGCGATGCTTCTGCTTTGACCTCGCTGGAAGGCAAAATGACCGCCACTGATAATGAAGGCGGGTATATCGCTCCAGTCGAGACAGAGAGCCGCATCGACACTGTCTTGACCGAAACGTCCCCCATGCGACAGCTCGCGACGATCCGACGGATTGGTCACTGCGGCTATAAGAAACCTGTGACAGCAACGGGCGTCAGCTCTGGCTGGACAGGCGAGGCCGCTATGCCGCTTGGCAATTCTGCGCCCAACTTAGAGATCATCGACTTCCCTGTCGGCGAGCTTTACGCGATGCCCGCAGCGACACAGTCCTTGCTCGACGATAGCATTGCAGACGTCGATCAATGGCTGGCAGAAGAAGTGCGAGACGTGTTCTCGGCCCAAGAAACAGCCGCCTTCGTCAATGGCGACGGCGTCAACAAGCCCAAGGGCTTTATGTCCTATGCCCAAGTCGATAACGGCTCACAAAGCTGGGGTCAGATCGGCTCGATCGCAACAGGTGTGGCTGGCGGATTTAATCCGACGAACCCTGTCGATGATTTGCTCGACCTGATCTACGCGCCGAAATCGCGTTACCGTGCAGGGGCCAGCTTTGTCATGAACCGCCGCACGGTCAACGAAGTGCGTAAGTTCAAAGACGCTGATGGCAATTATATCTGGCAGCCATCTGTCGAAGCTGGAAAGCCTAGCACTCTGCTCGGCTATGCCCTGACAGAGATGGAAGACATGGCGGATATGGACACAGAAGAGGCGGCGATTGCCTTTGGTGATTTCCGTCGTGGCTACCTAATTGTTGACCGTCAAGGTGTCCGCGTGCTGCGCGATCCGTTCTCTGCCAAGCCGTATGTCTTGTTCTACACAACCAAGCGCGTGGGCGGTGGTGTGCAGGATTTCGACGCGATCAAAGTCCTCAAGGGCGCGGCATAGCCCCGCTCACCTGACTAAAAAACCGATCCGAAAGCCGCGCTCTGTGCGGCTTTTTTTATGACCCTAGCCCATCTTAGAGGAGGACACCCCATGCGAATTTTTGACATAAACCCGCCGCCCACAGAACCGATTACACTCGAAACGGCCAAGACGTTTCTGCGTGTTGACCATGACTATGAAGACACACTGATATCCGGTTTCATTCGATTTGCGCGCGAAAAAGTAGAACGCGAGACGGGACTTTCCCTCATCACACGGGCGCAGACTCTGGCGCGCAATTTGCCCAAAGGCAAATCGACTTACTTGAACTGCTATCCCGTTTTAGAGATCACGACGGCCCGAGTTATCACCGAGACTGATACATTAGAAGTTTCAGACAGTGCATTTCGAGCGAACCGTAAGGCGCGCCCTGTACCAATCACGTTAACCTCTGGGCAAAATTGGCGCAGCGCATTTCCAGATGGTCAAGGCATAGAAATCGATTTTGTTGCGGGTTTTGGGCCAACGCCAGACGATATTCCAATGCCTTTGCGGCAAGCCATGCTGTTGTTAATCGCGCAGGCTTATGAACATCGCGGCGATATTGATGCGCCGACGCCGATGATGGTTGATGCTTTGCTGATGCCTTACCGGGGGATGCGGCTATGATTGGGCAATTACGTGTGCGGCTTGGTCTATATACGCCGTCGGAAACGCAAGATGAATTTGGCGGCGCATCTCGAGTTTGGAATTTCAAACGACAGCTCTGGGGCGCGATTACACCGAAATCTATCACAGAGGTTCGGGACAATGGTCGGCTGACGGTGACGCAGTCCTATAAAGTCACGATCCGCCATATTTCGCCTTTCCCAGAGCGGGCAAGGTTGATCTGGGGCGATCGTATTTTACGCGTTGTCGCGGCGTCCGACCCTGACACTCGTCGAGAGCGGCTCCATCTCATCTGTGAGGAGGAAGCGCTATGAGTGTCTCGTCCAATGCTACGAAACTCGCCAAGCTGGTTCACGCTGTTCTTAGCGCGGACCAAACGCTGCAAACCCTGCTTGGCGATCCACCACGCCTATATGACGCGGCGCCGGAAGATCCCGTTTACCCCTATCTGACCTATGGCCCGCTGCGGTCATCAGACGATAGTGGCGATGGGGTTAGCTTGTCTAACCATCAGATGAGCTTGCATATTTGGTCCCGATATGCGAGCCGCGCGGAGGTGTTTACTCTGCTAAGTCATGTCGAAAACGCATTACTGTCTGCACGTGGCCAATCATCGGAGAACGCACGAATAAGTCGTGCAACGGTGATCTATGCCGATGTCATGCGCGCCACAGATGGCCGCACATTGCATGGCTTACTGCGCCTCTCACTCACTCTTGAAACCGAATTATAGGAGGTCCCATGGCGGCCCAACGCGGGAGCGATATGCTCCTTAAAATTAAAAATGACGCAGGTGATTACGTCACCGTAGCGGGACTTCGCACAAAAAATTTTCGTCTCAATTCGCGACCTGTTGATATTACCGACACGGGATCTGTGGATGGGTGGAAAGAATTGCTGCCAGGCGCAGGCACAAAATCTGTCGAGATCAGCGGGGCAGGAGTGTTTCGCGATGGGGCGTCGGATGCTTTGATGCGGCAAGCCTTTTTCGAACAATCAGTAATCGAGTGTCAGTGCATCATCCCAGACTTTGGGACTCTGACGGGCCCGTTCATTTTGAGTGCGCTGAGTTATTCGGGCACCTATCAGGGTGAGGCTAGCTTTGATGTGTCACTTGTGAGTGCTGGCGTTCCGCAATTTGCAGCCTTCTAAATGATAGCAAGCTATCAAGGTTATCAGCCCGGTGATCAGTCTATTGTGATTGCTGGCGATACCTACCACCTTCGCCTCACGCTTGGAGCGTTAGCCGAAATATCGGCGCGTTTCGGAGGTGGGGGACCGCTGCATCTGGCGCAGGTTTTTCGAAATCTCAACGATGATGCAGCGCGCACGTTGCTAGCCTGTCTTTTGCGTCCTTGTCTCCCCTCCGAGGATGTGGACAGGCTAGCAGCCTCTGCGAGTTCGCCTGAAATAGCTGCCGCTATGTCGGCCATCACAGAGATAATAAACAAGACATTTAGAGGTGAAAATGCGCCAAAGTGATTGGCCGTTTGAGGCATGGCTGCGCTTTGCTGTGCGACAAATGAATATGCCTCCAAACGTCTTTTGGGGCACGTCTGTGCATGACTGGTTTACGATTTTAAACACCAGCATGTCCCCAAATTTGAACCGCGCAGAGTTAGACATTCTTTGCCAAAAATTTCCCGATGAAGTGGATGAATTATGACTGAGCCAAATGATGCGGCGCGTGCCTTGGATGCCTTTTCTAAAGGCCCGGCAATCGAAGCGGCTGATGATCTCGCGCAGGCCTTCGAGCTCGCGGGGGACAGGATAGCGAATGCGTTTGAACGCGCTGCGCGATCTGGTGAGTTCTCATTTAATGCTTTGGCTGAAAGTGTTTCACGTGACCTTGCACGGCTCGCAATTAATGAGTTGGTGACCGCACCGCTGCAATCTCTTGTCAGTGATATTGGCAAAGGATTGACAGGATCAAGCGCCAATTCAAAGCCTCCTATTACTGTCAATATGACAATTAATTCTACAGGATCATCTGCGGGTTTGAAACAATCAGAGGCGCAGATTGCGACCCGCTTGGCCCAAGCTGTCGCCCGCGGACAGGCACGAAATTAGCGTGCAGTTTTATTTAACTAGAAAGACATAATATGTCAGATTTTCACAATGTGCATTTCCCGTGGCACTTGGCTTTTGGCTCACGTGGTGGACCAGAACGCTTCACCGATATTGTAGAGCTCGCGAGCGGGGCGGAAGCTCGCAATACAACAAAACGTCATTCCCGACGTCAATATCAGGCGACAATCGGCGTTAAGTCCTATGAAGAAGTCACTGAAATCATATCTTTTTTTGAAGAACGTCGCGGGCGACTACATGCTTTTCGGTTTCGCGACAAAACAGACTTCTCAACTGCAAAGCCAGATGAAGGTATTACGGCAACTGATGAAGTCTTAGGTATAAGTGATGGGCAGATGACTCAGTTTCAACTGATGAAATCATATGGCCTTGGTGCCTTCGTTTATCACAGAGAGATAACCAAACCACGTGCTAGCTCAGTTGTGATTGCTATCGAGGGTATGATTATTCCACCGAGAGATTACACCGTCAGCGATATGACTGGCATAGTCAAATTCTCCAAACCTCTTCCAGCAGGTGCAGTCATCTCTGCAGGGTTTGAATTCGATGTGCCAGTTAGATTTGATACAGATAAACTAGATATTGTTCACGACGATTACGGCGCACTGCAGATATCTGAGCTGCCATTGATCGAGGTATTTGACCATGGTTGAATTAATACCGACCTTTAAAACTCATCTTGCGCAGACAGCTACGACACTATGTTCAGCCTGGGAATTAAAGCTTCCAAATGGCAAGGCGTACGGTCTAACTAATCACGACGCACCGTTTTTCCTTAACGGCACAAACTACATACCTCAGGCGAGTTTATCAGCAACTGATAGCGATCACCGTCTCAACTTTCAAAGCGATGGTGGTAGCTTTACGGCGTTATTTGATCTGCCAGAACTTACCGCGCAATCACTTCAAGATGGTTATTTGGATGATGCGGTATTGACGCAATATACATTGAATTGGCAGCGTCCAGAAGATTACGTCATCGCTGCCTCTGGGCGTATCGCAAACCTGAAAATATCTGACCATGGATTCTCTGCGGAATGGGTCGGACACGCGTCAAAGTTAGAGCGTAATACCGGGCGTGTTTTTTCGCAAGGTTGCGATGCTAGCTTAGGGGATGCGCGGTGTGGCGTGAATCTTAACGCTCTACCGACTGGTATGACATGCTCAAAAACACTCTCGGCCTGTCGCGATCAATTTGAGAACGCTTCTAATTTTCGGGGCTTCCCCTACCTACTTGGCGATGACGCTTTGCAGGCAGCACCGCAAATCGGCGAAAGACGCGATGGTAGTTCGCGTTACAAGTAGTGTCAGATCCAAAGACGCGGGCTGCTGCGCTGGCGGTAGCAATGGACTGGCGCGATACACCTTATCAGCATCAAGCGAGTGTCAAAGGCGCAGGCACGGATTGTCTGGGTCTGATACGCGGTATCTGGCGCGAGCTTTACAATAATGAGCCAGAAATAGCGCCGAGATACACCCCTGACTGGAGCGATGTGTCGGGAGAAGAAATCCTGCTTGCTGCTGCGAAGCGGTGCCTCGTTCCTATTGCGACTGCGGACACCCTTCCAGGCGATGTTATGCTGTTTCGGATGACGGAAGGGGCGCCGTGTAAACACATCGGCATCAAAGCCAGCCAGACAACTCTGATCCACGCATATTGGGGCAAAGCCGTCACTGAGAGCTTCCTCGTCCCGTATTGGCAGCGCCGTTGGGTGCATAGCTTTGCCTTCCCACCCCTGTCACAGAAAGACTAATTATGACAACTTTGGCCGTATCCGCCGCACAATTTATCGGCAATTCCCTTGTGCAAGTTGGCGCTACCGTTGCGCAAACAGCCGCCAGTCAAGCCATTAGCAATATTTTTGATGACCGCACATTTGAAGGCCCACGACTTGAGAGCTTTCACTTACAGACCTCCCGCGATGGTGCGCCAATGTCCCGAGTTTATGGCCGTATTCGTCTGGCAGGACAGGTGATTTGGGCGTCTCGTATTCGCGAAACATCAGAAGAAACGCGTGTTGGTAGCGGAAAAGGAGGCGGGCCAACACAAAAAACCTATAGTTATACAATCAGTTTTGCGATTGGCTTATGCGAAGGCGAGATCCTTGGGGTTGACCGTATTTGGGCGAATGGTGCGCCGCTTCAAACGCGTGATTTGACTATTCGCGTCAATAGAGGACAGGAAGATCAACATCCCGACCCAATTATTGCGGCCACCGAATCATCTGATGTGCCAGCGTTTCGTGGGACGGCTTACTTAGTCTTTGAAGATTTCCCGCTGGATGGTTTCGGGGGGCAACTGCCACAAATTAACGCCGAAGTTATCAGTGTCCCTAAGAGCGAGGATAGTCCGCGCTTGGAAAATTTGATCCAGAGTGTAAACCTTCTGCCTGGCTCAGGCGAATATGCGTACGCGACCTCGATTGTCGAAGAAACGCCGCAGCCCGGTGTTTCGCGCCCCATCAACATGAACAATTTGACTGGCAAGGCTGATATAGAACTGGCCTTAGACCAACTCCAGACGCAACTTCCAAATTGTAAAAATGTCTCGATAATTGCGTCGTGGTTCGGGACGGATTTGCGCTGCGGGGCGTGCGAAATTAAACCTGGCGTGGAGAGTCGTGACCGTGTTGTGCCAGACAATGCTTGGCGAGTTGGCTCTGATACGCGCGGGAATGCTTATTTGGTGAGCCGCGATGCGGATGGCCGTCCTAACTATGGCGGGAGCCCCAGCGACGCTAGCTTGATCGAAGCCATCCGTGCATTAAAGCAACGCGGGCTGGAAGTGACATTATACCCCTTCGTGCTGATGGATATTCCAGAGGGATCAGGGCTTCCCATGCCAGGTGGTGGGGGGCAGCAACCAGCTTTTCCTTGGCGCGGACGCATCACGGGAACGGAAGATAAAAATACGGAGACGAACGCGCAAATAGAGGCCTTCTTCGGGGCCGCGACTGCCGCTGGTTTTTCAAACACGACAGGGTCAAGCAATAAAAGTTCGACGGATTATCGATACCGTAACTTTATCCTTCATCACGCAAATCTATGCCGTCGGGCAGGTGGAGTTGACCGCTTTATTCTAGGGTCAGAAATGCGAGGTTTGACGACTTTGCGCGATATAAATAATACTTTTCCTGCTGTCACAAAACTAGCGGAATTAGCAAGCGATGTTCGGCAAATCCTAGGCCCACAAACAGGCATAACGTATGCTGCCGACTGGTCTGAATATTTTGGATTTCATCCGCAAGATAATAGTGGTGATGTCTTCTTTCATCTCGATGAGTTATGGGCGTCAGATGCCATTGATGCCATCGGGATTGATGCCTATTTTCCACTATCAGATTGGCGAGAAAACATCTCTCATCTTGATCAAGAGATTAGTGAAAACGGGTATGATAAATCTTACCTTGCCTCGCAGATTGAAGGCGGCGAGGGATATGATTATTTCTACGCAAATAACGTCGATCGCGACGCACAAAGCCGTAGCCCGATTACAGATGGTGCAGCACAAAAGGATTGGGTTTTTCGCTATAAGGATATTCGGAATTGGTGGTCAAATCTTCACTACAATCGCATAGGCGGCACGGAGGTTTCGCCCCCTACAAACTGGGTGCCACAAAGCAAACCTGTTTGGTTGTTAGAGGTAGGCTGCCCCGCTATCCATAACGGCGCTAATCAACCCAATGTTTTCTCTGATCCTAAAAGTTCAGAAGATAAATTACCCTATTATTCAGATGGATACAGGGATGACCTTATCCAACGGAATTATTTAGAAGCTCTAATTTCTTACTGGGCTGATATAGATAATAATCCCGATTCAAGTGTTTATTCTGGGCGAATGATAGACACGAAAATGGTGTCCGTTTGGGCGTGGGATGCGCGCCCTTATCCTGATTTTCCGGCCAGATTATCCGTGTGGTCTGATGGCAATAATTGGCAGACAGGCCATTGGATTTCTGGGCGTATGGGATTGGTTTCCCTGTCTTCCGTCATTACCGATTTAACGACGCAAAGCGGTGTTGAAAATATTGATGTCAGCCGTGTGTCTGGCCTACTCCAAGGCTATCACATTGACCGCCCCATGAGCGCGAGAGCGGCCCTAACTCCCCTCTTTGAAACTTATAACTTACAGCTGTCAGAGCGCGACGGCAAATTGCAATTTTCTAGTCGGGGCCAGACATCAAAACACGTGATTGAAGCGACCACTCTAGTAACTGATGACCGCGGGAATTTAATCGTGGAAAGGGACGACCCAGAGACGCAATTAAAAGACCTGCGAGTACATTTTATCGATGTGTCAAATGACTATCAATTAGGCTCTGTTGCGGCACGAAATCTTACGGCGCAAACCGTGCGTGTCAAAGACTTGCGTGTACCGATTGCGATGGATCGAAGCTTTGCGAATTATCTCGCGGATACACGGCTAACGGATCACCACTTGCAAATGGAGCGCGTCAGCTTTTCACTTCCTCCGAAGGCGGCGCTGAATATCCATGTCGGTGACCGTATACACTTTCCAGACCAAGCAGGCGAATGGGAGATAAATGCAATAGATGCGGGAACGGTTTACGGGATTTCGGCCTATCGCATTGCGACAGACGTTTCGCCCTACCAAGGTAGCCGATTGCCAAGCGTGACAACTGATCCGCTCTGGGTAAGCCGCCCTTTGTCGTTAGGATTTGATCTGCCTGGGAACAAAACTGGTTGCTGGGTTGGATCGATTATGGATCCATTCGAGCCACATAATGTGAGTATCGCAGGTCAAAAAGTATCAGTATCGGGGCCGCTTTGGATGGGCGCAAGTTTGACGACGTTATGGCGCGGGCCTGTTGGGCGTTGGGATTTTGGGCCTGATCTGGAGTTTTTCATGCCGCGTGCAGCCTTGTCAGGTTTACCTGATGATGTGATTTTGGCCGGTGAGAACCGATTTGCGATTGAGACTGATGCAGGCTGGGAAATACTGCAATGTGCAGACATCACACTCATCGCTCCCAATATTTACCGCGCTCGACGCTTTCTACGGGGGCTAAACGGTTCAGATGCGGATATGGTTGATGCTGTGCCTGCGGGCGCACGGATCATATATCTCGACCAAGGACTGACGCCTGTGACGCCTGG